>CAYLWC010000085.1:0-1907 GCA_964387265.1 uncultured Vampirovibrionales bacterium | reverse complement strand
ATCGTATCATCCAGCATGGGGGTTCCTGAAATTGTCTCTGGAAATAACAAATCCGCCGCTTCTTCAAAAGCCTGGGCCGAGGCTTCAAAGGCCATCGGATCCAAGGCGGACTCTGGGTAAAGCTGCTGGTTGACCGTATCCAGGAACTGGCCTGGGGCTTCATCCGTGATCGGCATTTGTAAGCCACTCCCGGAAATATCCGACGCGGAAGAGGACAATTGTGACCACAAGTCTGATGAAGGCGGACTTAGTGGGATCGCTTCCCCGACTGGATCTGGATAGTCCAGACTGGATATGGGCTCTTGATCAGGTGCATCCCAGGGCTGTGGTTCTGATAAGTGAGTTTCCGGTACCTGTGTTACGGGTGGCTGCGCTTCTTGTGGTGTTACTTCAAAGTGTTCAATCCCAGGAGCGGGGATTGAAAACTCATTCAATTCCTGGAAGCCCTCGGGTTCCATCTGCTCAAACGTAAAGGCGGACGTGGCAGCCTCATCTTGTACAGGTTCTTGCGTTGGCAGAGCATAGGCCGTTTCAGGAACATACTCCGTGGCGGATTGATCCCACTGAGGGTTAATGTCAGATGCAGGCGCAGATCCATCCGGCATATATTCAACCGGTGGGCTCTCGCTGTGAGAAGGAGCCTGGGGCAATGCAGCCGCCTGGCTATAAAACTGTTCAAAGCCAAAGTCAATCGCCGGAGGCGGTGGATTGACCTCCGCAGCAAACAAACTACGGCCTCGTCCTTGCAAGGACAGCTGTGCCAACTCGTCTTGGGGTCCGTTTTGCTTAGCTTTTTTCCCAAACATGCGCTTTTTACAAATTCCAGATCATCTATTGCGGGATTCTCGGTGGATGGAAAAAAACCGTACACCTCTCCCACCCATTATAAAGCATTTCCTGCTTCTCATTTACGACCGGCTGGAATATCATATCGGACATGCCCATCATTCATTCATCTGACGGATTTTCTCCAACCGCCCAGGCTGGCCAGCTGAACCTGGACTTCTTACCTTCATTTGCCTTATACGAAAGCCAAGAAGAAGGGAAACGCCCCTTGGGTTGGGAACTTTCCCCCATCCCATTTGCCCTGAGCCAAACGCAGCTTCAAGATATACAGCGACTGGGGCTGGCTCTATGGCGATTTATCCAGGCATTGGATACTTTATATAAAGAAAGCATCAAGCATCAGCGACCTGCCTGGATTGCCTCATTGCTGGATCAAGGTAAGCCGGAAGCCCTCATTCAGTTCGCGCGGATGAAACGCTTTAAAGCCCATCTTCCCCTGGTCATCCGCCCGGATTTGCTCATGACCGAAAACGGCTTTCAGCTATGTGAGATTGACGCTGTGCCCGGAGGCATCGGATTTACCTCGGCCCTGAACGAGCTGTACCGAAAAAGCGGTTTTTCGGTCCTGGAAGCCCCAGACACGATACCTCAAGCGTTTTTACGGATGCTGAAAACATTTTACCAAACCCAAACCGGACAAACCGATCCACAGATTGCCATTGTGCTTTCAGATGAAGCGGCTGACTACCGGCTGGAAATGATCTGGCTGGCCCACACCCTGAAATCCGACTACCCTCAAATAGACCTGATTCACCCCAAGCAAATTGAATTGGTTCGAGACAAGCTGGTTTTTACAACGGAAGATGGGGAAGAAAAACCCATTGATCTGATTTACCGGTTTTTTGAGCTATTTGATCTGCCCAACATCCCCAAAATGGAATTGATTCAATACGCGCTAAAAAAGAAATGGGTCCAATGCACCCCACCGTTTAAGCCCCATGTCGAGGAAAAACTCTCACTGGCCCTGTTGCATCATCCAGTTTTACAAGCCTTCTGGAAAGAAATGCTGGGTGATGCGGATTTTGAGTGGCTACAGACTCTGGTTCCCCGCACCTGGGTAC
>CAYLWC010000084.1:0-2689 GCA_964387265.1 uncultured Vampirovibrionales bacterium | reverse complement strand
GGAGATCATTGGTTTTCAAGGTACTTTCCACCCTGCTGCCACCTATCCCGCGTCACCCCACCACCCCTTGTGTCTGGAGATCATTGGTTTTCAAGGTACTTTCCACCTCTATCTCTTTTCGCTTGTTGAAAAAATCCATAGGGTGTCTGGAGATCATTGGTTTTCAAGGTACTTTCCACCTCTTATGCTGGAAAACCAATGCCCAACTCGGAAAAACGAATGGATTTCGAGCAACTATGGTTTCTATGAAAAAGTACAACAACTTTCATCTCGAAAAACGCCTTAAAACATAAACCCTGATTACATTACGAGGACCTCAACGGTTTTTTACGCCACCAAGGTCCTCGTAAATGTATTTACCTTGAAAACCATTAATCTTCAGGATAGATAACGCTCTTAACCCAACCTCAGAAACGGATATACCTAAAAAGGCCCACCGCCCAAGCGTCAAGTAGCAAACACATTCATCTATCTAGGGTCTATAGTCCCAAAAGGGCTATAGTACAACCGCCTGGCATATAGCTCAGAACAACTAAATAATAATACAAGCTTCCTCATGTGTAAAGTCCCAAGATTGCCCAATGACCTTAATTTGTTGACGGCATTGCGCACAAATAGGCATGCATACCAACTGGTCTTCATTCTGCTTAATAATTGGCTGGACTTCCCGTAAAAAGCGAAGAAATTTCCGTTGGGTCATCCGGGCTTCAAACACACTATACTGCTGCGGCAGGCCATACTGTTTACATATTTTATGAATCTTCCGTAGACGCTTGGGATCCCGAATATCATACATAATCAGGTAAGTGCGCTCATGAGCCGTTTTTTGGGATGTTAACATTACCTTTTACCTCCACCGGAAGGGTTGCCATATATCCAAGCCACTAATCAGGGCATAACTAAATAGCCGGGCTTCCACATGAATAGCCCGCTGATAAGTCGTCTCATATCCAAAAACCGGATGCTTAACCGGTGTTCTGAGACGCTCAAACAGGGCATGTACGAAGGCCTTTCTGGTTGTTGGCTTTAGCAAACAGCGGGATCCTTCAATTTCAAAATCCTCCAGGCTGCATTGCTTCCGGTTCAAGAACCCCAGAACGGTCGCGTCCACCACCGGGGTCCGATAAATTTCCATTAAATCCAAAGCTAACGAGGGCTTGCCATGCTTTAAGCCATGATAAAAGCCAAGATAAGGATCCAGTCCTGCCAACTCGCAGCCGGTTAAAACCTGTTGCATGAGAATGCTGTACCCGAAGCTAAGTAAACTATTCAACGGATCGGGACTGGGATGTTTTTTACGACCCAGCCAGCTTAAAGAATCATCAGTTAGAAGCATCTCCGAGAACCCGGCATAAAAATTCCGGGCCGCTTCCCCTTCAATACCCATCAAACCCAGCGGTTCAGTAGCTTGGTCTACCTGCTTGGCCGCACGTGTTAACGCTGTGACTTTATCATGATCTTTGCCCAGATGCCGACGCAACCAGACCCGCTGATTATGCAACTTGGCTGCAATCAATGTTTTAGCCAGATACAAGCAGTTTTCCGGGTGGGTCAGGGTATTATACTGGGCCAAGCGAGTGAACACGTTTCTATTCACAGGACCTTGCACACTCCCTTGCCAGCGCCCCGAATAATCCAGCAACATCACAGGGATTTTTTGTTTTGCGCAAGCCTCGAACAGACTACTGGTGCAACTGGCAGGTTGCTGAATCACAATCTGGTTAATCCGGCTCAACCCTACCGAAACCGCTTCTTCTTCCCCAATCGCCGAAATCCGAAGCTGGCCATCCTTCATAGAGAGCTTACTGCCCGGTCGATCCACGTAAACCGCCTGACCCTCCACATGGGGCGCCAGGATGGTCTTGGATTCTTCCGGTGGACTGGTTCCACAAATCTCATCAGGCAAGCAATTTCTATACTGGTTACACCCCAGACACGCTTTTCGGTTCTCGATAGGCGGTGGGAGCTGATTGCCATTCACCAGCTTTGTCGCCTGCTCAATGATTTTTCGGGTCTCACCCCGCAATTCTTCAGTGAGGTGAACTTCTAAGCGCTCCCGGCTCAGGTTATACCAGATATAGCCGTATGGAACCTCGATTTTTTCCACTTCTTCCAAGAGCATTCCCATGGCGCAAAGCTGAGTCGCATGTCCTGGCCATGGGGAGCCATCCGGTTGAGGGCGGCCTCGTTTATACTCTACAGGAATTCCTTCCTGGCGGTATACATCTAGCTTTCCACAAAGACCCAGGGATTCCGATTCCAAATAAATCTCCTCGGAGGCCAATTTATCATGCAAAAACCGGCCCTCCTCACTGGGAATATTGGAGCCTTCACACCCGAGAACCGCCTCTAAAAAGAGCAGACGGGGGCAAAACAGATAGGTATTCAGTTGGCTGGCACTGATCATGCTCTTTTAAAAACGAAGAGCCTGCTTAGATTGCCTGAATGCCCCTAGACCGGAATGGCATTTTCTGGCTTTTTAGCCATCCAGGCGTACTTGTTCAACAGCCAGGCCTGGAGTTCCTCTTTGATCTTTTCCCGATCTTCCTTGCCAGGCAGTTCCAGACGATGTCCGAGTTTTGCGCCCCGAAGCGCGATGTTTCGAGCGGCATTGGCATCGGCATTAATGGTGTATCGAGTATCAGGGGTGGAAGGTTCTTTTTTACCCCGGCAGCCAGTATTGCTACAC
>CAYLWC010000083.1:0-2732 GCA_964387265.1 uncultured Vampirovibrionales bacterium | reverse complement strand
ATGCAGTTTAAATTGACTTTTTCATAAGCGGTTGGGTACTCAGAAACCGTATGAAGCAGGACAACCTGATTATTACCCGCTTCCCGGGCAATCTGAAAAGCCAGATCAATGTGTTCATAACCGCAATAACCCACAGACATCACAATGGGTCTGCCCAGTTGGGCCACTTGCTTGAGCAGACTGGGGAAGGTACGGATTTGAGGGGAGGCGACTTTATAGAAAGCGACATCAACGGCTTCCAACAGCGGCACCGATTCCAGGTAAGTTGGGGCCGAGGAAAAATCCACCCCGGCCTTGCGGGCTTCTTCCGCCAGTGCTGGATACCAGGTTTCATCCAGCTTAATTTGCCTGAACAAGTCCTTCAGTTCCGGTACTTGGGCCGAGGGCGCGTATTGCTTCTCCAAATTCAGCGATTGAAATTTGACTGCATCGACCCCGCAATCAGCCGCCACATGAATCATTTCCTTGGCCAACCCCAAGTCCTGGTTATGATTCGAGCCAATTTCCGCAATTACGTAGGGCGGATGATTCCGGCTGATCATCTGATGGCGGTTGCCTTTCAGTTGAATCTCTTTTTTCATGAGGACAATGACACTTTCTGGGTCAAGGTTAAGATAGTGTTTGCCACCTGGCAGGCCCCTTTGGGATTGACTAACTTGGAGCCCGCTTTGGCGATAGCCTCTCTGCTAGCAGCATTATGAATGAGGGAGTTGATTTTTTCAAATGCCTGATCAGAATCCCACTGGGCGGTATCTCCCAATAAGACCGTTGCTTTGGCAGATACCATAGCCAGCCCGCCGGGACGTTGGTTGTCCTCAGAAATAATAATAGCGGTGGGGACCCCGAGGGCCATGGCTTCCAGCGCCATGGTAGAGGCGGGTAAGATGGCCACGTCCTGTTGAAGCAGTTTTCCTGCCATATCCTGTACTGAAGAGAGCAGCGTATAAGCGTGCGGCATTGCATCAAGAATCTCTCGGATTCTAGACTCATGAGGGTTATCAAACCCGGTAATGACCGTCAGCTCCAAAGGGAAGTTGATTTTTGATAGAAGCTGAAGCACTTCTTGGGTCATGCCCGCCGTATCGCTACCGCCAAAGCAGGCAAGAAGCCGCTTACATGCTGGCCTGAATCGATAAACAGCATGATTCTCCGGCCAGAACTCCGGGCGAAGCAGGGCATATTGCGCCCCCAACAGTTGCTCCTGCCCCAGATGCTCTGGGTAGGATAGCTGGGCGGCTGAAACGTTTGGATTGACCACCAAGTCTAACTCAGGAATCACCCGTTCCGGTTGAAAGTCATCAACCAGGGCAAGAGCCTGATAATACTGACCGCATTGTTTCAGCAGATTTGCATCATAGCCATAATGATCCACGATCAGACAGCCCGCGTGTTGAGAAAGCGCAGCCAGTTCCGCTTCCGGGGAGATTTCGAAGCGATCCATCAAATCTTGAACCCAATGAACCAAAAATCCCGCTTCCTGAATTCGTTGTAAGAGCGTTTCTGATAAGGGACGCATTAAAAAGCTGACACAGGCGCCTTGTTCCCGAAGGGTCAGGGCCAAGGCCAGCATCCTCATGACATGACCGGCACCGATTATCTGGGATCCATCGCACCGAATCAGCACATTCATCAGCAACTAGACTTCCTTGATGACGTAAGCAGTTGGCTGGCGGTTAAAGGGCATTTGCAGAATTTTATTCTTACCGACGTATTTCTCAAGGATATCGCTCTCCGTGGGGGACACTTCGCAGTTGTAGTGATCCATCACCAGAATACCCCCTTGCACCAATCGGGGCCAAAAATTCTCCAGGGCTTTTTCCAGCACTTTCTCCAATCCGCAATCTATAAACACCAGCTTGAAGCGCAGATGCGGGTTCTTGGCCAGAAACCCCTCCAGGTCCGAGGTGATATCCATTTTGTGCAATACGGCCACATCAGCCAACTGCTGCATCTTCATGAGCCGAACTAATGTGTCATAATCGGCCTGATATTTACCGGCCTGGATAGACTCATCGGAAGCGGATGGGGTCATCCCCTGAAACCAGTCAAACCCATGGACCTGGGTGGCGTTATACGGCTCAAACAGCTGGATGAGCTTGGCCATAAACAGGAAAGAGGCCCCCTTAAAGGTCCCCACATCCGCCATGTGCCCATTCAGGTTCATCACCTGCTTGTACAACTCATAGAAAAACAGATAGCGCCCCAAATTCACCGAACCGGCAAATACCGGAAACTGAAAAACCAGATCCCGAGTACTCACCCCCATCTGCTCCAACTCCTCAATATACTGGAAGTAGGGTTTATCCACGTCCTCAAATTTTTTCCAGCCTGCATGACGACCGTCCGCATTCACGGGCGAGGTGCTTTCAACGGAAGGAGTCGTAGTCATAAGTTGTACAATCTTTCTACTTGCTTCTACTCAGGATAAACAAAGCCTTGGTATTTCTTCAGGCAGACCGTATCAAAGGTGTCCCACTTCAGGCGATCAATGCAATCAAACCAGATATCTTCCTGCTGCTCGATAAATTCCAGCCGTTTGAGAAAATCTTCAGTCAACTGCTCCCGCCGAATAATCACCACACCACTATCATCAGCCACCAACAAAGATCCGGCCAGCTCCGCCCGCCGTTTTTCAAAGGCGGTTTTATCAAACTCCACCTCTTTGTTATGGCAGCCAATGGGAGTCGCCCCGTAACACCAGATGGGGTAACGCTCTTTGACCAGTGTGTGGG
>CAYLWC010000082.1:944-2852 GCA_964387265.1 uncultured Vampirovibrionales bacterium | reverse complement strand
TTATTACCGTATTGCCGGCAGGGCCCAAACCGGGGGCATTGACCTGGTCAGTCACCGGTGGGTGTATCTCAATCCCTGCCCCGCCAATGCCGGGGGGGAAGGCAATATTTTATCCACTATTTTGCCCGCTGCTATAAAAAATCCGGGGGAGACTTCTATGAATGTTTCTCCTATTGATGGGCGGGTCTATTTTGGGCATCCTGGCGGGAGTAGTAGCGAGCAAGTCTACAGCTGGGCGCCCTCTACCAATGTTTTATCTACTCTCCTTCCAGCAGGGATAAAGGAGGCAGGTAGGTATTCTATGGCCACCTCTCCTGTCGATGGCCGAGTCTATTTTGGGCAACGTACAGGAAGCGGCCATTTCTACACTTGGGACCCAGCTACCAATCGATTATCAACCTTACTTCCCAGTAAGGTTGCAGAACCAGGCTACAAATCAACCGGGGTAGGTCCAGACGGGCGGGTTTTCTTCGGCTCCAATGAGTCCACGGCTATTGCCAACGTCTGGACCTGGGATCCTACCAGCCGAAGACTCTCCACAATTCTACCTTCTGGTGTCATTTCTGCCGGGTTTGAAAGCTTAACCGTTTCACCCACTGAAAGCCGAGTGTTCTTTGGCAATGACGACGGTAACCCCAACAGTGGCTTCTGGACGTGGTTCAACGGCACCCTGGTTACCATTATCCCTCCCTCTCGGGACAATATAGGATTAAAATCCACAGTCGTCTCACCAGTCGACGGCCGAGTCTATTTTGGGGCTGACTCAAGCAACGCTGGATTCTGGACTTGGAAAAGTGGGGTGTTAACCACCATTGTCGATCCCTCAGTTGGCCTTACCGGCTTGGGAGATCGTTCAACTGCCGTTTCGCCTATTGACGGGCGAGTTTACTTTGGCGGTGACTCCAGTGGTTCTCGCTTGTTTACCTGGCATGCCGGGAAATTATCCACACTGGTAAAAGTACCAGGCGCTGGCGTAGAAGCCATGACTGTTTCGCCCACAGATGGACGGGTTTACTTTAGCCAGAACACCGCTGACCCTGCTGTCCTATGGACCTGGAAAGACAATGGTACCAATGCTGGGGTGCTTTCCACGATTTTAACCAACTACCCATTACCTGGGAAACACTCTATGGTCGCCTCGCCAGTAGATGGCCGGCTGTTCTTTGGGGCTTCCAGTTGGCCTGCCACCTCTCAGTACTTCAGCTGGCACGAAAGTACAGGGCTTTCCAGTCTTCTGCCCACTGAGGTCTATTCAGCCGGGTGGCTCTCTTCAACGATCACCTCGGACGGCCGGGTCTATTTTGGCTATAACTATGACCCTTCTTCCTTCTTTACCTGGCATGGGGATACCGGTTTATCCACCCTACTTTCAAACATTCCCAACGCGGGTTCTGCCGCAACCGGGGTTTCTCCTATTGACGGGCGGGTTTACTGGGGTAGTGGAACCGGTGACTATACCACCTACTTCTGGACCTGGCTTCCCGGCAGTAATGGGTCTTGTCAGCGAAATTACTAAGCCCCAATACTACGTAAAATACCGCTTTAGAAACTGTCCGGTGTAAGAATCCTCACACTGGGCTACGTCGGGCGGCGTTCCCTGAGTCACCACGTATCCCCCTTGCTCACCGCCTTCCGGCCCCAAGTCAATCAGATGATCGGCCACTTTAATAATATCCAGGTTATGCTCAATAACCAGCACCGTGTTGCCCTGATCCACCAAACGGTTCAAGATATGAATCAGCTTGTCCAGGTCGTACCAGTGGAGTCCCACGGAAGGCTCATCCAGTAAATACAATGTTTTTCCAGTGCTTCGTTTGCAGAACTCGGTAGCCAGCTTAATCCGCTGGGCCTCCCCACCAGATAAGGTCGTGGCCGGTTGCCCCAGGGTAATGTATTCCAGCCCCACCG
>CAYLWC010000082.1:0-934 GCA_964387265.1 uncultured Vampirovibrionales bacterium | reverse complement strand
TCTCTCAACACCCCAAGCTGTCGCTGAATCTTTGGCTGGGCCTCAAAAAACCCGTAAGCCTCTTCCACCGTCATTGAAAGAACATCGGCAATGTTTTTGTCCCGATAACGGACTTCCAGGGTTTCTGGCGTATAGCGGGTTCCCATGCAAACTTCGCACGTGATATGCACATTCGGTAAAAAGTGCATCTCTTTAACGATACTGCCCTCCCCACGGCAATGCTCACAACGCCCCCCTTTGACATTAAAGCTGAAGCGCCCTGCCTTATACCCTCTCACCTTGGCGTCTTCCGTATTGGCAAAGACATTGCGGATATGATCAAACACACCGGTATAGGTGGCCGGGTTGCTTCTGGGAGAGCGGCCAATGGGGGACTGATCAATGCGGATGACCTTATCCAGATGCTCCAGCCCCTCAATAGACTGATACCCCTCCGGGCGTGTCTGGTAGCGTCCAAAATGGTAATGCAGAGCATCATACAGAATATCAAACACCAGTGTTGATTTGCCGGAACCGGACAAACCCGTCACGCACACCAGTTTCCCCAAGGGGATATCAACATGGATGTTTTTCAAGTTGTGAAGCGTTGCGCCCTGAATGCTTAAAACCTTTCCATTGCCCTTTCTGAAGTTGGCAGGTATTGGAATTTCACGCTTCCCGGAAAGATACTGACCGGTGAGTGACGCTTGCGTTTTTTCGATTTTACCCGGAGAGCCTTCCGCCACCACGCGCCCGCCATGAATCCCGGCTCCTGGACCAATATCCACCACCCAGTCGGCGGTTCGGATCATGTCCTCGTCATGCTCAACCACAATCAGGGAATTGCCCTGATCCCGCAAGCGACACAAGGTGTTAATCAACTGCTGATTGTTGTATTGATGCAACCCGATACTGGGTTCATCCAGAATATACAGCACCCCAGAAAGACCGGAGC
>CAYLWC010000081.1:0-2986 GCA_964387265.1 uncultured Vampirovibrionales bacterium | reverse complement strand
GACCTACGGTTTACGAAACCGTTGCTCTACCAACTGAGCTATATCGGCGCATGCCCTCCAGTTCAAAGAAAGGGTAGCATAAAAATATCCTGGCGGTGAATAGGGGGAATACAACTCAACGGACCAGAAAGATCCAGCTTTCGATACTCACATTGGGAGGCCATGCATTCCTATGCCGGAAAGCATAACGAAACATGCTTTTTCAGTCTAGAAACACCCACTAAAACGGCTCAATCCGGGTTTCCAGATGCGGGTATTCAGCCAGGACCTGCTGACGCTTTTCTTCCGCATGCTCGGCTTCCCCAAACCGCTCGAGCGCATATGCCCAATGGAGCCTGACAATGGCGGCCAACTCCCCCCGGTGAATAGAGACCAGACGCTCAAACTCCGCATTCATGGCCGCCACCGATTCCAAATGCCCCAAGACATACGCCCGGTTGGCCCAGCTATCCAAGTGATCCGGCTCCAGGGCAACCACCTGTTCAAAGGTCTGCTGGGCTAATTGCAGTTGTTCTGACCCATCAGATTGAGCTGTCGCCTGCTGCAGGTAAACCAGACCCAATAAAAATAATGCCGGTACAGATTGAGTCTGCTTCTCCAAAGCCAATTTTAATACTATTTCTGCCTGAGCCAAGTCCCCCAGTTTCAAGTACACTTCCCCCAAGCCGATTTGAGGTTCCAGATAGCCTGGATCCAGACTCAGCGCCTTTTGATATTTGCTCACCGCGTCGCCGTAATCGCCATGGCGATAGAGGACCGTACCGTAGAAAAAATTCACCTTGGGCGAATCCGGGAAACGGCGAATGACCGGGCGCATCTGACGGACCGCTTCTAAGGTATCGCCGGTTTCACATAGGGCCAGACTCAGGTTAATGGCAGCATCTTCAAAGTTTGGGGTTTCCTCAATGGCCTTTTGCAAGTGCTCAATGGCCTTGGAAAAATTCCCAGCCCCCATAAAGTGGGTTCCCAAAATAAAATGGACCTGCGGGTGCCAGCGGTCCTTCCGCTCAATTTCCAATAGCTTTTCAATGGCCGCCTCCATTTGTCCGGTTTTGAGCAGGGCCAGCGACCCGTTCAGCAAAATATCCATATTCTCCGGCTCTTCCGCATGGGCGCGCTCCAATTCCGGCAGGGCCTCAGCAAACCGCTTCTGCTCCAGCAGAAATTGCCCCCGGTACCGGGCAATACCGGGTAAGTCCGGTTTTAAGTCCTGGGCTTTTTGAAGCTGCTTGAACCCGTCCTCATATTGACCCAGTTTGCAAAGCGCCACCCCCCAGCTTAAGTACGCCTCGGCCAGATCCGGGTTCAGAAGAATGGCTTGCCGGTAATTGGCCACCGCCAGCTCCAGTCGGTTCAAGTTGGCCAGAATGTCTCCCTGATTAAGGTAATAATCCGGTTTCTCCTCGCCGTACTCCAGGGTTTTCTTGGATTTTTCCAACGCCTCCTCATACCGCCCCAGCCGGTTCAGCGCCACGCTCCAAAAGTAATGGGACTCGGCATGCTTGGGGATAAAGCGCAGCGTCACTTTAAACTTTTCAATGGCCGTCTCGTACTCCTGCATTTCTGCCAGCACCGCCCCCCACAAAAAGTACACATAGGGCTGATAGCTATTAAGGCTCAAGGCTTTTTTAAACTGCTTGATGGCCTCATGGTACTGGCCAATCCGGGATAATGCCACCCCCCAACTGACATAAGGCTCCGGGTCTGATGGGTCCAGCTCAACGGCCTGCTTGTATTGTTCCACGGCTTGCTCATACTGGCCTTGTTCAATGAGGGCCGCACCCAACAAGACATAATTCACCGGAGCCTTGGGATCCAGCTGGTTGGCCTGCTGAAATTTTTCAATGGCCGCTTCCAGCTGGTTGTTTTTAGCCAGCGCCACTCCCCAGTTGGTATAGGTTTCCGACCGGTTGGGCGCAATCTGGGTGGCCTTCTCAAATTTTTCCAGGGCTTCCATCATTTTGCCCGACTGGGCCAGCTCGATGCCCCAATTGACATACGCCATGGCATGATCCGGGGAGACATCCACGGCCCGCTTGTACTGATCCACCACTTGATTGTACTGGCTGATTTTGGCCAGAAAGTTTTGAAAGATCTCCTTCATACGTCTTATGAAAGAACAAAGGGAGCTTTGGAACAAGCTCCCTTTATCCGATTTTCTTTGAAGTTTGCCTTTAAAACCCGTAGGGTGGGGTGTCGATCACCTCATCCCCTTCTTCCTCCAGGGAATCCAGATATTCCAGCAGGTCCATGGAACTACAGCGCCATTTGGGAACTTTGCGGGTGTTGACTTTCCCAGGTGATGCGTCGAAGGCGCTGAATTTGTTTCGGTTCCGCTTCATGGACTTACCTCCTTGCTGTTGCTTCCCAGAGAGGGCTTCTTTCCCCATCATCATTGTGTTCCTTCTGGTTAGTTTCCCCTAGTGTTGACGATGCATAGAACCATCCCGCCCGCCATACTGCTGGCAAGGCGGAGTCAACCGGTGATTCCCCTGTTGCTCACTCGGCTGATCAACCATCCGTTCATAGCAATAAAAAACTCCAGTATTACTATAAACTTAAATGCAGTTTTCAAACATCAGTTAAAGATATTATACCAAGATTCACCCCGAAACTCAATCTATCCCTGGCAAACAGGGAAGATTGGAAAACCCCTCAAAAATGTGGCGTTTGAATTGATCGCCTTAGCCGATCAGGCCGTCCCCGATATCAATTTCGCTGGATTTCATAATCAGGGCCTGGTAAATTACCTTCTCGGAAGAAGATCCGGCCTTGGAAAACGGGTCTTGGTATTGCTTTTCCCGGCTATCATCCAGGAGTTTCTTGGCCAGTTCCGCAATCTCCAGGGTGGAAGCATAGCGATTTTCTACTTTCTCATTGAGATCACAGGCAATCTGGGTAATGGTGGATGTCATAGTGTTGCGGAAGCCTCCAGCTTTTCTTTCGATACGTGCATCACACGGGGAAGATCTATTGTAAGGAAACC
>CAYLWC010000080.1:0-3267 GCA_964387265.1 uncultured Vampirovibrionales bacterium | reverse complement strand
CCCATAGGCACCCCCTAGCCCGTCCCCCGAAAGTACGCCAACCACCTTGAAACTCCGCAGTCGATCATTGATCAGCAACGATAGCGTATCCCCCATTTTCAAGTTCTGCCGTTCAGCCAGTCGCTGTCCTACAAAAACTGCGCCCGGCTTGAAAATCTCCAGAAACGAATCGGGCGATTGGGCCAGCGTCCACTCATAAGAGCGAAAGTCGAAATCGGCCATCATATCCACCCCCAGCACCTGGATCACCTCAACGGCCTGTTCGGAATCTTCAGAGGGCAAAACGGCGGTTTGCTCAATGACCGGGGTCATTTTGCCATCCACCAGCCAGACCCACTGAAGTTGACGCATCAACGCCTCATCAAAAGCCGGTTGGGTGGTTGCCACCACGTGCAGGTTGCTTCGACCCGAGACCCGCTCAAGGCTGTCTCGAAAATGTTCCACGGCTGTATGATTGGCCAGACGGATCGCAAGCAAAATAGCCACGCCCAAAGCGATCCCCATAATGGTTAATCCGGTGCGAATTCTGTTTTTCAGCACATCCCGCAGGATAAACCGCTGAAATAGCCGCCAATCAAACCATTCCATCAGGATGCTTCCACCAGTTGGCCGTCTCGCATCCGTAGGATCCGATCAGCGTATTGTGCCGCCTCCTGGCTGTGGGTCGCCATGATGACGGTCTGCCCGTTTTCCCGGCATAAGGCCCGAATCAGCTGCAAAACTTGGGCTCCGTTTTCGGTATCCAGATTACCGGTCGGCTCATCAGCCAGGATCACGCCCGGTTGATGAACCAGCGCCCGGGCGATGGCCACCCGCTGCATCTCCCCACCCGAAAGCTGGGAAGGGTAAAAGTCAGCCCGATGGGCCAAGCCCACCTGTTCCAGCATAGACTGAACCCGTTGTTGCGTTTCCGTGTCACTAAGTCGATGGTTTAGCTCCAGGGGCAACGCCACGTTTTCAGCTACAGTCAGAGTGGAGAGCAGGTTAAAAAACTGAAAGATATACCCCAGCTGCTCCCGGCGGATTTGCGTTAGCGCCTCTTCTGTCAAGTGCGAGGTTTCCTGTTCTCCGAAAAATACCTTGCCAGCGGTCGGTTGATCAATGGCCCCCAGGATATTGAGCAGCGTACTCTTCCCACAACCGCTGGGCCCCATCAGGGCTACAAACTCCCCAGGCGTAACTTCCAGAGAGACGCCCCGTAACGCCTGAACCTGGTGCGCACCGTATTGCTTGGAAACCTTTTGGACCACAATCCTGAGACTCATACCCATTCCTTCCCTAGATCGCCCTCAGATTCAGCTGATCCAGGGCCAACAACGCTTCATCAACATGTCCCTGGACTTTGAGCTGGGAAGAGAAAATATGACGGATGATCCCGTCTCGGTCAATCACGTAGGTCACCCGCCCCGGCAGTAGCCCCAGGGTCGTTGGAACCCCGTACCGCCGACGGACAACGCCGCCGGGATCGGCCAATAGTAAAAAGGGCAAGTGATACCGGGGGGCAAACTGACTGTGGGATTCTATCGAATCAGAACTCACCCCCAAGACTTCGGCCCCCGCTTTTTGAAAGATCTCATAAGCATCCCGAAAGGCGCAGACCTCTCGGGTACAGCCGGGGGTTTCATCTTTGGGATAAAAAAACAACACCACGTTTTGCTTGCCTCGGTAATCAGACAAGCGGATGCTTTCTCCCAGTTGGGATTGCAACTCAAAATCCGGGGCCGGATCTCCAACCTGCACAGCTTGCTGACGCATTTCAACTCCTCCTCCCTTCGTATGGCACCAGCTTACCTGAATCAGAGGTGGGAATCCATCAGAAATCCAAGGGTGTGGTTTACAAAAAACGAGAATCTGTCAATTTAGCATCCTCATCCTTTTTGTTATAGTAGTCTCGTTTTATACATCCTATAAAAATTAAACCAACACCACCGAACCCGATTGGAGACTCTGATGCGCTGGCTTAGCCTGTACCTTGCCTTATCCCTGTTATGTATGTCCCCCCTGGCCGTTTATGCCGAAGGGGAAGACGATCCTCTCTGGAACCGACCCTCCTTTGAGAAGAAAATTTATAACATTGGCCAACGGATTTTGCAGGCCAATGGGGTGAAAGAACGTATTGCCTTTCGTTATAACAATGCTGCAGAGGTCAATGCCCACGCGCAACGCTTTGCCAGTAAAAATACCGTCACCATCAACAAAGGAATCCTCAACCTGGTTGAAAACGACGATGAGCTGGCAGCCGTCCTGAGCCATGAAATTGCCCATATTCTGCAGCAGCACACGCGACGAGTTCTTCCCAAAGTGTTGGCTGCATCCGCAGCAATGGGAGCGTTATTTGGCACGGCATATTATTATTCCAACAGGGCAGTCATGCCCCTATACCCCTTAACACCCTATGCTGTTCAGCCTGTGAATAAAAAATATGAGTGCGAGGCCGATTTGGTCGGGCTGGATTACATGGTCAAAGCCGGGTATAACCCGCTGGCCATGGAAACGGTCATGACAAAAATCACCGGAGATGCCGGCCCTATCTATACTTTTTTCTCCAGCCATCCACTGGGGAATAAAAGATTGGATGACATTCGAGAAGCTATTGCCACCAAATATCCTCAATTTTTAACCCCGGAAGCAGCCAACAATTTACCAGGCGCCCCATACCAGCTTCAGCAGGAGGGAGAAAGCAGCGAAACCAAACCTGCGGTCGCTGAAGAAGCAAGCGCTGAACAAAAACAGCTCTACTCTGCCCTGCAGGAGATCATTCAGGACGGCGCTGTGCAAGCTTCTGAAACAGAGGCAATTAGAGAGGGAGCTTCGAGTAACACAGCCCCATCAGAAGCTCCCACCCTGCCCGCGCCTAAAAAAGTGACCGCACTTGACGAGAAAACCGCTGTGACCGCACCCCCCAGACGAATCAGCAGTGTATCAGGAAAGAAAGTAGGCAAGGCGGCCTCCTCCAGTACTCCGAGCAAAGCGGACTACAATAATATGTCGGTTGCCCAGTTGCTGCTCTCCTTGAACGCCGATCAACTCAGCTTTTTAAAGCTTCTGAGCCAGCACGAGTCTGTTGATCACGATCTCTTTGACCTCCATTTTGGGCATCTGGATAATGTGGCCGCTGAGATAATGCTGCAGGATCTGGAAAATAAAAAACTGATCCGCATGTTGGGTTCTTCACCGGAAGAACATCTGTATATTCTTACCGATCGGGCCACTGAGGCCTTGCAAGGACAAGGTAAATGAGGGATGATGGTTTCCTGTAATAACATG
>CAYLWC010000079.1:0-4092 GCA_964387265.1 uncultured Vampirovibrionales bacterium | reverse complement strand
CCATGAAGCTGCGTAAAGGGGACGGGATCGTCGATTTCAGCGTGGTCTCTGAGCATAGCAGTACCGATGTTCTGATTATCACCAACGATGGCTTTGGGAAACGGACGCCGGTGTCTGAGTTCCGGGTGCAAAACCGGGGCGGGCTGGGGCTAATCTCCACCAAGTTCAAGAACGCCCAAAGCCGGGTGGCGAACCTGTGTATCGTCAATCCGGAAGATGAGCTGATGTTTGTCAGCGCCAACGGGGTGGTGGTTCGTCTGCAGGCAGATTCTATCTCCCGTCAAAGCCGGATGGCCACGGGCGTTCGGATCCAAAATCTGGATGAGTCCGATTACGTGGCCTCGGTCACCAAAATCGTTCCCATCGATGATGAGGATGAAGGCTAGCAGAAGAACCGCTGAGCAGAGCAAAGGCCGGGCATCAATGGCCCGGCCTTTTTTGTGGGGTGTTTTTTTTATGGTCCTCTTTGGATTACAATACCCCACAGAAAAGATAGGTGTGTCGGTGATGAAACCAGAACTGCTCCTTCCTGCCGGGAGTCCGGAAAAACTGCGTTATGCCATTGCGTATGGGGCTGATGCCGTGTATTTGGGCCTGCCGATGGCCAGCCTCAGAACCCCCAGCCGTGGCGAGCAGTTTACGCCGCAGAACCTGGAAAGCCACATCCGTTATGCCCAGGAACGGGGCGTCAAAGCCTATGTGACCATTAATATTTTCGCGTCCAATCACGATCTCAAGCGGGTGATTCCTCATTTGGAGCAACTGGAAGCGATCAAGCCCGATGCCATTATCTTTAGCGATCCGGCGGTGTTTCGGTTGGCCCGGAAACACGCCCCTTCGGTTCCGCTGCATCTCAGCACCCAGGCCAATACCCTGAACTTAGAAGCCTGCGCTTTCTGGCAGGATCTGGGGGTGGAGCGGGTGATTCTGGCCAGAGAAGTCCCGCTGCGGGAAATGGCGGAAATTCATGAGGCCTTGCCGGACCTGGAGCTGGAATGCTTTGTCCATGGATCGCTTTGTGTTGCCTATTCCGGGCGGTGTGTGATCAGCGATTACCTGACCGATAACACCAAAAATTCCAATAAGGGCATGTGCGGGAATAGCTGCCGCTGGGAGTTTGAGTCTTCGGCACCAGAATTAAAAAGCCTGGAGATGCGGGAAGTGACCCGTCCCCATGAGGTGTATACCTTTGAGGAGGATGAAAAAGGCTCTTACATGCTCAATTCCCGTGATCTCTGCCTGGTGCGCCATCTGCGGGAGTTGCAAGAAGCGGGGATTGTGTCTTTCAAGGTCGAAGGCCGGACCAAGAGCGTGTATTACGTGTCGACGGTGGGACGCGTTTACCGGGCGGCCATTGATTACTTCCAGCAGCACGCGGAAGCACCGGAAGAACTTTGGACCCACTGGGTGCATGAACTCTCGCAAGCTGGAAACCGGGGCTTTACCGAGGGCTTTTTCAGCGGGCGCCCCAATAGCAAGGCGTATAACTACCAGGCCTCTAAAACCCAGCAGGAATCCACTTTCCTGGCCACGGTAGTCGGGGAAATCGGAGATATGGTTCCCTTTGTGGCCCGAAACCCCTTTAAACTGGGCGAGCGGCTTGACTGGATGACGCCGGCTGGGGTGGTGTCCTTTACGCTGACGGAAATGATCGATAAAAATGGTATGATGCTGGAAGAACTGCAAACCAACCAGATGGCGTGGATCAGGCCGCCCGCAAGCATCGATTCAACTTCTCTGGCCTGGTCGGTGTTAAGTCGAAAGGAGCACGCAAGCCTTGCTGATCAGACCTTGGCGTATAGTGGATGACATCACCACCCTAGACCCGAAAATCCTGAAAGAGCACGGGATTCGGGGGGTAATTTTTGATCTGGACAATACCATTATGGCGCCAAGAACCGGCGCGCTGGAAACTCATATCGAGCAGTGGCTGGCCGAGCTGCAGAAACAGGATTTGAAGCTGGTGGTAGTGTCCAATAATAAGAAAGCCCACTATGTTCAGGCAGCTGAAAAGGTGCTGAATATCCCGGTAATTGGGAATGCCGGGAAACCCCGCCGTAAATACCTGCGCAAGGGGTTAGAAATTCTGGGGATGAAGCCGGATGAAGTTGCCGTGGTCGGGGATCGACCCTTAACCGATATCTGGGGCGGGAACCGCCTGGGGGCTTTTACCATTCTGGTGGATCCCTTGACCAAACACTCGGAGCATTGGTTTATCAAGATTTTGCGGAAGCTGGAACGTGCCTTTATCCGAACGTTCTAAACCCAAGCTGGTGATGGGGCTGATGTCCGGGACGTCTGTAGATGGGGTGGACGCATGCGCCGCTCGGATGTGGATGGATGGGGAACAGTTCCACTATGAGATGGTGGGTACTTACAGTCACCCGATTCCTGAAGTGTTGAGAGAACGGCTGCTTCTATGTATGCGGAATGAGCCGGTTTTGTTAGAGGAGTTGTGCCGTTTAAACACGGAGGTGGGCCTGCTCTTTGCGGAAGCCGCCCTGGGGCTCCTGGCGGCCAGTGGGGTGAGCCCAAAAGCGGTTGATTGCATCGGCTCACATGGTCAAACCCTCTACCATCTGCCGCCGGTGTCTGGAGAGCTGGGCAGTACGCTGCAGATTGGAGAGCCTGCGATTATCGCTGAAAAGACGGGCATCCTGACGATTGCCGACTTTCGACCCAGTGATATGGCTGCGGGCGGGCAGGGCGCGCCGCTGGTGTGTTTTGCAGATCAATGGCTGTTTCAGCGTCCTGATGAAGGCCGTTGCGTGCAAAACATTGGGGGGATTGGTAATGTAACCGTCTTGCCCCCGAAAGGTCAAGGAGATGTCCGTGCCTTTGATACGGGACCGGGGAACATGTTGATTGATGGGGCGGTGGAGCGGTTATATCAGCAGCCTTATGATGCCGAGGGGAAAATCGCCTCATCAGGACACGTGAATCGGGATTTGCTGGGCTGGCTGTTAGGACATCCCTACTTAAAGCAGGCCCCACCCAAGACCACCGGGCGGGAAGCCTTTGGCCAGGTCTATCTAAATGAGGCATTGTCCCGGTTTTCTCATCTTTCTTCACCAGATCTGATTGCGACGTTCACGTTTTACACGGCCCAGACCATCGCGGACGCGTATCAGCGTTTTGTCTTTCCCGATACCCAGATTGGGG
Source organism: uncultured Vampirovibrionales bacterium (assembly GCA_964387265.1). GTDB lineage: Bacteria > Cyanobacteriota > Vampirovibrionia > Vampirovibrionales > Vampirovibrionaceae > CAYLWC01. The sequence goes on along the minus strand of CAYLWC010000079.1, from coordinate 930 downwards.
AAGTAATTATAGGCGGTGGGGGCGCCTATAATACAACCCTCATGCAGATGCTGGATCAGCTGCTCAAGACCCAATGCCCCGACATTCAGCTCAAAACCCATCAGGATTACGGCCTGAACAACAAGTATAAGGAGGCCCTGGCCTTCGCCATGCTGGCCTGGGCCCATCTGCACCAGATGCCGAATAATATCCCATCCTGCACAGGGGCCACGCACCCTGTGATTATGGGAAAACAGGTATTGCCAGGGGGTTAGGCTAATCTGAAACGGCTTGCGTATTGGGAAGCGGGGGATTGTTTCGATTGCGCAGGTAAAAAAGAATGCCCATCACCACGCTGGATAAGGGAAAGGCGAGTAACAATCCCTGAAAGTCAAAGGTCTTCACGCAAATTAATAAGGTCAGGATAAAAACCACCGGTTGGAGTGTGCCATGGTTTTTCAGCATGACCGGCACCATCCAGTAGAGTTTGACGATATGGAAGAGGCCTGTTAAAACCAGCAGCGGGATCAGAATCTGGGTGGAATCGCTGTTGAAAAGCACCATGACGGCGCCGGGAATAATGCCGAGCCAGGGGCCAAGGACCGGGATAAGTGAGAACACGCCATATAAAAAACCCAACAACATGGCGTACTTGAGCCCAAACAGACTGTAAAGCAACCACAGATACACGCCTGCCAGAAAACTCAAGATTACCTGGGATTTGATAAAGCTGTAAAAGACCTCATGCACTTGTTGAAGCAGGGTATCGGCTTCCTGCTCCATCCGACGGGGCAAGAGCTGAATGAACCCCTTTTTCAACGCCGGACCATCCAGTAAAAAGTAAAATACAACTACCAGGCCGGTTAAGAGATACACCAGACCCGTCAGGGTGGAGGCGCCAATGTTCAGCAGATAGGAGAGCATGTTGGCGCTATAGTCCTTGATAAATGC
>CAYLWC010000078.1:0-4172 GCA_964387265.1 uncultured Vampirovibrionales bacterium | reverse complement strand
CCGTTGGTCTTGCTCCCCTCCCCCTATATCAAGTCCCCCCGGAAGAGATTCAGGCCCTGGAAGAAAATCCGGCCTTAAAGCTGGCCGCCCGATTTTCCCCTATGCGTACCCCTGATACCCCACTACCACCAGCATTTGCGTATGATCAGCTAGATGCCTTTTATATTCCCCTGACCCAACTGGAACAGGTCCAGCGCCCAGGCCCGGAAATCCGTATTTATGAGGTTCAGGACGGGGCAGCTTCAGATGCGTCTGACGGCGCTTGAGGATCCAGCAGTTCAAAGACCAGGATCTCGGGGCCTGGGCGCTCAAACGCCGAAAAGCCTTCAAAGGGCAGGTAAAACGCATCCATCACATCAAAACGACCTATAGAGTTCGGGCTGGCCTGGGATTTTAATGGGGTGATCTGAAACAGCAGGCGAACTGACCCGGCTTCCAGAAACTGATGGTAAGCCTCCATTTCCCATGGGGGGCTGGAAAATAAGGGCATTCCCCCGTAAAGCACCACATAGCGCACACCCATCTGCCGTAATACTTCTGGTTGGGCGTAGGTGTTAATGTTTCTGGTGCGAAAGTTTATATCGGTCGTTTCCACCTGAATGGGAGGTTCCAGGTTATTGGGTCCGGTTTCCATCAGTAACTGGCCATAATTAGCCGGAAGCCGAATTTGCCCCAGCCGGGGTCCAGTCGCAATGGGCTGGCCCGGTGGAATATTTTCCATGATCCATTGTCTGGCAATACTCCGGGTATCCGCTTGCCCTAAGACGCCGTCAAAGGCCAAGGTGTCCATCAGCGGCTGATACCCAATCACGGCTGTGACAACGCCAATCCACACCCCTTGGCGAAGCTGGGAATGGGCTTTCCCTGAAAACAAGGAATGCAACCGTTGGCTCACATAAACGGCACCCCAAGCCGCATACACCAGAATCACCGGCGCCAGTGGCAGGGCATAGCGGGTCATAACCCGTAGATTGGTTCCCAACAGGATAAAATACCCAATCAAAAAAGCCCACATCAACCAATGCTTACTCCGATCCGGCACCTGCCATCCCCGCAGCAGGCCCATAAAGGCAAATAAAAGCATATAAGCCCCCAACCCATGAAACAAGGCCAGTTTGGGATAAAACAGCCAGCCGGATTCAATGCCCGGCAAGGTATACGTAAAGTAATAAAAAGCTTCATAACGAAGATCCTGCAAAAAGCGGTTAAAATCCAGGACAACCCAAGGGGAGGTACATAGGAAAACCAGCACAACAAGACCCGTTGGCTTCCAGATACGGTTCAAAAAGCCAGGCCAGTCGATATTATCCCGTGAGATCGAGGGTAGCAATAATGCCACCCAGAGGGGGAGACATAACAAGGCCGCGGGATATTTCACCCCGGTTGCCAGACCGATCAGCACACAGGCCAATCCCAACGCACGGTCGGTTCTTAGCTGATGAAAACGGATGGTTGCCCACAAAGATGCCACCACCCCCAGGGTCATCAAGGTATCCACACTCCCGAAGTGACTGTTTCGAACCATCAGGTAGCTGACGGTCATAAAAACCGCACTCACCCAGCCCACTGGCTCATTGACCAGACGCCGTCCCAGCAAGTACATCAGAGGAATCATGGCGGTGCCGCTGAGAGCACTGATCCATCGCAGGGTCAGGTAAAACAGCGTACTGTTATCCTCATACAGCATCAAAAACATCGGCCAGTCGGAAAACTCGCCCAAAACACGACCCACAGCGTACAATAAGAGATAGACGAGCGAAACCAGATACAGTGACAAGGAAGGATAGGTAAAATAATTGGGATGCATCCGCCAATCACCCCGCATGAGGGGGTCTAGCAGATGATACAAAACCACTTGCACGTTCATGTTCTCATCGGGCCGGGAATCATTGGGCAGACCAAAGTCCAGTCCCCAAACCCGCAACAGCAGGCCGATGACAACCAGGGACATCATCGCCCAAGCTCGGTTTGTCGGCTTCCACGCTAACCCGTTCAATCCGGTTCTCCAACACTCCGTACCGTATTACTTCATTCTATCGTGAATTGTACGTAACCGATGTCTGATCCACACACCTCCCAGAAAACCGTTTTTTCCCAGCCCTGGTTCCAGGCGGCCTGGCCGTTTCTGGTGCTTACCCTGGCCTGGTTCTTGTTCTGGTGGCCCGTGGTTTGCGGAGAAAACCAGCTGTACATGCGGGATCTGACTTTTTATGCCCTGCCCATGAAAGCCACCATGATGGCGCGGTTTCTGGCCGGAGAGTTCCCTTTCTGGACACCCCATATTTCAACGGGCATCCCGTTTTTTGCCGAACCGTCCCATCAGGTTCTGTACCCGTTTAACCTGGTTTTTTTCCTGACCCCCACTCTGGTTCATGGTCTTTCCTGGTTTGCTATCCTACATTTACTGTTTGGCATGTGGGCTTTTTACGGACTCACCCGCATACTCCAGCTTCCAAAAATGCTGGGTATCTGGGCGGCGCTGGTATATGGCATGTCTGGCTACAATCTTTCCATTACCGACAACGTGAATTACCTGACCGCATGTCTGTGGGTGCCCCTGGTGTTTACCTGCCTCATCCGAGGCTTACAAACGGATCGGCTCCACTACCCCGCCTTGGGCAGCCTGTGTGTCACCATGCTCCTGTTTGCCGGGGATTCGTTTAACTCGTTGTTTTTGGGGGTGTTCAGCACACTGTTGATTCTCCTGCGCTGGAGGTCCCCCACATTGTTTCCAGGGGCCACGTTTCAGCGTTCCCTGCTCCATCTCACAGTGCTTTTTGGTTTAGGAGGGCTCATGGCCGCTGTGCAACTCCTGCCTACATACGAGTTGATGCAAATTTCCGTGCGCCAAAAGCCCTTACATATTGATGAAACCACCCTCTGGTCTTTCCCCCCGCAACGCATTATCGAGTTCATCCAGCCTTTCTTTTACGGCAGCAAGTACCCCACTCCCCACTTTATCGGGCAGTTTCTCTACCCCAAGTTTATGGAAGCCTGGGTGGATAGCATCTTTATTGGCCTGATTCCGGTTCTGGCCGGTGGGTTTGCCGTACTGTTCCGGTTCCGGCAAGCCTCTTTCTGGTTATTGATCGTTATCCTTTCTTTATTTCTGGGCTTTGGGGTCTACGGTTCGTATTACCCAGCCTTATTAGAGATTTTTCCGCCCTTAAAGTATCATCGCTACCTGGAAAAATTCGTGTTCTGGACTGGCTTTGGCTTGTGTGTCCTGGCCGGCATCGGAGCTGATGCCGTATTGAAAAACAAGAACAACCTGGCCGAGAAGTTTGCCCGGTTCCCCCATCTCAAAAAGGCGTTGTGGACCTTGGGTTTGCTCCTGGGCAGCATGTTGCTTGTGGTTAAAATCCCGGCTGATCTCTGGATCTGGACCCATGCCCGGGAAAACTCCAGTGATTGGGGAAAGCATTTTTATGAACGGGGTCCTCATGTCTGGTACCTGGCCACGCATTGGGCCATACTGTCTACAGCAGTGATTCTGGCACTTTGGGTTCCCGTTCGAATCTGGGGAAAATACCTTCACTTTCTACTGATCCTGGCGCTGATCAATCTGGTCTACATGCACTACAATCATGTTCCCACTGGCCCTACCGAGCTCTTGGCCCACCCAAACCAGCCAGAAGCATTGAGGATCATGGCCACCGATCACGCCCAGCCACCCTACCGGATTTACTATGAGGATGAAGTCGGACATAACGATCATCCCAAAGAGCCCAAAACCATGACAAGGCTTGCCAAGGCATTTAACCGGCCACACCTCCAGGATCATTATGAGTACACCTGGTTATATCGTGTGTTATACGCCCAAGAGCGTTTGCTCTTCAATTACGGCATTCTCCATGGCATGAATTATCTCAACGGGCGGTTTGCTCCCCTTCAACCACTTCATCACAACCAGATGGATAAGGTCTTGCTTCAATATGCCCCGCAACTGCTGATGGAGCTCTCTAATATCCGTTACATCATCACCCCCCTCACCCCCCGCCACCCGGAATGGGAAGCACCCCGCTACACCGACATCGGGAAGCATCGAAAGCTGAACCTCAAGGTCGTTCGGGTCGATAACGCGGTTCCTCGAGTATATCTATCCCCCAACCCAATCTATAAACCGGACCCCCTCCAAGTTTATAAAAATCTGACCCACAATTTTAAAGGAC
>CAYLWC010000077.1:0-4187 GCA_964387265.1 uncultured Vampirovibrionales bacterium | reverse complement strand
ATTTAAACTGCATCCCCAGCTTTGCCCGACGGTACGATTGCCTGACCGGACTCAGTGATCACACCTCAGGAATTGAGATTCCTAGTGCCGCCATTGCCTTGGGCGGGGTGATGATTGAAAAGCACCTGACGATGGATCGGCGTATGAAAGGGCCGGATCACTTCTTTGCCCTGGAACCGGCTGAGTTTAAGGCCATGGTGAGGGCAGTCCATCATGTGTATCAGGCCATGGGTACGGGAGAAAAGATAGTAACGGCCCATGAAAATCAGTTTACCCAACAGATTCTGGTTCGCTGGCATGCCAAAACGCCCATTCAACCGGGTGAAGTGATTACAGAGCAGAATATCCAATGGCTGCGGGGACCGGTGGGGATTTCTGATGATCAGATTCATCTTTTTGGATCGCTAAGAGCGACCCAAGTGATTCAGCCAGGAGAACCCATTACCGAAGAAAAGACCGAGCGGATTGTTCAACCGGCTGGCCAACAAAGTTTGAAAGGGAACGTATGAAGCGGATACTCATTATTAACGCTGGGTGGGAGCAAGAAGACTTGCTTCAGGCCGCCAAGAACGCTGGGTGTTATGTGATTGCCACCAACGCCACCCCCAACGCTCCGGCGTTTCATTGGGCCGATGAGACCTATGTGTTGGATCCCCGAAACATTGATGCTCATCTCAAGCTGGCGCAAGAGAAACAAGTGGATGGGGTGATGGCCGATCAGTGCGATTACTCCCACTACACCGCCGCCTATATCGCTGAGCGTTTGGGCTTACAAGGCTCTGGCCTTAAAGCGGTGCAAAACGCCACCAATAAAAAGTGGATGCGTCAGGTGTGTGAGCAAGCTGGAATCCAGCAACCCCGGTTTTTTCCCTGTAAATATCTGGAAGAGGCGCAGGCGGCTGCTGACAAGCTGGGCTATCCGGTGATGATCAAACCTCTGGATAACCGGGGAAACTTTGGGGCCAATCAGGTAGAAAACGCGGGGCAGTTAACCGAAGCCTTTTATGAGGCCATCGCCCATGCTCACAGCCGGGAATGTCTGGTAGAAAAGTTTATTGAAGGGACCATGTACACGGTGGATGGCTTTGCCTTTAGCGATGGCTCTCATCAGTCCCTGGGTGTTGCTTCCAAAGTCTTGTTGGGGGGGCGGAAGCGGGTGGCTATGGATATTCTTTATACGCCCCCTATCTCAGCAGACTTGATGCAACGGTTGAAAGACAACCATACGGCAGTAGCCAAAGCGCTGGGACTAACTTTGGGTTGTACCCATGGGGAATACATGGTAACAGAGCAAGGCGAGATTTATCTGATTGAGTGCGCCAACCGGGGTGGGGGGGTGTATACCAGTTCCCGGATTGTCCCAGCCGTTTCGGGATATAATATTCCCCGCATGCTTATTCAGGTGGCCCTTGGAGAACAGGTGTTGCCCGAGGCTGGAAAACCCACTGCCAACGGGGCGATTTTGCGCTTTTTCAAGCTGGAGCCGGGTCGAATTATAGCCGTAGAGAATATAGACGTCGTTCAGAAAATCCCGGGTGTGCTGGCGTTTCGACTGATGGTGGGGGTTGGTGATCTGGTTCAACCCATTACCAACGATGCCGGACGGCATGGGTTTGTGATTGCCACAGGAAAAATCGTTGATGAAGCCGAAACCATCGCTGAGCAGGCCAAAACGGCATTAACAATCAAGTATGAGGCGCCCACCCATGCCTGATAATATGAAAATCGTAGATTTCCACATGCACCCTGGCCCCCGCTGGTGCCCGACCGAGCGACGCTTGCATGAACTGCCGGTTAAAGAGAATTTCCAGCTGTTAATTAAGGCCATGGATCGGGCGGGTATTGATCAGGCCGTAACGTTTCTGCTGGATGAGGACTGGTTCCGCACGGATGCCTGCGAGGAGTTATTTCAGGTGCTTCAAGCCGAGGGGTGGAACAAGCGGCTACATTTATGCGCCATGTTTGATATTTTTCGAATTTTTGAAACGGACGATGTGTTAGGGTATATAGACCGGGCGGCCCAGCTTGGCATCGCCGGGATTAAAGCCCATCCCACGCTTCAGCGCATTACCCAGCGGGATTTACCCTTACTCAAACCACTGGGGAAAAAGGCTAATGAGCACGGCCTGTTTGTGGTGGTTCATGTGTATGGGTATCACCCGAACATGTCAGAAAACATGGGCCTGGAAGCGGTGGCGACATTGGCCCCCATTGTTAAAACCCCGCTGGTGATTGCCCATGGGGGCGGGCTGGATCTTCCAAAGGCAGTTGGGTTGGCCAAACAGTATCCTCATATTATGCTGGATCTCTCTTACTTGCTGGAATTGGAAGAAGAGCCAGGGGTCGATGTCAAACAACTCCTGGCATTCGCTTTGGAGAATCTGGGCCCGGAGCGTATTCTGTTTGGGTCCGATCATCCCAGTTGTGATGCCCGGCAATATAAAGAACGTTATCTCTCCCTCTTTAAAGCATTGGAACTCTCTGAAGCTCAGATTCGAGGGGTGATGGGCGAGAACGCCCTTAAACTCTTTCAGCGGGCTAAGCAACATCAGCCGGTGTCTTCCTAGGAGCTTTTTATGCCCTCCAATACCCAAAACAGCTTAAAGCATCTATATAGCGAGGCATGTACCCAGCTGGATGATTACATCATGTTCCGCATTACCCAGCGAGCCGCGGAACTCAAACCGGCTCTGGATGCCAAAGGGCGATCCCCGTTGCGCCTGAGCATTGGAGCACCCACGTTGGAGCCCCCGGAAGCCCTCATTCATTACACTGTTAAGTGCCTAAAAGAACCAGGCATTCACCTGTATTCCATTCCAAAGGGAGAGGGGTTTTTTAGAGAGGCAGTTGCTCGGTGGATGCAGCGGCGTTTTAATGTTGAGACAGACCCTCACACCGAAGTCTGCGCCCTCATTGGCTCCAAAGAAGGGTTAGGCAACTTATTTCGAGCGCTGATTACACCCCAAGCCGATCCGAAACAGCGGGATATTTTTCTGACCCCCGATCCCGGCTATGCCAACTACAAGGCCGCCATTGAAACCGCCGGAGGCTTGAGTTACCCCACCCCATTACTCCCGGAAAAAGGCTTTCTCCCGGATCTCGACCAAACTCTTACCCGGCTTCAGGCCGATGGATACGATCCAACGCAACTCAAGGCCTTGATTGTCAATTATCCCAGTAATCCCACCGGGGCCATGGCGACTCTGGATTTTTATCAAGAGGCGGTGGATTTTTGCCGAACCCACCAGATTGCCTTGATTAGCGATGCCGCCTATGTTGATATTTACTTTGAAGACCCACCCCGTAGCGTACTGGAAGTGCCGGGGGCCAAAGACGTAGCCATTGAATTGTTTAGCATGAGCAAGCCCTATGCCATGACCGGCTGGCGGGTGGGCTTTGCGGTGGGGCATCCCGACTTGGTGGATGTGCTTATACGTATGAAAGGCACCCTGGATAGCGGGGTCTTTCGAGGCTTCCAGAAAGCGGCAGCGTTTGCTCTTGAAAGCCCCGAATGTCAAAGCTATGCCGGGCAGGCCAACCGGCGGTATCTAGAGAACCAGAAAATTATGCTGAAGGGCCTTCAGGAACTGGGTTGGCCTATCGAGGAAATGCATATACCCAAGGCCACGTTTTACCTGTGGATTCCCATCCCCCCGCGCTATGCTACCAGTACCGCTTTTACGGAAGATTTACTGAAAACTTCCGGGATTATTACCGTTCCTGGCACCGCCTTTGGTCGCCATGGCGAAGGTCATATCCGGCTGGCCCTGACCTTGGCTCCTGGTGATATGCAAGAAGCCATCCATCGCATGCAGGTGGATGGCTTTAGGTATTAAACGCGTTTCGGCATGCTTTAATCACCTGATCTTGTTCAGCTTCGGTGAGGTCATAGTACAGCGGTAGGGTGATGGCTTCCTGGTAATACTGTTCGGATTCAGGAAAGTCGCCCGGTTTAAAGCCCAGTCTTTGATAATATGGCTGGGTATGCACCGGAATGTAATGCACATTCACGCCAATGCCTGCGGCCCGTAATTCCTCAAACACCTGCTTCCGCCCTTTTGGAATTTCATCCAGCCTCAAGCGCACCACATAGAGATGAAAAGCTGAATACGTATCCGGGTGCTGGTAGGGTAGCGTCAAGGGTAAATTTTTGAGCGCCTCGTTGTACCGGGCCACCAGTTCATGAC
>CAYLWC010000076.1:0-4225 GCA_964387265.1 uncultured Vampirovibrionales bacterium | reverse complement strand
ATAAACGTGGTGCGGTTGTCCCGGAGTTCTCCTTGTAGAGTCTCCAGCGGGTTCCCGTTTGTTGCCGCTTGCAGTTGTTGCATAAACCGTTCCGGGGTGGATATCTGTAGGCCCGGTAGGGCTTCACATAGCCATTGGTGCTCGGTTTGAGATAAAGGACCCAGGTGATCGCCCCCAATGGGCAGTAGTATCATCTTGCTCTGGCTATGGGCTGTCAGCTTCTCAACTAATTTTTGGGTCGTCGTTAGCCGGTGATTCGCTTGTTCGGCGTCATGCAAGAAGTTCTGAAAATAACCGTCGGTGAGCTGGTAAGCAAGAACCTGGCTTCCATCCCGGCTTTCCCAGAGGAACTCGGCATACGGTGGGGCCGCTCCCCGCCAGACCATGGCGGTATGAATTCCAAACTGCTTCAGTATCATCGGGATATCACTGGCATGGCCAAAATTATCGGGTAAATATCCAGTAAACTGGTGGTATCCCCATTCTTTAGACAAACAAATACCCAACTGCAGATTGCGAATCAGGCTTTCTCCGCTCACCAGAAACTCATCGGGCGAGACATACCAGGGGCCGATACTGAGTTTCCCCGCTTGGATGAGGTCAAGGATTCGTTGACGGTTTTGGGGACGCAGTTCCAAATAGTCTTCCAGTAGAACCGTTTGACCGTCGAGGGTAAAGCAGGGGAATGTTCCCGTTTCTAACCGCTCTAGAACGGTGTCCACCGTTTCGGCCAGCCGAACTTGATACTCTCGAAACGGCTGATACCATTCCCGATCCCAGTGGGTCTGGTAATAGGTATAGTGTTGTATTTCCGTGGAGGACGACATCTTGCCCCTCGGTCTGCCAGGTACTTTGCTTTAGTCTAGCAGGAATTACCAGACCTGAAAAACATGAAATGCGCATTTTTTCAGGGGCAATTGGTGCGCTTGACCGCCGTTATAGAAAATTGAATGGTCGCGTACATCATGTGAATCATAGGAAACCTGCAGATGATGACTTCCTCAAAGAACGTTCCTCCTGTTCAGTTTTCTGGCGTCTTGAAGCTGGAGAAATTGACCCGTCTCAATGGTCCCGCTGAATCCTCCTCTGAAATGGACCGGATGGATGTCGTTAATGCTATGAGCGAGTTGATGCAGGCGTATGACGCGCAATCGATGGAAGAAACCGATACGTTTATGGTTTTTAACGGTGATTGGCAAGACGGGGATATTGAGCTGCCCGATATTGGCAAGCGACCGTTGCCCATTGATACCCAAGATATTCAAAAAAGGCATGCCCAGTCCTGGTTTCTGAAGTTGCTTCGCTTGCATGAGCAGTACGAACCCGATGAGCTGGCACAGATGACGGCCACAGAGCCCAATCCTTTCTCAGAACAGGAGAAAAAGCTGAATCAGGATTATTTTCAATGGGCGATCCCGGTGGAGGTGGAGTACACCCGCTGGGAAAAAGATGGCAGCATCCACCTGAAAGCCATCCGCCGTCTGAAAAAAGATTCAGACGACGGGCAATAGGTCAGTAAAAAACGCTTAAGTAAAAACGCTTACTGGATCAACCGGAGGGATTCTTCCAGGAGGCTCTTGTTGGTACTGATGAGTTTTGCGGTGATATCCAACTGGAGCTTGGCTTGTTGTAGGTATCCCACCTGTTCTCGCATACCCACGTTGGACTGTTCCAGCAAACCACTGCGGACTTCGCCTTCCCCTTCTACCGGTTCGCCGGAGTGGGCGGTGGGAATAAACATGTGATCTTCCGGCTGGGCCAGGGCACCGGGGTTGACAAAATTGACCAGGGCGATTTTATACAGCGGGGTTACGTCTTTCCCTTTGTTGGCAACCCCCACGACGGTACCATCAGAGCGGACCTTGTACTCATCGTATTTCCCAAAGAACTTACCGTTGCTGGGATCAACCCACAGGTTAATCTCGGTAGTCGGGATATGCCCTGGTCCACCGGCGCTATGGTTAGGGTTATTGGGTGAGGGAGACTGGGTGGAGTTGCCAGTATTCAATACCTGTCCGTCTTCTCCCAACAGATACCCTTGAACCTTGTAGCCCAAACCATTGGTCAGGGTTCCTTCAGCGTTAAAGTCAAAATCTCCGAGTCGGGTAAAAACCAGACTTCCATCGGGCTTTCGCATGACAAAAAAGCCTTTCCCCTCAATAAATAGGTTACTAGGCCCCCGTCCCGGAATGGCCTTTCCCTGTTCAGAGCTTCGGGGGATTTCTTCCAGCTGTACGCCATTGACAAAATCGGCAAATGTGGCTTTTACTTCCCGGTAACCGGGTGTATAGACATTACCCAGGTTTTGGGCCAGATGAGAAAACCAGCCCATAGTGGCTTTTTGGGTGTTAAGCGCTGTTATAAAGGGATCTTGCATAGCCAGTCAACTCCTCTGGTTATAAGGCTCAGGACAGCTCGTCATCTTGTTGGGAGGAACCGTGTCGGGATTCTTTATCAGGGTTTCGGTACTCCAGGGTGTCTACCGGCAGGTTTTTGCTCTCCAGACGGCTTCGGAGCTCTTCCAGCCCTTGTCTCATGTATAGGGCGATGGTCCGATCCGTGGACATAAACTCGGCAGAAACTCGGCCATTTTTGATCTTAAGCACAATGGAGGATTTGTCATCGAGATCCACCCGGATGGGTTTGCCGGTTTTGTAGCCTTTCTCAATGAGTTTGGCCAGTTTTTCCGAGATTTCATGACCCTGGAAGCTCAGTTGGCCCTTGGCATCGGTGGGGAAAATATTTTGCACCGGAACCGAACCAATCAGAATGGGAAGGCCGGGGATGACTGCCTGTTTGAGATACAGGCTATCGCTGTTCTGCAATTCCTGATGAAGCAGAACCATGTCTTTATCAATTTGTTCGCGAATCTCCAGAATATTACTGTTCGGTGTGGTGGTGGAGGCGCTTGAGGTGGAGTCGGCTTTTTTCTCCTGAGCGTTCTGGGGGGCTTCCTGAAGTTCCGCGCTTTCCTTCAGAACACGGGCAATGACGCTTTTGGAAGTTTCAGTTCGGCTGAGCGTATTTAATACATCCATAAAAGACAAGTCAAGATCATCTATCATTGGCATCTCCTGCCCAGTAACCCGGTGGACCCGGTTCAAAGAGCTGGTCGTGGTATATTGAAAGGGCGATTCAGGAATCTGCATTCAGTGGCTCCTTTGCTAGAAGAATCGGATTATTCCCAACCAGACGGGAACTCTTCGTCTTCGTGCTCCATGACGTTTCGAAAATACCGCTGGCTGGCAACCTCATCCAATTGCTTCATTTCCAGCTTTTTTTGTTCCTCCATCCACTCTTCATAAACTTTTTCCTTGTGTTTGACCAGGGCTTCCAGTTCAGCCTGGGCTTTGATCAGCAACTCGCGCTCATGAGCCAGTTCGTTTTGCGCCAGCGCCAGGTCATCGTACAGGTATTCCAACTCGCCGTGGAGATGATGGATAAAGCGATCGGCAGTGGCCATATGAATATGGGGGCCGCTCATCATATTTTGCCGTGCCATCCGAATCTCCTGCTTCTTGTCTTCAATCTGCTGCTCGATTTGGCGAACTTTTTGCTGTGCATCGGCAACCCGTTGCTCCTGCTCTTTTTTCTTCCGTTCCCGGAGTTCGAATACTTTTTGAAGACGGTACTGAAAGCGGGCCATAAGGGTTCATGCACGTTCTAAGGTCATTTACCGGATCTTGAACAGGATGATATTCAAAATCCTAATGACGTATCGACCAATTGCAACAAAGGTTCAACGGTTCAGCAGAAACTCCTCTGTCCGGGGGAGACCATGACCGGTTCAGACGGCCATACAGGGGGCCAGGATTGCGTCTTTCATGCCATGAATGATTTTTTTATCAGCTGGGCAAGCGGTAGCCAGGATTCCAGAAAGCTCCGGCCTATCGTCCTGGATAAAATAATAAGGGCAAAGCCGGGTTCGGGCTTTAAATTGTGTGATCTCCCCGGTGGCAAAGTCTAATCGCTCCAGAGTCTGAACTTGAGTGTTTTGAAATTCCTGTAATAAATGCGGGGTCGTATGGAAAGCGGAAAGAGCTTCGTTTAACCGCTCTTGCCAGACGGATTGGGATTCGTCATGCCCGATGGTCACCCCCCGGCTGCCCCAGGCGAGCGGAGAAAACCCGGAGGGTTTAATGACCAGCTGCCGTTCCTGCTGGGAAAGATGGTTCAGGACATCAAAGGACTGGATGGGAGCGCCTTTAGGTTGAAGCCCTGGAAT
>CAYLWC010000075.1:0-4296 GCA_964387265.1 uncultured Vampirovibrionales bacterium | reverse complement strand
AGTTTAGCCTGTCTGCCCAGATGCCCCTATATACCGGCGGCTTGATCCGGGGTGGCATTCGGGCGGCCCGGTACGCCTGGGAGAGTGCTGATGCAGCTTTGAAAGACCGGATGGTGGAAACCGCTTACCAGATCCGGCAAGCCTACCTGCAAGCCCTGTTAATCCAGGCGGAGCACCATGTCCACATGCAGCACCGGGACGTTCAAAAAGAACTCTTGCGTATCGTTAAGGCCAAATATCGCCATGGCAAGGCGCTCAAGGCCGATGTGTTACGGATACAGGCCGAAATGGCCAGTGCGGATCAGATGCTCAACGATCAGCATAACAAGCTGAATCAAAGGTTGTTTGAACTCAAGGCCGTGATGGGGATTGATTTGGGATCGGAGATTGAACTGACGGACAAGCTGGATTTTTCCGCCTGGCGGGGAGAATTGTTGCAACCGCTGGTTCAGGAGGCCGTGAGTAATCATCCGAAAATCCGGGAGGCCGAGAAAAAGCTGCTGGAGGCCGAGGCCAACCTCGAGGTTGCTAAAAGTCAATATCTACCCCAGGTCTACGGCCAGGTGTCCGGTAACATCCGAGTACCTGAGAACGGACCGGATCTGGGGAATGGGGTGGTGGCCCTCTTTACCGCCTCGTTGCCGGTGCTGGATCGCAGCCGCCACCATGAGGTGGATGCGGTACGGGCGGTGTTTCGGCAGGCCCAGGCTGCCCGAAGAAACGTGGAGGTTCAGGTTGCCAAGGAGCTTGCCCAAGCCTGGAGTGAACTGACGTTTGCCCGTGATAACGTGCGGCTATCCCAGGCGGCGGTGGCGGAGGCGGAGGAAAGCCTGCGCCGGATGAAAAAACGCTGTGACGGGGGCCGGGCATGGAACGTGGAAGGCCCGGACGCCATTTTGACCCTGCTTCAGGCCCAACTGGATTATCACCGGGCCGTCTACGACCACGAGCTGGCCAAGGCCAAGGTCAAACGGGCTGTTGGCCTGCCGGATTGAAAGCAAAAGCCCGATGGAATGCAGGACCGGCACTAGCATAACCCATTGGCGAATCGTTTCCCCGGAATGTTTATGCTTCAGTATTGTTGGTTATATTGGAAACAGATGCGATGAACCACGCTCACCAGCACGATAATCACCAGGAACACGACGATCACAGCCACCATAGTCCGGAACATTTTAAGCGCCTGTTCTGGATTAACCTGATTTTAACGCTGCCCGTTGTGTATTTTGCCGAACACTTCCAGGCGTGGTTTGGGTATCAGGCGGTTTCGTTTCCAGGCTCCCAGTGGGTTTCTCCGGTGCTCAGCACGATTATCTATTTTTACGGTGGGAAAATCTTTCTGGCAGGAGCTTTTCAGGAACTAAAGGAAAAGCAGCCTGGCATGATGACTCTTATCGGGCTGGCCATTTCGGTGGCGTTTTTCTACAGCCTGGCCGTCACGCTGGGTTTTCCGGGCAAGCCTTTTTACTGGGAATTGGCGACGCTGATTGTCATTATGCTGTTGGGGCACTGGCTGGAAATGGCTTCTGTACAGCGGGCCAGCAAGGCATTGGAAGATCTGGCCAAGCTGGTGCCGTCCCAGGCGCACCGGTTGAAAGACAATGGCGATACCGAGGATGTTTCGGTTGATGCCTTAAAAACGGGCGATCAAATCCTCATCCGCCCCGGTGAGCAAGTTCCTGCCGATGGCGAGGTGGTGGACGGCAACTCCACCATGAACGAGGCGTTTCTGACGGGCGAATCAAAGCCGGTTTCAAAAAGCCCAGGGGATGAAGTGGTTTCCGGGGCGGTAAACCAGGACGGGGCGTTAAAGGTTCGGATTACCCGCACGGGCGATGAAACCACCATCAACCAGATGATGCGGATGGTGAAGGAAGCCCAGGAATCAAGAAGCGGCTACCAGGTACTGGCGGACAAAGCGGCATTCTGGTTGACGATCATCGCCATTACGGTGGGTACACTAACGTTTGCGGCCTGGTTGTTTCTGGGACAGGCGGTGGTTTTTGCCATCACCCGCTCGGTAACGGTTTTGGTCATTACCTGTCCCCATGCTTTGGGTTTGGCTGTGCCGCTGGTGATTGTCTCGGCCACGGCCCTGGCCGCCAACAACGGTATTCTGGTGCGGAACCGGGAAGCCTTTGAGCGGGCCAGAAACATCACAGTGGTGGCGTTTGACAAGACGGGCACGCTGACGGAAGGCACCTTTAAAGTGCAACGCGTGGCAACGGACGGCATTGAGGAGGACCAAGCACTACGGGTTGCCGCCTCGCTGGAAGCCTCTTCCGAACATTCGCTGGGATTGGCCATTGTGGAACAGGCCAGTGAACAGGGGATGCAATGGCCTGAAGTCAAAAATTTTGAGGTGATTTCCGGAAAAGGCGTCAAAGGGGATGTGGATGGAAAGCCCTACTGGGTGGGTAGCTCCAACTGGATGCAGGAACAGGGAAGAACGTTAGGAGACGACTTGAAGGCTTATTTGAATGAAGCCGAAGAGCAAGGGCAGAGTGTGATTGCGCTGGCCGATGCAGACAAGGTTTTGGCGCTGTTTGCCCTGGCGGATCAGATTCGGGAAAGCTCCAAAAAGGCGATTCAAATTCTGCATGAAAATCATATCCGGGTGGTGATGATTACGGGGGATGCCGAAGGCGTAGCCAAATCCGTGGCGGGACAATTGAAGATTGACGAGTATTTTGCCCGTGTTCTGCCGGATCAAAAATCGGAGAAAATTAAAGCGTTGAAATCCGAAGGGGCGGTTTCCTTTGTGGGGGATGGCATCAATGATGCCCCGGCCCTTCTGGAAGCGGATCTGGGAATTGCCATTGGGGCCGGAACCAACGTGGCCCTGGAGTCAGCCGATTTAATCCTGGCCAAGAGCGATCCCCTGGATGTCTCTAAAATCTTTGTCTTAGCCGAGAAGACTTACGGCAAGATGATCCAAAATCTTTGGCTGGCTGCCGGGTACAACATTGTTGCGATTCCCTTGGCTGCCGGGGTAGCCTACGCTTGGGGCATTTTGCTTTCTCCGGCCATGGGCGCGTTACTGATGAGCCTGTCCACGGTGGTGGTGACGATTAACGCCATGCTGTTACGGCGGGTGAAACTGACCTGATTCATCTCAAGACGCCTCTTTGAGTACCCGCATGACGGTGCCCACACCGATCCCCAGTTCCTGGGCAATCTTGCGGATGCCCTTGCCGTGTTGCCGGGCCTGATAAATGGCTTGTTCAATGTCACGTCCCACCCTGGGGCGGCCCAAGGGCTTGCCCTGGGTTTTGGCCCGTTCCAACCCGGCTTTCACCCGTTCTTGAATCAAGGCCCGCTCAAATTCCGCAAACACGCCCATCATCTGGAACATGGCTTTTCCGCCCGGCGTGGTGGTGTCCAAGCCTTGCTGATGCAGGTACAGCCCGATGTCTTTGGCATGAAGCTCAGACAGAAAACCCACCAGATCTTGCAGGGACCGCCCCAGGCGATCCACGGACCAGGCGGCCACCAGATCGATGTCTTTTCGCACCACGGCTTTGTTCAGGGCGTTAAAGCCGGGGCGCTTGTCCCGTCCCTTGGCCCCGCTGATGCCCTCGTCCTTGAAGACGTGCACCACCTCCCAGCCCATCCGCCGGGCGATGGCGTGAAGCTCCATGAGTTGGTTTTCCACGGTCTGGCCGTCGGTGGAGACGCGCACGTATAGCGCCACCCGTTTAGGCTTTTGGTTTGGCTTTGGATGTGGCATGGCGGTTTCCTTTCAAAATTTCAAGGGCCTTGTCCCGGAGCTTTTGCCCCTTTTTGGTGAGGCATGCGATCTTGCGGGTGCGGTTGTCGGGGTCTTCCTGGGTGTAGACCAGATCCGGCCCCGGAAAATGTTGCCGGTTGCTCTTGTAGGTTTTTCCCAGGGCGGAGACATGCCGGGAGACCTGGAATTGCTCCATGCCCAGCGTCTGGTTGATCTCGCTTAAGGGGATGGGTTCCCGCTCGCAAATCAGCAGAAAGACCGGAAACAACTGGGGATAGGGCAAGACTTTCTCCAATTCGGTATAGAGGGTAATGACGGATGCGAGTTTGGCCATGGTTGTTCCTTTTCTGACAACGAATGCATTAATGCATTTATTGTAACATTTTGTTAGTATTCCTCCGGTAGCAACACCACCGTGTTGCAGCGGGGATCATAGTCCCCCGCGCTCTCGTTGATGGCCCAGAACTTCAGGCTGTCTTTTAAGTCGGTGTATTCCAGCTCTTGCCGGATTAACACCACGGGATCGCCCAGCTCCGGATCTTCCTGTTCAATGATAAAATCCGCCG
>CAYLWC010000074.1:0-4887 GCA_964387265.1 uncultured Vampirovibrionales bacterium | reverse complement strand
ACCCAGAGCTTACCGTTTAAAAACGTACCCGTGGTAATCACCAGGGATCTGGCGACATAGCGAATCCCCAGAAAATCTTCCACCGCCTCAAAAGCACCGGTCTGAGGGTTGACATACAGTTGGGTCACCATGGTCTGGCGCATTTTCAGATTGGGCTCCGATTCCACCAGTTTTCGGGCAAAGGCCCGGTACTCGGCCTTGTCCGATTGGGCCCGCAGGGCTCTTACAGCAGGCCCCTTGCTGGCATTGAGCGTTTTCATCTGTAGATAAGTCGCGTCGGCGCAAATCCCCATGACCCCGCCCAACGCGTCCACCTCTTTCACCAATTGGCTCTTGGCCGGGCCGCCGATAGCCGGATTACAGCTCATCTGGCCAATGGTATCCAGGTTCATGGTCAACAGCAGCGTCTTGCAGCCCAATTTGGCAGCGGCCATGGCTGCCTCAATCCCGGCATGCCCGGCCCCGATGACAATGACATCGACTTTTTCTTCGAAGTTCATAGTAGAAATTCTAGGGCAAACCCAAGGGTCTCGCAACCGCCTTGATAAACGGGTTAGACCGGAATTTACTTATCTTCTTTTTTTTCTGTGGGCTGGCTTTTAATGTCTACGGTTGTTCCGCTATCGCTATAGTTACTGGAGATGTCCAAAACCAACCCCGGTTGAACCTCGCAGGGCTGACGCCCATCCATCATATCAATAATGGTCGGCCCGCTCGCCTTTTTCTTTTCTGGCTTGGCAGTCGTCTCGTAGATGTCCGGCCCAGGGAGTCGGAGCGGTATTTGCTCAAATTTGTCGGCTTCTTGCTGCTTTTTTTCCAGCGCCCACTTGGCGACTTCGTAAGGAACCGTTTTATGCGGTTCTTTCTTTTTTGCCCCAAATTGCGGGGGCTGTTGTCCGACGGTAGAAAAACTGGTTTGCATGAATTATCTCCCTATTACACCCACGGTGCTATGCCAACATATAGAGGGTTTCAACACCCCGTCTCACGTTATTTCCCTTGGGTTTCTCATCCTGAGTCACATTTCCACTGGAAATATCAATCTTTACCACACCCCGTGGCGGAGTATCCTCTTTTTTCTTCTCAGCCGGTGGCGGGGGCTCCCGATGAATTTCGACCCGGGGGCGTTGTTGCTCCTCTCGGCGAATCCGCTCTTCTTCCTGTTTTTTCTTCCAGTCAATAATGGCCGGATCCATCCCGAATCGGGGTGAGCTTATCCCCACAGGCTTGACCGATGTCATTGGAAAACCTCCCTTATGAATGTTCTCTGCCCGCTTGAAAACCACTCAAAAAAAGTTTGTGCTATCCAATTTTTTGGAGCATAGGGGGCTTAGGTCTGTTAATTTAAACCAAGCACAGTTTCAAGACAAGTGATTTTTATTAAACGACCAACGCCACAGTGGAAGTGGGCTTGTTATACAACTTGTTAATGGCCCGGTACTGTAAGGCTTCTGCCACATGGCCCGCCTGAATTCCCTCACTGTCCGCCAAATCCGCAATGGTCCGAGCCATGCGCAAAATGCGATCAAAGGAGCGGGCACTCAGGTGCAACCGAGCAATGGCCCGTTGCATCACCTCCTGAGCGCCCCCTTCCAAACGGCAAAATTCTTTCAAGTGCCGGGGCGTCATCTCGGCGTTACAGTAGATGCCCTGCCCGGCAAAGCGTTGATTCTGCTTTTCCCGAGCCGCCTCCACCCGCTGGCGAATGATTGCTGAAGAATCCCCACTCCCGGTGCGGTTTAGCAATTCCGTTTCCGAAAGGCGAGGGACTTCCAGATGGATATCAATCCGGTCCAACAACGGACCAGACAGCTTGCTGATATAGCGGTCAATCTGAGCGTCTGAACAACTGCAGGTTTTGACTGGATCTCCCGTATATCCGCATGGACAAGGGTTTAATGCGGCCAATAAAATAAATTTGGCCGGATAGGTAATGTTTTGCTGAGCTCGGCTGATGGTAATCACCCCATCCTCCAGCGGTTGCCGAAGGACTTCCAGTACGTTCCGAGGAAATTCCACAAACTCATCCAGGAACAGCACCCCCCGATGGGCCAGGGTAATCTCTCCCGGTTTTGGGCAACTTCCCCCTCCCGTTAAACCCGCCTTGGAAGCTGAATGATGTGGAGAGCGAAACGGCCGCTGGTGCATAAGGCTCTGTTCTCGGGGCAGCAACCCAGAGACACTGTATATCCGGCTAACTTCCAGAACTTCTTCAAAGGTCATGGAAGGCATAATTCCGGCAAAGGCCTTGGCCAACATGGATTTTCCACTTCCCGGTGAACCCACCATCAGCATGTTATGCCCACCCGCAGCGGCAATTTCCAGAGCGCGCTTAGCCATCTCTTGCCCCTTAATCTCGGAAAAATCGACATAAGGCCTGCTACTCTGTTGAATGGCTTGTTCCAGCAAGGATTTTCGACTTATGGGCTTGGAGAAGGTATGGGGGTGCAGTAAAAACAACGGAAGCTCGTTCAGAAAGCGCAGGCCGAATACTTCAATCCCTTCAACCAATGAGGCCTCAGCCAGGTTCTCTTCTGGAACAACCAGGTATTTAAATCCTTCTGCTTTGGCCATAAGCGCCATAGACAACGCCCCATTAATGCGCCGAAGGGACCCTTCCAGGGAGACCTCCCCAATAAAGCAGGTTTTCTCTAGGAACTCTGTGGAACTGAGGATTTCGGACGCCAATAAAATCCCCACGCACAAGGGCAAATCAAACCCCGTTCCCTCTTTTCGAATATCGGCCGGGGCGAGATTGATGACGATTTTTTTCAGTGGAAAGCTGAAGCCGCTATTTTTAATGGCCGCCTTAATCCGCTCTTTCGATTCATTCACCGCCGTATCTGGAAGCCCCACAATGGTGAGTCCAGGGATTCCAGAGGCCAGGTCAACCTCAACCGTCACACAATCAGCATCCAAGCCTGTTAGTGAACCAGCATAAACCCTGGAAATCATCAGGTTGTCCTTCTTTCAAAAACCACCCTCTTATCAAAGGACAGTTCGGCCCAGAACCAAAGGGGTAAATTTTCGGTTTTACCCAAGAAACTTTCAAAAATGATATACAAGCTGCTTACTTGAATTGGAGCGCCTATTTTTACCCCTATAATCCGACCGCTCTTCCCCACTTTCTGGAAACATCAGCTAAAATAGGAATACTGATTCAGAGTTGTCCTTAAGTAAAGGTACAGGAGAGCGGGCGTTGAACCAACCTATTAATACTCCTCACAAGGTCGCCTTGAGTTTACTGGTGATCTGTCTGATTGCTGTTGTTGTTGGGCTTTTTAATGCCGTTCGGCTTCAGGAGCTTCAAGCCACCGATGTGAAAACCACTTCAGTCAATTCGCCTCTCCCCGGACTCTTAACCAGCAAGAATTCCCTCATGCTCATTGAGCTAAGCGGTCCCATTATCATGCATGCCCCTCAGCAGGGAACCGGGCTGTTTCCTGCGGAAACCAACGCGATGGTTGTCCGTAAAGCCCTGGATCAGGCTGCGGAAAACGAGAACATTAAAGGGGTGCTCCTGCACATCAACTCCCCCGGTGGAACCGTTGCCATGAGCCAGGAGCTGAACGCCGCCGTTAAGCGGGTACGTGCCAAAAAACCCATCGTGGTTAGCATGGGGGATGTGGCTGCCAGTGGAGGCTACTATACGGCCTGTGCCTCAGACCTGATTGTGGTCAACCCCGGTACCTTGACCGCTTCTATTGGCGTAATCATCGGCAACCTGAACATGACTGAACTGTTTGAGGACAAGTTGGGAGTCCATGCTATCACCATTAAAAGCGGTAAGTTCAAGGATCTGCTCTCCCCCTACCGCAAAAATTCCACTGAAGAGCTGGCCTTAATCCAAAAGCTGGTGGATGAAAGCTATCAAGATTTCTTAAAAGCCGTTATTGACGGACGAACCCGCAATATTACCGATGAGCAGGCAAAGCGCAAACGAATTGAGAGCATCAAAGCGGTTGCCGATGGACGGATTGTCCATGGGGAGCAGGCAGTCGAGTCCGGCCTGGCTGATAAAATCGGGGATATGGAGTTTGCCTATACCCAACTGGATAAAATGGCCAAAGAGCGGTTTGGGCTTAAAGTCAAAGATCGACTTCCCCTGGAACGGGTAACCAGTAACTATTCCTTGTGGGATTTCCTGGGTCTGACCGGGAAAACGCCGTTACAGTTTGGTACTCAGGCTGAGCCTTCCTATATGGACATGCTGCCTCTGAGCCTGCGGTATCCCAACCAGCCACTTTGGGTTATGGAGTAAGCATCCATGAGTCTCAGTTCGACAAATTCAACAAATTTTCTGGATGTGGTTTATCAAACCCTGTTTCAGCCCGCCCCACTGTTTCGCGATGTGGCGGAATCCGAATCGGGAAAAAACGCTCTGTTCTTGTACGGGCTGCTGGTGGTCGCATTTGTTTCAGCTATTGTCCCGGTCATTGATTTTACCTACATTGGCGGAAATCCCTATTTTCTTTTCCTGACCATCCCGGTTCAGGCAATGCTCGGTGTCATGATCTGGCTGGTCACTGGAGTGATTATCTCCATGTTGTCTTATGTTTTTACAGGTGAAAGCCGACTGAAAACCTTTTTGATCCTCTCTGGGCTCGCCATGTTGCCCTGGATTCTGATAGGCCCTGCCGCTCTCCTGAAGCCCCTGGGAGCACCTGGCGCTCTGTTAAGCATATTAAGCATTCTGGGGATTTGGCTGTGGAGCATTCTGCTTTTTGCCATGGCGGTGATGGCCACCTTTCGCCTGACCCTGGAAAAAGGCATGCTGGTTTTGATGACGCCCTTCTTAATGCTCTTTATCTTCGGCGTCTGGACCGCGGGATTTTTCCTGAACCTGGCCCGGCTCCTTCCCAACTAGACACTAAAAAGCCTTATCTA
>CAYLWC010000073.1:0-5010 GCA_964387265.1 uncultured Vampirovibrionales bacterium | reverse complement strand
AACACCACGGGATCGCCCAGCTCCGGATCTTCCTGTTCAATGATAAAATCCGCCGTTTGATCCGGGTGCACCTCAACCCGCACAATCAGAAAATAATCCACGCCCTGGCGCTTGGCCAGCTCCGGCGCGTAGGATGCCAGGGTATCCAGCACCCAGTAACAGCGGTTGCGCTCGCAATGGTTCATGACGCCACTGGTGGCGATCCAGTTTTTGGCAAAGGGGCTGATGCGGTAGTAGGTATCGGCTTCATAGGTCATGGTCATGGTTGCTCCTCCTCATTAATTCCAGCATTGGAAATACTTGTAACGCTTGGATGCCCTGGTGATCCCGGTAATTTCAAGCGCCCTGGGCACAATTTCGCTGGGCACCTCGTAAAAGCCACCGGTGGCATGGGTTTTCATCGAGAAATAGCCTTGGGGCTTTTCAGTCAGCAGGGCAAAGAGTTTTTGCCTTGCCCGGTGGGACGCGCATCGTAACAGTGTTTTCATGGGGCTTGCTCCTCCAGTTGGGAAGAGACCGCACTAGGCGGCCTCCTCCTGTTGTTCCTCTTGGGCTGTTGCGTTCAGGATGAACTGATGGGCCTTGCTGGCCTCGGTAGCGGCTTTGAAGATGGCTTTTTTGTCGTTCTTGAGAACCCGGAGCCAAGAGGCAATGTAGCTGTCATGCTGTACGTTGCCATCCAGGCCCAGATCGGCAAAGAGAAAAGCCGATCCCATTTCCGCGATCAACTCCTCAAAGGCGTAATGCTCATCCCCGAACCGACCCTTGAAATCCCGGTTCAAGCGGGAATGATGGCCCGTCCAATGCGTGATTTCATGAAACAGGGTGCAATAGTAATCCCCGGATGATTTGAAGCGCTCCGGCTTGGGCATGTTGATGAAATCGCGGGTTGGGGAATAGCAGGCCCGAACGCCCATATACTCAAAGCGAATATCGGCGTTATGAGCGCCCAGCACGTCATCCACATGCTTGAGCATTTCCCATTTTTGCTCAGGGGTTTTGATCTCCGGCTTCTTGATCTCGATCCCCTCGCATTGCTCCACATTGAACACGTTGAAATGCCGCAAGAAGGGAACACGCTTGATGTTGTTGGGATCGCCTTCCTTGGGATCGGCCACATCCGTAAAGTTCCAGTAAACAACGGTGGTGGCCTTTTCGCCTTCTTTTACGTGGCCGCCCATTTCCCGCGCTTGCTTGTAGGTCAACCAGCCGTTGGAGGTATAGCCCTTTTCCTCGCGCACCATCCACAAGATGGGTACGTTGATCCCGCTATAGCAGCGGTTCATTTTGGCATTGTGGGGCAAGCCTGCATGGCCGCCGTAACGGGTTTGATCCCAGGGGCATTTCCAGGGGCTGACGCCCTTTTCCAGGGAGGCGATTATTTTATCCGTAATTTCCTGATACAAATCGCGTTTGTTTTTCATTGGGTTTTGCTCCTCTTGGTTAGTATCACTATGTGATTAGGTTGATTAAAATTTTTTGAAAAGCGCTTAGTTACTTAGATTTGAGCCACTTTTCAAAACAAAAAATCACATTGCAATAACAAGATCACAATGTGATATTCATGATTAGCATAATTTTTTAGGGTGTCAACCCTTCAATTAAAAATTGGTTTTCTGGATAGGTTGAAAACCCCCGCAAACCGAACCGATACAAAAAAGATGCGTTGTGCCAAGCTTGGCATACGCAAAAAATGGGGATGCCCTGGAAGCTAAACGGTACTCAAGGTGTAGCTTCCCAATCAAGGGCAAAGAGATGTACAGCAGGTTGATTGTCATTGTTCCAGTTCTCATAGCTTGCCCTGAAGCCCTCAAAAGTACACCACTATTGACTTTATACCCACGTTTAAAAATTTTTAAACCTGGAAACGATGAATACAAGGCGATTGTAGCCGTATTGTCATGAACTATGGATGAGAGAGAGGAAAAGAAAAACCAAAAAATGGAGGGTTGATCGGGTGAAATTGTGGCGGTTTTGCGCTGATTAAACGATATGAGGTCATGTCGGTCTAGTGCTGTAATGCCCTGTTTTCAATGGATTTCAGGCATTCAACAAGTGAGACCGTGAGACTTTTATCTCAATTGCAGCAAAGGGAGGCCAAGGGGGGAAGTTGGCTCCGTATGGGGCGTATACCCCCTCTCACAATTTTGCATCAAAAACAAAATGGCAGTGTCTGCCGGTTTACCGGTGGACACTGCCTTGAGGAGCAGGAGAGGAGCATGCTGTTTTATATGTTGTTTTTAATTCTGTTCTTCTCCCATGAGGGAAGGTTAATTATTCATGCTGATTTAAAGCTGTATGGGCCGGGTGTCGCTGGGGGTGTCGGAATTAACCTTCCCTCATGGGAGGCAAAACGATGCAAGAACACCCTTTTCCACCAATACCCAAGCCGCTCCTGGATGAACTGGACCGTCGCTATCCGGAGCGCTCCGCCGAGCCGGACTGGTCCGACCGGGATGTCTGGCTGCGGGCGGGTGAACGCCGCGTGGTGCGGTTCCTGAAGGAACAGTTCAGACGGCAGAACGAGAATTTATTGGAGAACGAATAATGTGCAGTTCACGCAAGCGAAGCGTTCCGAAGATAAAACCCATTACACCGCAACAGGCGGCACAACAGGCAGCGAAACAAGCCCCCAAGCCAATCCCGACGCCGCCACCGCCACCGCCGCCGGAACCCACGGCTGAGGCCCCGGTTCTGAATGACGAGCGCCTGGAGAAATCCCGTTCTCAAAACAAGTTGCGTCAGGCCAGACGCCGGGGCACCCGAAGCTTGCGGATCGATCTCCTGATTCCCGCATCCGGAAGTGGACTGAACGTACCCGGATAGAGGTTTTGACAATTGCATAACACTGTAGGCACGGCTGAAGGTCGTTACCGCGAGCTGGAGCCGAAGCGATCCGTTTATCTGGAACGGGCGCGGGAGGCCGCCAAGCTCACTATCCCCAGCCTGATGCCGCCGGAAGGCCATAGCGCCACCACCAAGCTGGTCACGCCATTTCAGGGCATCGGGGCGCGGGGCGTCAACAATTTGGCCTCGAAGCTTCTTCTGGCCCTATTACCGCCCAACAGTCCGTTCTTCCGGCTGAAGTTGGATCAGAAACTCCAACGCGAACTGGAAGCCAATGATCCCGAACTGAAAACGGAAATCGAAACCGGCCTGTCTGAAATCGAAAAGGCCGTGATGACGGACATCGAGACTTCGGCGGACCGCGTGGCCGTCTTCGAGATTTTGAAACACCTGCTGGTGGCGGGCAATGTGTTGCTGGATATGTCCCGCCAAGGCCAGATCCGGGTCTTTCACCTGGACCGCTATGTCGTTTTGCGTGATCCGATGGGCAACGTCCTGGAAATCATTACCCAGGAAAGCGTCGCCCCGGCGGCCTTGCCCAAGAACATCCAGAAACTGATCGGCAACCGGCTGGACAGCACTGAGAAAAACGTCAACCTCTTCACCTATATCAAAAGAAAGGGCGATCACTGGTCCATCTTCCAGGAAGTGAAGGGGCTGGTTATTCCCGATTCCCAGGGACGCTATCCGCTGGAGAAGTCTCCCTTTATTCCCCTTCGGGCCAATCGCATTGACGGCGAGGATTATGGCCGGGGCTATGTCGAGGAATACCTGGGCGATCTCAAATCGCTGGAAGGCTTGAGCCGGGCCATTGTGGAAGGCTCCGCCGCTGCCGCCAAGGTCTTGTTCCTGGTTGATCCCAATGGCACCACCCGCGCCAAGACGCTGGCCGAATCGCCCAACGGGGCCATCCGGGAAGGTAACGCCAACGATGTAAGCGTTCTGCAACTGGAGAAATTCAACGATTTCCGGATTGCGTATGAGCAGATTGGCCGCATCGAGGAACGGCTCAATCACGCCTTTCTCCTCAACTCCTCCATCCAGAGAAACGCCGAGCGGGTAACAGCCGAAGAAATCCGCTTTATGGCCCGCGAGCTGGAAGACGCGCTGGGCGGCTTGTATTCCATCCTGGCCCAGGAGTTCCAGTTGCCCTACATCCGCCGGAAGCTCCACCAGATGGAGAAAGCCAAGAAACTGCCCCAGCTTCCCAAAGATTCCATCCAACCCATGATCATCACCGGCCTGGAAGCCCTGGGCCGGGGCCATGACCTGAACAAGCTGGATGTGTTCATCACCGGTTTGGCCAACACGCTGGGGCCGGAAGTCCTGGCGCAATACATGAACCTGGATGACTACATTATGCGCCGGGCCACGGCTATCGGCATCGACACCAAGGGCTTGATCAAAACCAAAGAGGAAATCCTGGCGGCGCAACAGGCCGCCCAGCAACAAGCGCTGATTAGCCAATTCGGCCCTGAAATCCTGAAACAGGGCGGACAACTCGCAAAAGAAGGCATGAAACGGAACGACTCATAAAGGAGAACCCGCATGGTTGAAAAACAAGAAGTACAGATTCCGACGGACGAGCAAGCCATGGTGGTCTTCAGCCGTGAACGAGGAACGAGTTCTACGGATGAGGATACCCGAATGGGTGCAAATCAACCACAAGGTGGTGAAAATTCAACCGCTGAAGAACAGAAACCCGACCGTCCGGAATGGCTGCCTGAGAAGTTCAACTCGCCGGAAGACTTGGCCAAAGCCTATTCCGAACTGGAAAAGAAAATGGGCGAACAGGCCAAGCCCCAGGATGATTCCCAGAACGACAACGCTGTCGATGAAATTGTCGAGCAGGCCGGATTGCAGATGGCCGATCTGACGGCGGAATACGAGGAAAACGGCCAGCTTTCCGATGACAGTTACGCCAAGCTGGAGGCCGCCGGTATTCCCCGCGAATATGTGGATGGGTACATCCGGGGCCAGGAAGTGCTGGCCGAGCAGTATCAGGCGTCCGTTTTAAGCGAGGTGGGCGGTGTTGAGAACTATAACAAGATGATTGAATGGGCCGCCCAAAACCTGTCTGAGCAGGAAGTGGCCGCCTTTAACAACACGGTGGGCACCGGGGATGTCGAGCAGGCCAAGATGGCTGTCCGGGCCGTCTATTCC
>CAYLWC010000072.1:0-5027 GCA_964387265.1 uncultured Vampirovibrionales bacterium | reverse complement strand
CGTTCGCAAAGCTGGGGCGGGTGCCCTTGCGGCAATCCCCAGCGAGCGTAAATTGGGACACCACCAGAAACTGCCCGCTGATGTCTTGAATCGAGCGGTTCATCTTGCCCGCCTCATCAGGGAAAATCCGCAGCTTGGTGAGCTTATTGACATGATAATCCAGTTTGGCCTGGCTCTCGTCCTCATCGCCTTTCTCTAAACCCAGCAACACCAAGATCCCTGGTCCGATGGCCCCGGTGGTCTCGCCATCGGCCACGACTTTGGCTTCAGAGACCCGCTGAATGAGAGATTTCATTACTGCTGCCCAGTGGACCCAAACCCGCCGTGGCGTCCTGCGGCCAAAGCGACTTCTGTGACTTCCTGCCAGGCCACTTGGGTGACCGGGGCCACCACCAGTTGCGCGATTCGCTCCCCCGGTTGCAAGGTAAAGGGTTCCGTGGAGAGATTCACCAGCGGGACTTTGACCTCATGGCGGTAGTCGCTGTCAATGGTCCCCACCCCGTTAATGAGGGTAATGCCAAATTTGGTGGAGAGCCCGCTTCGAGCCCGCACCTGGCACTCATAGCCACTGGGGAGTTCAAGAATAAAGCCGGTGGGTACCAGCATCCGCGCCATGGGTTGCAAGACCACCGCTTCCGAAATAGCGGCCCGGACATCCATCCCGGCGGAACCGGGGGTGGCATAGGCCGGCAAGTCGGCCGGGGCATGGGGCAGTCGCTGGATGGCGACCGTGACGGTTTTTTCCAGGGTGTGGGTCACAGAGAGATTCCTTTTTAGGGTTTCTTATAAATTACACAGAGGGCACATGGGTGCAGGCTTCAATGATTTGGGCAAAGCTCACCACATCCAGACTCGCGCCGCCCACCAAGGCCCCGTCAATCTCCGGTTGATCCAAAAGCTCTC
The DNA here is from genome assembly GCA_964387265.1 of uncultured Vampirovibrionales bacterium. Lineage (GTDB taxonomy): Bacteria > Cyanobacteriota > Vampirovibrionia > Vampirovibrionales > Vampirovibrionaceae > CAYLWC01. The sequence continues at coordinate 4,124 of CAYLWC010000072.1, read as the reverse complement.
GGGCGTTATTGGGCTTGACGCTCCCGCCGTAAAGAATCCGGGTACCCGTCCCAGAGCCTTTTTCATCCAGAATCTTGCGAATCAGCCCGCAGACCCGGTTGGCTTCTGGGGTATCACAGGTTTTACCGGTGCCGATGGCCCAAACCGGCTCATAGGCAAAGTTAATGGCATGGTAAACCGAGGGTTCAATTTTAGAAATCGCCGCTTCCACCTGGCGGCGAATCACCGCGTCCGCCTGACCAGCTTCTCGCTCTTCCAACGTCTCCCCCACACAGATAATGGGTTCCATATCATGCTTAATAGCCGCTTGCACTTTGTCTGCCACCGTTTGATCGGTCTCGTTAAAGTACTGGCGGCGCTCGCTATGACCCAGGACCACCATATCCACTTTGAGCTCTTTGAGCATCAGGGGAGAGATTTCCCCGGTGTAGGCTCCCTGATCATGGCTATCCATGTTTTGGGCGGCGGCCCGGAAGGGAGCATTCATCCGCACCAGGGTTTCTTGAACGGCCAGTAGGGCGGTATAAGGCGGGCATAAAGCCACCTCAGGCAATTGACCTGTATGTTCCACCCTGGATTTGAGCGCTTCAAATAAACGCTGGGTAAATTCGGCGGCTTCCGACATGGATTTGTGCATTTTCCAGTTGCCGGCAATCAAGGTCTGGCGACTATACTTAGACATTTCTCTCTTCCCCTTCAGGCTATCTAAAACGGTTCGGGCAGGGAAGAAAAACCTCCCTGCCCGGTTAAAATTTCCTATACGCCAACAGGCAGCTTTTCAGCGACCATCTGGGTCACTTCTGCCAAGCGGTTGCTGTAGCCCCATTCGTTATCATACCAGCCCACGACTTTGGCGAGCTTATCCCCAATCACCTGGGTCAGTGCCGGGTCAAAGACGCTGCTGTGGGGGTTGCCGATAAAGTCGGTGCTGACCAGCGGCACGTCACAGTACTGCAGAATATCTTTGAGTGGCCCTTCACTGGCTTTCTTGAACGCCGCGTTGATGGCTTCCACCGTCACCGGCTTGTCCGTGTTGAAGGTGAGATCAACCAGACTCACATCCGGGGTGGGTACCCGAACGGCAAAGCCGTTCAATTTGCCTTTGAGTTCTGGTAACACCAGTCCGATGGCCTTGGCGGCCCCGGTAGATGTGGGCACCATGCTGAGTGCTGCCGCCCGTGCCCGGCGCAGGTCTTTATGGGGGGCGTCTAATAAGCACTGATCCCCGGTGTAGCTGTGGATGGTGGTCATCAGACCATTGACCAGGCCAAAGTTGTCTTGGAGGACCTTGGCAATGGGGGCCAGGCAGTTGGTGGTGCAGCTGGCGTTAGAGATAATGTGGTGCTTGGCCGGGTCGTATTGATCGGCGTTAATCCCCAGGGCCAGGGTAATGTCTTCTCCTTTGGCTGGCGCGCTGATTATGACTTTCTTGGCACCTGCTTCCAGGTGCTTTTTGGCCTTATCAGCCTCGGTAAAAAAGCCGGTGGACTCAATTACCACATCCACGCCCAGCTCTTTCCAAGGAAGGTTAGCGGGATCCTTTTCGGCAAAGACACGAATCGGGCGTCCGTCGATGATGATGGAATCTGCGGTCGCTTCAACCTCACCGGGATAGATCCCCATCACCGAGTCATACTTAAACAAATGGGCCAACTGATCCGGGGAGGTGAGATCATTGATGGCCACCACATTGAGATCCACTTTGTCATTGAGCAGCGCAGCCCGAAAGGTCATGCGGCCAATCCGCCCGAACCCGTTAATTGCGACTTTTCCAGCCATTGAAAGTCTTCCTTTCCGTTCTTTGAAAACTCCTGGTAACACGATTAGTAGTTGCGCATCATCTCTTTGGTTTGCTGAGAAACACGCAAGGCTTCATCCATGGGGCGTTGCCACATGTTGCGGCCAAAAATCAATCCGGTTGCGCCCGATTCCATCGCCAGTTTGGCCTGGGCAAAGGCGGCTTCCCCGCTGACTTTATCCCCGCCGGAAAACAGCACCATGGTCCGGCCCGCGGAGCGCACCACTTTGCGGGTGGCCTCTTCCGCGCTCATTTCCAGGCTGTTGTACGGCGCCGGGGAGTTTTCGGTACCAGCGGCTTTGAGTTTGGGGAAGTTGATCTTCACCACATCGGCACCCAATTCACACGACACCCGAGCGGCGTAATCAATGGCATACAGGCTGTCTTTGCCGCCTTTGGCTTTGACCGCCGAGCCCCGTGGGTAGGCCCACATGATAATGGGCATGCCGAATTTTTCTGCTTCGCGGCGGACTTCCATAAATTGTTGAATATCCATATCCTGGGCTGGGGAACCCACATATAGCGTGTACCCAATGGCATCGGCACCCAGACGGACGGCATCTTCCACCGTACCGGTTAAAGGGGAGAACGCTTCATCATCAGAGGGCATGCAGGTTTTACCGTTGATTTTCAGCACCAGGGGCACCCGGCCAGCGTATTTTTTCATGTACTTTTCAGCCAGCCCGAAGTGGAACACGATGCCGGAATACCCACCTTCCAGAGCCAGCTTGCATTGAAATTCCGGGTCACCCGCGGGCGGATTTTCAAAGAAATCCACCGGACCATGCTCTAAGCCTTGGTCAATGGGCAAAAGCATCATGGTGCCGTTTCCTGGTCCGTGTTCATATAAAAGCCGGTGTAAACGCGCCTTTTTGCCGGTAGAGAGATACTCCATCTCGTCCAATGTAGGCCGTGTGACTTTGGTTTGACCGGGTACGGTTGCCGCCATGGGGTGCTCCTCCTTCAAGGATGTGACTGATAAACATGTTGGGGATACTATAACACAAGCAGAATCCATGGAAAACTTTTGAAATCGGGATGCTGTCCCGTTTACAGAAACCCGGATGGGGAAATATCTTTGAAAAACCGCGGGTTGTTCGATAAACTAAAGGGGGTCAGGTTGTCGGGTTTATGCCAGAGGCTGGTCAAGAATTGACCAGGTTGGTCGACACCCCATGTAAGCCTGAAAAGCGAGAAGGAGCGGAAAAGCGATGAGATGGCTTATCAGTGGTCTGTTGATTGGATGCCTGGTCGTTACCACCACCGGTTTGACCATGGCCGCCGCCGATGTGAACCAGTCCATGTGGGAGGCCTCCGGCTATTTGATGAAAGGGGATTACAAAAAAGCTGAGCGGGCTTTTCGGGATTTGATTGGTCAAGGTGGGGATGTCCCTGATGCCTATGTGGGCTTAAGTAACGCGTTGGAAGGGCAGGGCAAGTTTGCGGAAGCCAAAGCGGTGCTGGATCAGGCCATTCAGAAATATCCCAATCACCCTTCCTGTTACTATGCGTTGGGACGGATTTATGAAGCGCAAAACAATCTGGAGAAAGCACGCGAGGCGTATAAAACCTATGTGCAAAAATCCGGGAACCGCTTGCCCGCCGATCCGTCGGTGCGAATCAAGCTAAGGCAGATGGGCGTCTACTAGGGGCGGCTACCGACCCGACGGCGCGGGAGGGGTTTGTTTCGGCTGCCTACCCGGTGTTTGGGGTTGCTGGGAAATTTCAACAAGGTTGTGTTGTGTACGGCTTCTTTCACGTTGCTGGGTGAATGAACCAAGTAGTCGGCTCCATTGACCCGGCTGGTATCTTGAAATTGCAGTGGATGGCTGGTGGCAACCGGAGGGCTGCTTTCTTTGGGTGTGTTTGGAGTGGATGTGGCTGGTTGTGCTTGAACCGGTGTGGCCAGTGGTAGTTTTTGTCGGGTCTGGCTGATCATCAGCCACAGTAATGAAAGCGCTCCCACCAGGGTAAAGAGCCCGATGCCGGTAAAGAACAGGCCAGCAATCAGGTACACCCACCAAGGCAACTGTTTCAGGGTTTGTTTCAGTTCGGTGATGATCCCTGTGGAGGGACTGACTTGAATCTGAGGCAGTGATTCCGCTGGGGCCAGCCCAGTTTCAGGCAGCTTTCCGCCCACCAGGCCTTCTGAAGAGAGATCGGTAGAATCCAGGGGGGGCAATGAGTGCAGGTACCAAAGGGGATCGGTGGCCTCTGCCTCAGGTCCGCCCGCTGGTGTGCTATCGGCCAGAGACAACGTGTTGATGGGTTCTTGCTGAATAGGAGGCGGCAAGTATCCTGGATAATATGGCGGTGGTGTGTAGGC
>CAYLWC010000071.1:0-5148 GCA_964387265.1 uncultured Vampirovibrionales bacterium | reverse complement strand
TGGAGTGGTGTCCGAGAGGTCTAAGGTGCAGTCCTGGAAAGACTGTTCGGGTGATGAGCCCGACGAGGGTTCGAATCCCTCCCACTCCGCCAGTATTTTTAACTTCCAACCGAAATGTATTTAAGAGCAGATCCTTAGCCGGCTGCTCTTTTTTATACATAAAACCGCCCTTCCGGATACGGGAAAGGGCGGTTTGTTTTCAGCAAAAGTGTGAGTTATTTCGCGTCGTGGTGATGGTCGGGGTTGGCGTCATGGTGATGATCGTCCTCAGCGTCATGATGGTGGCTGGGATCGTTATCATGGTGATGATCCGGATCGGCGTCATGGTGCGCAGAGGCGTCAGCACTGTGCTGATGGGTGGGATCGTTATCATGATGGTGCTCCGGGTTGGCGTCATGATGATGGCTTTCAACCACGTCATGATGGTGGGAGGCTTGATTGTCATGATGATGGTCTTTATCGTTTTCACATGCCATGGCGACACTGCCAGCCAGGAGATAGCTAGCGACCATCAGAGTAGCAACAGATTGCTTGATCATCGGATATCCTGCCTTTCGTTTATTCAAATTTAATAAACCATTACCTATCCCTTAGTATAGTGACTCTTAGCGAGATTGGTGTGATGAGGCTCATATTCATGAAAAGAGGGCAGATGAAATTTGAAAAATAATCCTGTCCTATACCAACGAAGTTAGCCAGGTGGATAGAGAAACATAGCCAGAAGGCAAATACCCAAATCCGCTTCAATGGGCTACACTGAGATGGATAAAAAGATTTAAAAAATAATAAGCAATTATTAAAAAGCAAGCCTCCAGTATGTGAAAAACCCTGGAAAGACAGGGGAGTCAGTCGAAGGTGTTGGAATACTTAAAGGAAGGTAGGGAGGAAAGGATACGATGAAACTTGCAAAGCTTTTTGGTTTGGGCATGGCGGCTGTGGCTGCGGCTTCAGTGGCTTTGGCGCCCTCTGCTCAGGCGTTGACGCAGGAGATTATCCTGGGCGAAAGTCAAACGACGGTTCAACCGCCTGCAACTCTGGAGTTGGGTGAGGACCTGATGTTTCATGTGGTGAATACCCAGGCTGAGCCTGTGACTTTAAACGTACCGGCGCTCAATGCCGCATTCGTAGTTCCGGCCAATTCGGAACGGATCTTTTATGCCGATGTGCCACCGGGGATGATTGGCCAGATCTCCTATAGCGTGGAATCCCAAAGTGGCGAGCTGTTGGCCAGTGGCGCCATTCAACAGGATACGGAGCTGGTTGCCCTGATTCAGCGGAACGAGCGAGCTACAATCGTGTACGCACCGGATCCAGAGCCGGAATACTACACAACGACACCTGTACAGCGTCGTGAAGCTGTCCGGGGATACTGGTAAGCATACAGGGGGGAGGACGGAGGTGCGTTTCGTCCAAATGCTAAGTAGCATTGCCACAACCCTGGCACTGGGTTTTCTACCCGTGCCAGGGGGCGATGCTCTCTTGATAAAGCCTGCCATGGCGGCGGATAAAGCGACCAAGATCGTGATTAATATTCCGTCTCGAAACCTATGGGTGTATGAAGGAGAAAAGATTGTCAAATGGTACCCGGTGGGAGTCGGACGGTCTGGCTTTATTACGCCTATTGGCCAATATAAAGTCATACGCAAAGTAGTCAACCCAGTTTGGGAGCATCCATATAAACCCAGCGGTGCGGTTCGCATCGGGGTTGGCAGGAATAACCCGCTCGGCACCCGATGGATTGGGTTTAAGCAATATAAAGGTGGGGAGTATGGTATCCATGGAACCGATAACCCTGGCTCTGTAGGGAGATTCAGTTCCCATGGATGTGTGCGGATGAAAGTTCGGGATGCTGAAGATCTGTTTGAGCGCGTGGATGTGGGGACACCTGTGGAGGTGGTTTATGATGTTGCGCTGATTCGCCCCCATGGAAATGATATTCGCCTGGTGGTTTACCCGGACCACTTTAGAAAAGGAACGCCCACTGTCGAAGAGATGCGGGAGAAGATATTACAGCAATTTCCCGAAGCTCAGCTTGATCTTCAGAAGCTGGCGGCCGCCTTGAAACATCCGGCCCAGAAGCCTGTAGTGGTCGGATCGGTATTACCACCGACGGAGGGGATCATGGCTACCGAGTAGCCAGGAAACGAGCAATCATACTCAGACAGAGTGAAGATAAATACACCCGAGAAGGCCTGTGCTTACAGGTCTTCTTTGAGTTTAAGACGCCCAGAATTTGTAACGAAATTTTTCAATTGTTAAATAAACAGGCAATTCGATGGAGATGCATTTGTTTATTTTGTTAGTTTCAGTTGTTTATTTTTCTGAATGTTTTTTTGCGAGATGAACAAGCTTAAAAGAGAGAGAGAGTTTGTAGGCCATGCTGATTAATCCCAATATGTCCCTGTTTAGTCCTGTAATGACAAGCATTCCGGTGAATGCGCAGTCACCAGGTATTCAGCAACAGCCAGTCAATATTTTTGCACAGCCTGCGCAGTTTCAGCCGACCAGCTTGTTTGCGCAGCCTACTTTTCAGCAGCCGACTTTCGCGCAACCGGGAGCGGCGGTTACCGCCTCGGGTATTCCGGTAGGAATGCTGCCGATGTTGCATTCGGCCTTTGCCCCCGTGCAACCACAATTTGTTCAACAGCCGGTGTTAGCACAATTCCCTCAGCAGCCAGTTTTTGCCCAAACGCTGCCAGCAGTATCGCAAGGGGTGCAAACACCAACCAGCCAGAATTCTCAATTGATGAATATGATGATGCAGGTCATGTCCTTGATGACTCAGGTCATGTCCATGTTACTCAACCGTCCTAATCCAGGCGCTCCAGTTGGAAGTGGGTATGGTGCCCCTGTTGGCGGCTCTTTACCAGGCAGCGCTGGAGCCTCTACTGGTGGTTATGGCGCTCCGGTTGCCAGTGCTAATTCATTGCCAGGTAATGCTGGAGCCTCTACCGGTGGGTATGGTGCTCCGGTCGGCGGCGTTTATGGCGGTTCAACTGGTGTCGGTGCTTCAGCACCAGGTTCAGCTGGAGGAGCAACCGGCGGAGCAGGTAGCAGTTCTCAATTAGCAGTCAGTGATTTTCGGGATTACTTCCTGGCAGGTTCCAAAGGTGGGACCACCGGAACCAATGAAGTGATCGAAGGGCGCTACGCGGACCCGAATGGACGTTTTGCCAATGCCGGGGCCAATGAGTTTGATGCGGTTATTGCCCACTCCTATGCGCAGCAATTCAAGGCATATGCGATGGGGCTGGATGTGGTGTTTAATCCGGGTGATAACGTGGATCAGTTGGCTGCTAACTTGCAAACAGCCCAGCAGACTCAATTTACCCCCGAGGCAGAAATATTGTCCAAGGTGGCAGCTGTCTACCGGGGCGATTTAACTGGCGTAAACGCCTATGATAACGCCGCCCTGAAAGGCCTCTTACAGCAGTGGGGTCGAAATGATTTGGCTGGCCAGCCTGGTGTGGGTGTAACCGATGTGGAATCCATTGGGAGTGTGGTGCGCGCACTCAATGAGGAGCAGAATGGTCAGACTCGCCAAGCCTGGCTGCAACAGATTTTTGACTTCCAGAACAATACGCCCAATAGCCCGAGTGGCGCGGTGCCGAATGTTCGGGAGTATCAGCAAGCCATTAATATTGTCCAGAGTGGTGAACTGGATCAGCTGCTGAATAACTATCAACAAGGTATTAAAACAGGCAACGGCACAACCGGTACCCAGCCGGGAACGGTTCGTCCGGTTCCAGGCCAAGATAATACCCAGGCTCCTGGTGGCGCATATGGAAACGGAAATACACAGGTTTCTGCTGATGTTGATCGCAACATTGACTTTACCAAGCTGACCAAGGAGCAGCGAACCGCACTGGGGTTAAATGACCGAGATCGTGCCGTACTGCACCTGTGGGGCCGCCAGGTGATCTCTACTGGGAAGCAGGATGGCGGTATTTACAACAACGTGTTGAATGCGGCTGACACGCCAGACCCCAATGATGATTTTACGGATGCGGAAGAGCAGTTAATCCGAGAACTGCATGCCAAAGAAATGCAGCAGTACGGCAGGATCAATGGAAAAGCTTTGGATGAGGAATTCTTTGGTCTTTATGAACGGATTACCGGTGTGGATATTTCCCAACGGTATGCCAACCGTCAGGAAAATGTTTCTAACGGCCCTATTAATATTACCAGTGATGTTGAAACGCTTCGTCAAAGAACTGGGCTGAATGCTCACGAACAAGCGATTCTCCGTCAGTGGGGCCATGAACCACTGATGAACGGTGGGAAAATTGACGGCTCATTGGCTACGTACACCTTGGGGAATGCCAACGCCTTGGATAATCCGTCCAAGGGTGGCGTGGGCTCAAGTGTTGATATGGACGTTGAGGCGCTACTAAAAGCTGACTTAACCGATGATGGTGTGCGAAATGGTTCTGCCCTGGAACGAGGCTTTATCAGTACGTTGGATAAGATTTATGGCGTAAATAGCCAAGGGGCAAGCCAAAGCAAAACCATGTCAGAGGCCCAATCAGTGGCTCAGGCCAATAACCGGAGTGTTGAGCAGATTAACCAGGATGTGGCCGCCGGTATGCGCCTTGTCCAGACTATGGCAACTCAGGCCAAAAATGGAATTAAGAACGCTGTGGCCAATGTGGCTGACTTTGTGAAAGATCACCCAGTGGCGACTGTCGCAGGAACCGCCGGCTTAGTGACCGCAACCGCCGTCTGTCCATTTATGGGCGGCTTGGGGGTCGGTATGGCTGGTATCGCGATGGGCCAAAAGTCAAAAAACGGCTATTAACCAAGCTTTATTGAGAGATCAAGCGAGAGACTAATACAAGAGAGATCAAGCGAGAGAAAAAAACGAGAGAGAACCAGAGAGAAAGGAGCAAGTAACGATGGTAGCAGGTGTATCAGGATATGGCTCTTCTTATGGAGTCAACACAAAAAAGCAGGCAGGCAATGCCGGCAATGCGGGTAATGCAGGCAATGCGGGCGGCGCTTATGGCGGCGGCGGTGCTGCAGGTAATGCCGGAAACGCAGGTGCTGCAGGAGCAGCTGGTAACGCAGGTGGCGCTAAAATTAAAGCCTCTGTAGAATCCGCACAACGCTATATTAGTGCCGTTGATCAAAACGGAAACGTCAATGGTA
>CAYLWC010000070.1:0-5213 GCA_964387265.1 uncultured Vampirovibrionales bacterium | reverse complement strand
CCCTCTACCAACTTTGCCCCCCTGATTCCCCAGCATCCCCAACGCCCGCAGGAGCGTGTTGGAGAACCCCTATCACCGGAGCCCCCATCCGGCAATCCGCCAACCCCGTCCCAGCCTCCAAAGCGTAATGGCTAGCGTGAAACGTAAAGGTGACTTGTTATGAAGTACCATTATATTCCTGAAGAAATTCCCTATACCGGCGATCAGCTGGTCAATCACTGGATTTACAAAACCATTGGCATGCTGGGTGATTCGGTGGTGGCTTTTACCGGGCCCTGTGAGGTGGATCTGGTGAAAATGGTGGATTGGGAAGATGTGTTGAATGAAGATATTATCTACTCCCGGCAAATGCTCCATTTTATCGTGGAGATTTTCGGGATCTCCCTGCAAGAGGGTGTCTTGATCCAGCGGCTCTTTACGGCCATTATCCAGGATAAAATCAATCAGACTGTTGATGGGGCGGGAATTCGCCGTCACGGGGACGATCTGTTTTACCGGGAAACCCAAAAGCTGTCGGTCTCCATTTGCACCCTCAGCCCCACGTCAGTGTTGATTCACACCGGTCTCAATATTGATGCCACCGGTGCCCCGGTGGAAGCGGCCGGGCTGGTGTCGGATCTCCAGATGGAGCAAGTTGAGCCGTTTGCTTTGGCCTGTATGCGGACCTTGGCCGAAGAGTGGGAAGACAGTAAAATGAGTTGTTGTAAGGTACGCGCAGTACATTAAAAAGCCAAAGAGGCGTTGTTGCGGTATGGGCCCCAGAAACCTACTGATTTTATTCTTTTCCACCATCGCGGTCTCGATGGTGATTTTGATCATCTTCTTTAGCCTGTTCTTCAAGAACATCAACCTGGAGTTTGATACCCGTATCCCCGAGTCAGCTCCTCAATTGAAAGAACTGTATAAAGAAGGCTCAAAACCAGTATCCGCACGGGAAATGGAAGGGATTTACCGATCCACCATTAACGTGCCGTCAGAATTTCGTCCGGTGGCTCCCAAACCGGAAGAGGCCCAGCCGGACGATTTACTTGAAACCGCCGAAGGATCTGCTGAAGTAGCGCCGGAGACGGCTGCACCGGAAGCTCCTCACCCGGAAGCCCCTCACTCGGAAGCCCCTCCTGCCGCCAAGCCTGAGCCGGAAGAAAAGAAACCCGAGAAAAAGGAACCTGAAAAGAAGGAGCCAGAGAAAAAGCTGGAGCCGCTGACCAACCCGGCGCCTGCAAACACCGGTGGCAGCTATCAGGTTTACGTGGATGGTTTTGCCACCCGAGAAGCGGCTCAAGCGGTTGCGGATCGGATGACCAATCAAGGGGTGGCGCCCTTTATCAAGCCGGTGGGCAATCAGTTTATGGTTCAGGTTGGGGTGTTTTCCAACCGGGAAAACGCCCAGAGTCTGGCCGGGAAGCTGGGCGCCAAGGTCCGTCCGGCCCCTTAAAAAAGTGTGAAAAGAGACGTCCATAAGCCGGGTTCTGTTCTAGGCGGTCATCTATCTGGGCAGGCTGTTGCCAGACTGCTCTAGCGGAGTTGGGGAGACAAGCGGGCCGCTTTATGCGCCTCCACACCTTGCACCTGTCGGGGTTTACCTGGCCAGGACCTTCCGATCCTGCCGGTGGGCTCTTACCCCACCGTTGCACCCTTGCCTGTGCTGAAATTCAGCCATCGGCGGTCTACATTTCTGTGGCACTCTCCTCGCGGTCACCCGCACCGGGACTTTCCCCGGCGACATGCCCTGTGGTGCCCGGACTTTCCTCAAGCAGGCGATAGCCTACTCGCGACCGTCTGTCCGTCTCTTTTCACCTTCCTATCATACACTGACTGGTTTTGGGATGGCCAGTTCCAGAAAAAATTGACCCAAACAAAATTGACAAGCATGCACAAAATCTTCAGAATAGGGTTTAATGCATGCATAAAGGGAACATGGGTTGATCAGGCGATGACAATTTTACCGCATATTGCCAGTCTACAAGCGACCGCCGGCTTATATGGTCGTCCTCGGGATATGGGTGCGATTCATCAGGATCAAATGGCCTTGATGAACAAGGCCCGGCCCGATATGTCGCCGGCAGAAACCGCTAGTCTGGCGCAGCAAGATAAGGCCTTGGCCCTAGAAGGCATCCAGGCCAAGACCAATTATCTGATCGATCAGGCCCGGCTGGAGGGGGCGCAAAACCTACGCAAGAAAAACCGGGAGCAGCGAGAGCTGCTGATTGGCAACGGGTCGCTGGGCTAAACGGGGCTAGGACAAGGCGGGTTTTAAGCTGCTTTGCTTTTGTATGACCTGAACCTGGCGCTTGTCTAATTCTCCAATAAACAGGTTGGTGGGGACGGTGGTTTCCAGACTTTGTACGCCATGCGCTGAAATTACCCCACCCGCCAGCATCTGAGCTACAATGGAGACGGGGAAAGCGGTGGTGCGCATCATGGCGGTTAAATCGCTTTTGGGATCGTAGTAATCTGTGATTTCATAGGTCCGGCTGACTGGTTCTCCGGCCAATTTCCCTTCAATGCTGACTTTCACCAGAACCACATCCCGCATGTCTTCAGACAACAATCTGGGGGTGACGATTGCGGCAAAGGCGTCCCGTGGGGAGACAGGTTGCTTGCTTATCAGAACCGGGGTGGTGTCAAACAAGCCCAGCTCATACATGGTGCGGATTTGATGACAATGGCCAGGATACCGAATGGTCTTGTAATCCATGGTCTGGATTTTGCTCTGGTAGGTCCATGGCAGGGTGGATAAACCGCCCAAGGTGACAAACGCTTCGCATGTGCCAATGGGGTCTGGAAATTCCAGGGTTTCTACCTCAGTTAGGGTTTCCACTTCGGTGATTTTTCCGTCTCTTAGTACCACGGCCTGTCCCACATACTCATTGATCAAGCCATGAATAGAGAAAAAGAGTTGGTAATTCAGCGGCGGCTTGGGAAATTGGGGTAATCCACCTACGCGAATCCGCACCGAATCCACCTGATCCAGTTGCTCAATGCCATGGGCCGCTAAAATATTGGCCAACCCCGGCGCCAGGCCGCAATCGGGAAGAATGGTAACACCCTGGGCCATAGCCTGTTCATGGTGTTTTCGCTGTTCAAACACCAGGTCAGTGTTACCGCCCATATCCACCATATGGGTTTTGGCTTCAATGGCGGCCTGGGTGATCCCCAGGTTTAAAAAGTAGGGCACGGCACTGGCCACAGCATCATAAGGTTTAAGAAAGTTGACCAACGCCTGATGGTCAGTGACATTGAGAATGTGTGTACTCAAGCGGGCATCTGATGGAAGTTTTTGAGCGGCCTTCTCCAGCCGATCGGCATCGGAATCCGCCAGGCCGACGGACTGAACAGCGGGGTTTTGCAAGAGGTCATATACACAGGCAGATCCCTGAAAGCCCGCTCCCAATACGGCAATGTTCATAATAAGTGCTCCAATCCGTACGTTAATCCTTGAAGGTGCATTACTTTTTTCGCGGCCATGGCGACACCAGGCATGAAACTAGCCCGATCCAGGCTGTCATGGCGCAGGGTCAGAATTTGCCCTGGCCCGCCAAAAAGGACTTCCTGGTGGGCCACATACCCTGGTAGCCGAACACTGTGGATCTGAATATGGGCCGGGCTTTTTCCGCCGCGGGCTCCCGGCAAGATCTCGGTTTCCGGGGCGTTGTCCACTGAAAAACGGGCGCAGCTTTGGGCCATCAATTCGGCGGTTTTCAGGGCCGTCCCGCTGGGGGCATCGGCTTTCTGATTATGGTGCATCTCGATAATTTCGGCGTGATCAAAGTATTTGGCCGCTTCCTGCGCAAACTTCATCATTAGCACGGCGCCCAGCGCAAAATTCGGGGCGACAATTCCGCCCAATTGCTTATCAGTCAGCGCCTGACGGATTTTTTCCAGATCTGCTTCCTTGAGGCCGGTTGTGCCAATCACCGGGCGACACCCCGTCTCAATCATTGTTAAGGTATTGCTTAAGACTACATCGGGGTGGGTAAAATCCACGCAAACATCGGGCTGGTGCTTGGTGAGCATCTCGGATAACGTATTATCCACCGTCAAAGACGCTGCTTGTGGCAAGCCTAATAACGTTCCCAGGGGCTGGCCATGGCCTTGGGGATCCACGGCGCCAACCAGCGTCAGGTCTGGATCCGCCAGCACGGTTTTGACCACTTCCCGACCCATTTTGCCTAGTGCGCCACTGACGGCCACCCGAATTGCCATTCTTGATGGTTCCTCCCCAAAACTGCTGACTTGCCCAAAACGGATGACTTGGTTGTAACAAGAACCCAGGCAGATGACAAGTCACCGCACGTGGGGTGAAGGGGGCCTTGGAATGGGCAGGGCTTTGGCTTCCGGGTCGATGGCCTGAGGGATGGCTTTTTTCTTGCGTAGCGTGATTTGCTCACTCCAACGAATATCAATGGCTTCGATGGCATGAAGTTGCTTGGTTTCCAGTGACTTTAAGATCGATGGAAGGGCCTGCAGACGCTGGGTGATGCTACGATCCAGTCGGCCAATATACAGCTTGACCGGCGTTCCGTGGGCAACAACCTGGGTCGGGCGAGCCACCTCGATAGACTGAAGTTGAAAACCAGGGATTTGCCGTAACTGGTAAGAGAGGGTGTCCAGTTGCTGAGCCGTGGTTTTGGGCAGTGTCATAGAAGAGGGGAGAATAATGTGTGTTGGCGTGCGGTTGGGGTAGAGCTGATGGGAATATTGATAGTTTTGTAGGGGAATGGGGCGGTAATCGTGGCTAATGAAGGCATAGGGAGAGGGGCTGTCTGCTGTGGCATAGAGCTCAGCCCAGGGTTTCTTTTCCACCACCACCACTTCGAGCCGGCTGGGAAAGAGGTAGCGCCGGATGTGGACTTCATCCACTACCGGGTGGGCTTGTTTGATTTGCTCAGCGACAACATCGGGGTTCCATTGGTAAATGGGCTGGTTGTGGTAGGGGGTTAGGAAGGGCTGGAGATGCTCTGCCCTGATCAATTGGCTGTTTTTCAGCGTAAATTGGGTGGTGGGGAATGTCCAAATTGGGCTCTGAACCAGTTGCCAGAGCAAAAATCCCCACAAGACGGCAAAACCCAAGCGGATAAGCGCACGGGTTCGCTTATACAAAACCCGGAGTTTTTTTTGCTCCCGACGTTTTTGGAGATAGGCCATCTGTCGTCGCTGTACCCGTTCGACCTGCCGTTTACTGCGAGGGGTTTGCTTGGGAGGAGGTAAGG
>CAYLWC010000069.1:0-5495 GCA_964387265.1 uncultured Vampirovibrionales bacterium | reverse complement strand
TCAACTCGCTAATCATGGTGACGTCCTTGCCATGTATGTGTGCTAAAATCCGTGGATTGTTCATCTTGTCGATGTGGATATGACAAACGTTCTCTTTGCCGACCAATCCCGCCATGACCTTTTCCAGGACTGTTTTGCCTGTGTTTGATTCTCCGTAGCAGAATAACGCCTTCTTGTAGGGGGCTTGTTGGATGAGAGTGTAACCGAGGAACTCCTCGACAACAGCCACAATCTGCTTGTAATCCGGCTGACTGCCAAAACAGTCCTTCAAATAACGGTTCCATTTGGGACACTTGGCATTGGGGTTATAATCCACGGCCCAGACGGTTTCGAGAAAATCCTCCCGCCGGTGCAAACGGAAGTTGCGGGTTATGCAATTGTAGATCCCGTTACTGAAGGGCACTTCTGCTTCACTAATGTTTCCCCAAGGGATTTCAACCTCGCCCCTTAGTTTCAGCATCTTCCCCAGGCGTTCCCGTGCCAAGTCCCGAACCAAATTAACCATCTCCATCGTGGTATAGCCATAACTACTATCAAATACCCTGTACTGATAGCGGGTGCACCATTCATTCAACCGGCGGTCCTTGATGGGTTCCCAAAACTGCCCGTTGTACTGGTAGGTATGGCCGTACTTGTCTGTGATTAAATCTTTTTCCGTGACAACGGCACGAGCCAAGTCCAAAACGGTTTGATAGCGAACCTTTTGTTGTTTCTTGTTGTAATGGGGCATGGGCTGAGCCTCCATTACTCTGATGGGTTGTCGGTAAAGGGTTCGGCCAGGGCCTGTTTTTCCTGGCGGGCTTGTTCCTCTTTGGCTTCCAGGGCTTTTATCATATTGATAAAGAAACTTCCCCGCTTGTCCCGGAGAAGGTGGCCCAGTTCCATATGCACCACGGCACCCGGCTTGTGGTAGGTTCGCCGCTCCCGGCCTCCCCGGTAGGACACGCTTTTGATGGCCTGGGGCTTGGTTTGAAGCATGGCGCGGGACAAGGCAAAGGTGAGCCGGATGTCATCCGGCAGCCAGCGAGGATGGTAGTAAGCATAGAGCCAGACGGCGCAGAGCCGTTCCAAGACCTCCCGTCCCGTGGCCCCGGCATTGTAGAGCCGGAGCAGTTCGCGCAAGATGGGGTCGTCGGGATATTGCTGAAGCAGATAGCACTTGTCAATCAGGGTATCCACAATAGCAACGGCGGTTTGGGTGGCCTTGTGCTCCCGGTGCTCTTCCAGGAAGCGGTTGGCTAGCTCCCGGTAGGGCTTGAGTTCCTTGTTGGTGACGGGCCTTCCGTAAGGATGGCCGTAAGCATGGGTACGCCGGGCATGGTTGGCGCAATACTGGGAGGACGCCTTGCGGGTCTGGGAGCATCCCATGACCTCGCAACCCTTCATCCGGTTGAGCATCCGGTAATGGCGTTGTGCCGCTTTCAAATCTTTCATCGGCAAAACCCTCTGGGATTGTTAACTCGTCAATAGCGGAGGTCATATTGCCTTTATATATATTATTCCCAGGTTTTAAAGGGTCGAAACGCTTAAACAGTAGTGTTTTTAGCGTTTTTATATGGGTTTTGGCCCAAAAAATAGGCGATTTTTATGGGTTCACCCTATCGCACAGAGACGCGAAATAAAAAACAAACGGGCTTGTGTTGCCTATGCCTCTCAGCTATAATAAGAGATAATGAAACGGCAATTGACATGGCTCATCTCCTTGGTTTTGCTCCTGGTCCTTGTTTTGGGGCAGGGCTTGGCTGTGGCTGGTATGGAATGCTCTTGCCTGTCTGCCGAACACGTGCAACACCAGCCGGTTGTAAAAACCGTCAAACAAATGCCGTGTTGTCCGGATACCCAGCGTTGTGACGAAGAGCAGCCCTGTGACTGTCAGATAAAAGCTGCCACCCCTTCCCAGGACATACCAGCCTCTCTGCATGCAGAGAAGCTGATGATGGGGGCGATCCCCCTGAATATGGCGGTTATCTTACGTTTTGCCTGGCTGGATGACCCCACCGGCACCTACCGGCTGTTTTATCCCGACAAACGAAAATCCTATCTGAAACATCAAAAGCTCTTGATTTAAAGCAGACCTTGCGGGCCACGCGCTGGCCAGGAAGCATCCATCGGTTTTTCGTGATGGTTATTGATTGAGGTCTGTTTTTTGATGACAACATTTCGGCAATGGGGAAAGCTGGCCCAGGTGATTCTGCTCATTCTGGGATTGGTAGTGCTGTATTTCCTGGTGCAGTGGCTGGCAACCAGCTTGAAAGATCCAAACCAGATGGGCATTGTGGAATCGATGGTGATGGATATGGAGATCCAGGTGCCGGAAGGGGCGGCTCCGGTGGCTCTGGAGACGGTAACCCCCGGTCCGTTTATTCATGCTGTCACCTACACGGGTACGGTGGATGCCTATAACGATGTGCCGGTGTTTCCCAGAATCGAGGGCTGGATCACCCAGTTGCCCGTCTATGCGGGAGACCGGGTGAAAAAAGGTCAGCTACTGGCCCAACTGGACACGTCAGAGCAAGCGTCCCGCTACCAGGAAGCACGTTCCCAGGAGCAAAGCACCCAAAAAGCCGTGGCGGAAGCCGAAGCGGATTTGAGGTATTGGGAAAAGGAAATCCGTCGGGCCAGGGCATTGGCTGAAGAAGAAGTCATCACCCCGGAGGAGTTTGATCGGGAGCAAGCCCAATATGAAACGGCCAAGGCCCGCTACGAGAAAGCCCAGGCGGACTTGAACGCCGCTGACTCCAAGGCCCGGACGGAGAACATTCAGCTTGGCTATACGCGGATCACATCACCCATTAACGGGGTGGTGACCGAACGCCTGATGGATCATGGCGTTTTGGTGAAACCGGGGATGACCATGATGCGCCTGGCCCAGATTTCCCCCATCCGGGTGCAGGCCCAGGTGGCGGAAAAGGACTTTTCCCTCATCCGTCCTAGCACCCCGGTCCGTATCTGGAAAGGCGAACAAGGGCGGGGACCATCCATCCGGGGGAATGTAACCGCCGTGTTTCCCGCTAAAGATCCCCTCACCCACACCGGTATTGTGGAAGCGGCCATCCCCAACAGGGACGGTGCATTGCTTCCTGGCGATTACGTGACGGTCACCCTGGAACTGGGTGAAAAAAGCCATGTGCTGACGGTGCCCAATGCGGCCCTGATCGATAAAGACCAGCAACAGGCCGTGTGGCGGGTTGAAAACGGGGAGGCGCACCTGGCGTATGTCACCACCGGGGCTTCCAACGCTGAACGAACCGAGATTGTGGCGGGATTGACGGCAGGCGATCAGGTGGTGACCGCCGGGCATGCGTCGCTGATTAACGGGGCGGCGGTGGTGGAAGCCGCCTACGGACCCGAAGGCTTACAGGCCATACCGGAGCGTGCCGGTGCCGGAAAGCGTTTGACGGCCCAAAACCAGTACCGGCTCCAACAGTCCTTGGAGCACATGGCCTTGACGGCCCGATTGATCGATCCGCCCCCCGGTGTGGGGCATCACAACCTGGTGGTGGAGCTGACGCCCATGCATGGACGGTTGTCCCGAAACATCCAGCTTGAGGCCCGAAGCTTTATGCCCGCCATGCCCAAGATGTCGGTTCCCAAACCGTCCATTCGGAAGGAAGCAGAAAACCGGTTCCGGGTCAGTACCCACTTCAGCATGCCGGGGTTGTGGCAGGTGGATCTCGCAATCAGAGAGGGCGGACAAACCCTGGTCGAGACCCATATTGAGGTGGAGGTGACGGAATGACCCGGCTGCCCAAACCGGACATCCAGCAGGCTCGCCTGAATATTTCCCGCTGGGCGGTGGGACACCCCTACCTGGTGTATGCGTTTTATGCCGGGATTGCGATCTTGGCGATTCTGGCCGTGTTGTTTTTTGTGCCCCGGCGGATGATGCCCTATGTGGAAAGCCCCATGATTGGGATTGTTACCACCATGCCGGGGCTGTCCGCCGAAGAGATGGAACTGTATATTTCCAAGCCCATTGAAGAGCGGATGGTGGCCATTCAGAATGTGCGTTTTATTCGCTCCAGTTCCCAGGATGGGTTTTCCATGGTGTCGCTGGAATTTCCCTATGGCAACGATATGAAGCGGGCCTTTACCGATGTGCAGGCGTTGATGACCCGTGTACAGGCCGATCTGCCGGTGACCGGGGCGAACCTGAAGCCGTCCTGGGTTTTGGCCATTGATCCCCTCAACGTACCCGTTTTAACGCTGGCTCTCACCGGGGATGATCGCTGGGATGACGTGCGCTTGCGGGAACTGGCCCAAAATGAGATTGTCAACCGCCTTAAAACCATCCCCAACGTCTATACGGCCCAGGCTTACGGAGGCAAGAAGCGTCAATTCCAGGTGGTGGTGGATCGGGATCAATTGGCCGCCTACGGATTGTCTATTCTGGATGTAAAGCGGGTACTGGATCAAAACAACGTGGCCCGGCCAGGAGGAACCCTCACCAGCGGGCCAAAAGAAGCCATTGTCCGGATTGATCGGCTGGCCCGGACACCGGCGGACGTTGCCCGGTATCCCGTTAAAACCCTGCCGGATGGAAAAACCGTTTACATCCGGGATGTGGCGCAAGTGCTGGATACCTATGAGGAACGGCGAAGCGCGTATCACTATATTACAGACGGTCAGGTGCAAGAGGCGGTGGCGGTGAGCGTGCTTCAAAACCCGGAGGCCAGTTCACCCCATGTGATTCAGGATGTTACCCGAATGCTGCGCAAGCTGGAACAGGACTATCCCGGTATCCGGTTTGAGACCACCTATGATAACGCCCACTTTGTGGATATTCTTTTTCACAACCTGTTTGCGGAACTGGGGCTTGCGGTGTTGCTCACCGGCACGGCCATCTTTTTCTTTATGAACAATTGGCGGGCCACGCTGATTTCCATTGTGACCATTCCCATTACGCTCAGCATGGTGATTGTGGGGCTTGCGGCCATCGGGTTTACGCTGAACAGTTCCACCCTCATCGGGATGCTGCTGTCCATCGGGCTATTGGTGGATGACACGGTGGTGGATCTACATTCGATTCTGCGCCATATGAACATGAATAAACCGAAGAAAGACGCCGTGGTGGAGGGTGTTACCGAAGTGCGCAAGGCGGTGTTCGCCTCGGCCCTGATGATGTTTATCGCCCTCTCCCCGTTACTGTTTACCGGCGGGGTGGTTCAGGAAATGTTTGTGGGGCTGGTCACCCCCATCATGCTGGGGATTGCCTGCTCGTTTTTGGTGGAACTCACCCTCACGCCGGTTCTGGCGCTAAAGTTCCTGAAATTGCCGGAAGCCGGACAACGGCGGTCATGGGTGAACCGGGTGTTGCTTGATCCCTTCCAGCGTTTTCTGGAAAGGACCGAACAGGGCACGGGCCGCCTGGTGGGGTGGGCGCTTCGTCACCGGATGGCCGTGGTTTGTGCCGGGCTGGTGGTCCTGATTCTTGTATCGGGGCTTTATCATTTTATCGTCAGCGATATGATGCCGCTGGCCGATGTGGGACAGGC
>CAYLWC010000068.1:0-5668 GCA_964387265.1 uncultured Vampirovibrionales bacterium | reverse complement strand
CGCCCGCCCTGGCCGTTGGCCTGCCCGGTAATGGTCCCGTACCCGCACCCTTCCCGGCCAATCCGGCCTGAGGCCAGGACCATGTTAATGGCCCCCAGACAGTTCTGAACTCCATGGCTATGGTGTTCAATGCCTCGGGCATGCATACTAAAACTGGTTTTGGCTGTCCCCCACCATTCGGCTGCTTGCCGGATGGCTTTTTCGGCAATGCCGGTAACCTCAACCGTTCGTTTCGGGGTCCATTGCTTCACATGGGCCGCCACATCCTCAAACCCAACCGTGTGGTTGTTGATAAAGTCATGATCCAGCCAGTCGTTTTCAATCATCAGGTGCAGAATACCGTTATAGAGTGCGATATCCCGGCCCGGCTTGATGGGCAGATACAGATCGCACGTTCTGGCGATGGGGGTAATGCGGGGATCCACCACAATAATCTTGGCGCCATTATCCCGCGCCTGCCAGACGTATTCGGTGGTGATGGGGGCACATTCGGCGACGTTGGCCCCGCTGATCCAGACCACTTCCGCCTTGGGAATATCCGACCAGGGGTTGGCGGCCCGATCAATACCAAAGGCTCGGGTGTTGGCCGCAGCGGCACTCACCATACAAAGCCTGCCGTTGTAGTCGATATTGGCGGTTTTGAGACAAACTCGGGCAAATTTTCCGATCAGATAGGCCTTTTCGGTCGTCAGGCTGGCCCCGGTCAGAACCGCCATGGCGTCTGGGCCGTATTGCTTTTGAATGCGATCAATCTCCCCAGCCACTTTTTGAATGGCCTCCTCATATCCCATGGGACGGAAGCCTCCAGGAGCATGGGGATCTTTGGTAAAGGCGGTCAGTAATCTGTCCGGGTGGTCGTTCTGGAGGTAGCGTTTAACGCCCTTGGGGCAGAGCATTCCTTGGTTAAACGGGAACTCATACCAGGGCTCAATGCCAATGACCTTGTTATGAGCCACCCGAAGCTGCATGCCACACTGTTGCCCACAGAAACAACAGTGGGTTTTGACCAGCTTTTCTACTTCAATGCCCCGATCCATCCGATCTGGATCTTCGTTCATGTAGGCCCGGTGAGGGCCAAACTGGTGAATGGTACTGAGTTGATCAGGTACTTGGCTCATGGGCTCTTCCTTTCTCCCAAAGCTGTCCTTGGGAAATACCCAACATGAGTCGGCGGCAGCGGGGGCAGACCCACTGGTAGTGGTTTTTATCGTCTTCGCTGTTCAGCTGATAGTGATACCCCAGGCGGGTTTCGGCTTCAATTAAATCCTGAACATGCATCACCGAAGTATATGGCTCATTGCATCGCCTGCAAAGCGCTTGTTCGCTTTGGCTGCCAATTTCCTTGTACAAATCCACTCCCAATTGGGCCGGGCGTTGGAAGATATGAAAAAATTTGCCAAAGGGCAGCCAGACCAGTGTAAAAATCACGGTAATGGCATGAATCCCCGCTAAAAACGAGTAGGCATATCCCCGCATCCAGGTGTAGCTAGCCGTTAACATCAAGCCGGTGGCGCTGATGGCAAAGAGTAAGACCAAAGGCAAAATATCCTCGGTAAAAGTCTGGGTGCTGGCCACGTCCCGGTCCCGCATCCGGCGTCTCATGGCCATCATCACCCCGATAATCACCAGGATGGAAGCCAGGACCAAGCCATGATAAATCATCTCGGCCATTAAAGATTCGGCTTTGACGGTATAGACGGGGAACCCAAACGCCATAATATTGTACGAGTGAATATCTCCAGGGGTGGATGCAAAATACAACCAGCCAAACACCAGCGGGAAGGTAATGGCCGCGGCGATAATACAGCCCCACATAATCAGCCAGTGGGCTGTTCCCCGAGCAATATGGCGTCGCCAGATAAAGGTGTTCAGGCCAATGCGGGTGATGAGTTTCCGAATCATAAAGATCACGTTGGGAATCAATCGCTTGGGCTGAAAAAACAGCTGCCAACCCCGCTTCCAGTATATGGCTGTGGGCGGACGCTGCAGCCACATGGTATAGCGGTAGACAATTCCAAAGGCCGCCGCCAGGCTGGCAAAGGTGTAGCCGATGAGGGCCGCGTCAAAATGCTCAAACCGGCCTGAACCCACTGCAATGGCGATGGCGAGTAGCACAGTTGTGATCGTGCCAGCCAATGTTGCCTTAAGCGTTTCCTGTTGCACAGGCTTCCCTCACCAAGAATAATACTTGCCCAAGGTAACAAAATAGTCCCATAGATACAACTAGATACAATCAGCCAAGTCATTTATTCTTCAGTCAAACCGAGTGAAGGTCGCTGGGGTATAACAGCCTTTCGGTTCTACGGTGGAATATCTATGTGGATCAGGCAATGCTTGGGGTATGCTGTCCATATAGGTTAACACCACGCCAGTTAAAGAGGAGCAGGTCATGCCTTACGTGAATGTACAAATTACCCAAGGGGCGACGCGGGAGCAAAAGGCGGCGGTCGTAAAAGACATGACCGATAGTCTGGTGAAGCACCTGGGTAAAAAACCGGAGCATATTCATATTGTTATTCAGGAAATCGCTGAAGAGGACTGGGGATATGCCGGAATACTCACCGATGACTGGAAAAAGTCTCGGTCCTAGCCCAATCTGAAGCAATCCAATAACAAGTTTTTTCGGAATGTACCCGTATGTAAACGGCTTTTTTTGCTGTCAATCGGGTGTGGGTAGCCATTTTCAGGTTTTCTCACCCGAGTGTGATCAATTCCCTGTTTTTACTTGTTTTTTATTTTTTATATTGGGTTGTCCTCAGGCCCTATTCTATTGGTTATGTAAGAGAGAAAGAGAGAGTTCATCGATGTGTAATGGTGTTAATGGCGTCGGGGCTGGCGCTGCGGGTAATGCTGGGAATGCTGGCAACGCGGGTAACGCTGCAAAAGCCGCCGCTCCTCAAGTCGCCGCAGATCGTTCCGCGGCCAGCGATCAGACTTCTCGCCTGCTGGCGGAGTTCGTGAAAATGCTTCAGGAGTCCGGGGCGCGTATCACGTGACCCTGATTCAGTAATCAGGATGGAAAAAGGCTTGTATGGGTACAGGCCTTTTTCAGCTCTTTTCCAATAAACCGGAGACCCACTTGTGTACAACACCACCGCGTTTCTGTACGAGTCTATTGGGGCGTTTGAAGTACCCCATCAGGTTTGTGATCTCCTTCAAGATTATTTTTTTAAGTATGGCATCACTCCACCGGCTACGTTGGGCGACTTTGGCTCGGGAACCGGCCTGAATGCCCTGCTGCTGGCAGAGCGAGGTTGGCATATTCGGGGTGTTGAGCTATCCCAAGCCATGATGGCAGTGGCTGAAGAGAAAACCCGGACGCTTCCTGATGAGATTCAGGCCCGGCTTATCTGGACCCAGGGAGATATTACCTGCTTTCAATTTCCACCCGGTGTTCAGCTGGACGGGGCCATTTGTCTGCATAACACTATCAATCATCTGGCCGAATGGTCGCAGGTGACAGGGTTTATCCAAACGGCTTATCAAGCCCTCAGGCCCGGTGGGGTGTTGATCCTGGATTCCGATACCCTGCCCACGTTTTTAGGGTTTTTCAATCATGGACCGGTGCTGGTCTGGGATGACGGGCAACATCGGCTGATTCGGGAATGCGCCTTTGATATGGAAACCGGGCGGGCGAATCATACGGCCACCTTAGAGCAATATGTCAACGGTGAGCCCGTGCTGGTTGGTACGGAGCCCATGTCCTTGCAGTATCATCATGAAGAACGTCTGTTTGATGCCTTTGTCGAGGCGGGGTTTCAGGTTTGTAACGCGGCACCCTTCAATCCCAACCCCGGATTGTATCCAGAGGATATGATTCCCAAGATACTTTGGGTGCTGCGCAAGCCGGAATAAGCGTTAACAGGGTTTGATACTACTTTAATCGACGTTCCGCAGAACCAATAACAGGTGGCAGTCGGCTTTGGCGGTGATGCCATGGAGGAGCTGCGGGCTCATGGTAATGACCGTCCCTGGCGTTAAGGGTTTTTCCTGCTCGTTGGCGGTAAAAACCCCTTCTCCCTGCAAGCAGATCAGGATCCCTTCCTTGGGGGACCAATGAGACGCCAGGGCATCACCGCCCCGGATGGTAATATGCTTGGCCTCGGTGCCATTATTTTCAAACAGCCGCTGAGACATAATGGCCCGCTGGGGGGCGCTGGTGAGATCCAGCGCGTGATATTCAAAGGTTTTTTCCGGGGGAACCGGCGTGGGGGTCGCTTCTGTTTTGGCCTGACGACGAATTTCATCCATGCCGTCAATTACGTCCCGCTTTTCATCATCGGAAAGCGCCCGTTCGCAGGTGGGGAAAATCCCCACGTCTTCCCGGCCTATATGATCATACATCTCGCTGATAAAGCGGTTGCCAATCTCCTGAAGTTGCGTTATCTGTTCCGCATTCAGCGCGTCGAGATCGAGTAACTCCAAAATGCCTTCCCGCATGGCCATCAGCTCTTCATGTTCCACTTCCATCAGCACCATGGGGTGATAGGGGGAGACGATCCGAAACAGGACCTGCTCCTCGCAGGCAAAGTGGGTGTTCATCTCCGGGGTGATTTCGGCCATGGCGGCCCGGACCGAGGCCAGATTATTGTTGGCGGCGGCGTCTGGGTTGAGCCCGGCCAGGGTTTGGCCGAATGCTTCCAGCATTTTTTCCATTTCCCGGTGTTCGCGGATCAGGCTGGCGCAAGCTTCCAGTTTGCTTTGTGTCTCAGGCATCACTCGTCCCCCGTTTGTTTGCTATTGCCTATAAGGGTACTCAAAAGCCACCCCGATTTCCACCCCACCCCAAAATTGAACATATGTCCCTTTTATATTACGGTTGAGCCCATATAGTACAGTTGTCCCCTTTGGCTGGTATTCAGCTTATTAAAATGAAAGGTTTATATATGGCCGCTGAAAAAGGATATTTTCGTATTATCTTAGGCAAAGGCAACAAGTATGTCGAAGAGTGTCGCCAAGGCGGTTTTATTGGTGGGGATTGGGGTTTCGATAATGATTTGTCGGATATACTTTCTCGTAGTGAATCAGTACAACCTTTTAAAGAATATTGTCTTCCTATCTTTCAAAAAAACCGACCCGGTAAGAGTAAAATTGCTTCAAGCCTCGCTTGTGGAATGCTTTATACAATTTGCAAAAGAATTCAAAAAGGCGATATTGTATTATGTCCTAATGGTTCTGGCTCTTATTTAGTGGGAGAAGTGGTTGGAGATTATTATTTTTATCATGGTGAGTTTTTGCCGCACCGTCGTAGCGTGCAATGGTATCCCAATGTCATTGAGCGGAATGCTATGAGCGAGACACTACAAAGGTCAGTTGGATCGATTGGTACAGTTAGTGAAGTTACAAAATATCGTTCAGAGATCGATGGGTTACTTTCTGGCAATGTACCAGCAAAATTAATTTCAACAGATGAACTAGTAGAAGACCCTACCGTCTTTGCCTTGGAAAAGCATCTTGAGGATTTTTTAGTAAAAAACTGGGGAAATACAGAGCTGGGCCAAAATTATGATATTTTTGAAGAAGAAGGTGAAATGGCGGGTCAGCAGTACCCATGCGATACTGGTATGATCGATATTCTTGCTACCAGCAAAGATAAAAGAGAGCTTTTAGTTGTAGAGTTAAAAAAAGGCAGAGCTAGTGACGCAGTTGTTGGTCAAATTCAACGATA
>CAYLWC010000067.1:0-6130 GCA_964387265.1 uncultured Vampirovibrionales bacterium | reverse complement strand
CACATTAACACGCACAACCATCATGAACCTTAAAAACCACTTATAATCGGACACAGAGGAATCCAGGTTGAAACCATACTTCCGGCCCAGTTCCATCATGAACCTTAAAAACCACTTATAATCGGACATCAGATTTTCTCAACGGCCTTTTCACGGGTGCCGCCCATTTTCAAACACAACAATGGCACTATCTTCCAGCGCTCGTCTCAAAGGCGCAATCCGCTCAACAATGACGCCGGTAACTAGGATCGTCAGCACACTAAAAACCGTCCCCCAGTATCCTGCCCTCTCATTGGTCAAGCCCAAGTCACAAGCTTCAGCCACCAGGAGCAATACAATCATATCCTGAGGCCCCATCTCCCCAAACACACGCCTGCCAACCAACTTGATACCCAAGAGTAAAAACCAGTAAAGCGTGAGGGTTTGCAACACAGTATGACCGACCTCCTGCCAGGGAACCGGATCAAAAATACTGATGTATTCCATCAATATCCCCTCAAGCTGATTGCTTACAGCAGTCTGCTGGCGCAGCGACTCAAAATCAATCAGCTATGCGGCTATAGAATACCGTGAGAGGCTGCCAATATGACCGATAAATGATTATTTACGATAACTTAACGGATAACTTCCCCGAAGTGGCCTTGCATCTCCGGGTAGCCGGACGTATCCGGGGTACATTCCATCAGTTCGTTCAGATTCTGTCCGGGCTGAGTCGGATCCCGTCCTACCTGGCGCTGCTTTTCCTTCCAAAGCAACTCATTGAGATAACCGTTCACATCGGTCACTCCCAGGTGTTCCAGGAAGGCTGCGGCAGGCTCATTAATGACCACCACATAGGAGGTTACATTGTTCGTACTTGTGTCTGTTTTTTTCATGTTGCCTCTCCACTTGAAGCGTTTTAAATCACGCAAACCCTCTATATAATCATATATAGGCATATAGGGCGTTCTTTATTCTGCTGGATGGGTATCCTCGTCCAGGAACAGCTCTAACGCCTCCAGAGTCTTATCTTCCAGTGGAGACGGCGCTTGCTTATCTACCTGAAAACCTTGCCGATCCATTTCATCATGGATGAGCTTGTTCACCAGCGCAGAAGGATCCACCATGCCTTGCTGGTTTTCAATAAACTGCGCCAACTCTTCGTTGACAGTCAGGACAGCTGTCATTCGCATGGTTCCCCCAGAGGCTGATCCTTAAATACCCCATTTTGGATTGATTGCCTTCCATTATACCAAACCCCTTACCCTGGCATAATTAACCACATGTTTAGGACAACCGGCTAGCTTTGGGCTCAGGCCAGACAGGTTTGATTTCACCATTACCAGATCAGGCCCAACCACCAAATCCGCTTCCTCGATCGATGCGCTTCAAACAACCACCGGGATACCCCCTTTGCAAGCGACCTACTCTTCCAAGTAAAATAAAACTACCCAAATTTAGGACCCTACCCTCATGTCATATACCCAAAATGCCTTGGAGCACCTGAAAAATCATGGGTATCGAATCACCAAGCCCCGCCGCTTAGTCGTCGAGTTGCTGGATAAGTCTGATACGGCTTTATCGGCCTATGAAATTAAGGATTTACTGAATCAGTCCCAAGAAAATGTAGATACCGCGAGCATTTATCGCATCCTGGAATGCCTGGAAGAGAACCATCTGATCCATCGGATTCTTTCCACGGGAAAAGTTCGAAAATGCCAACTGGATCACGAAGATACCTGCAACCTGGAACAACCGGACCATTGCCACCATTTCTTAATCTGTACCCGATGTGGCACCGTCGAGGAACTCCACTGTCTGGGACTGGACACCCTGGTTCAGGAAATTGAATTCACCTCCAACTTCCAGATTCAAGCCCATCACCTGGAGTTTTCCGGGCTCTGTAAACCGTGCCAGTCAGCTTCCTGAGCAGTACGCCAAATATTAGACACTAAAAATCCCCTTCATTGGCACCCACCTGGGCCCTTTCGAAGGGGATTTTCTACTGATTTGATTCAAGTTTAGTGGTGGTGATGATCATCCCCAGAGTGTGGGTGCCCATGGGCTATTTCTTCAGTCGTGGCGTCCCGAACCTCGGCGACTTCGACATCAAAAAACAGGGTGCGCCCAGCCAACGGATGGTTAGCGTCCAGAACAACATCCTGATCCGAGATGCTGTCGATTTTTGCCATAAACGGCTGACCATCTGGCGTACTCAATTGAATGGTCATGCCCGGTTCAGGCATCATCCCCCCGAACTGGTCTTTGGGTACCGAAAACTTGAGGGCGGGGTTGTAATCGCCATACCCTTCGTTCGGCTCAATCTGAACCTGCTTTTTATCCCCAGGCTGCAGCCCGCTCAACGATTTTTCCAACCCCGGAATGATGTTCTGATGGCCCTGCAGATAATGCAAAGGTTCCCCTTGAGAAGCATCCAAAATATTCCCAGACTCATCCTTTAAAACATAATGGATACCAACCACTTTATTCTCAGTAATCATTAAAATGCTCCTACTTGCCATAAAGCATTCAGACTAGCACAAGCCCGCAAATTCTCAAAGCGTCAAGCTAAGGCATCACCATGAGCAGGCAGAAGGTTTGAAACGGCCTGTCTGGACCAGCGGCTATAGAAAGCATCTCTAGATATCTGGGTAATTGCCAGCCCTTGAAGTTACCGCCTAAACTGATAATTAAGGTCTTGCTGTTTAAGCAGTACCGGGCAATACAAGCGGAGCAATACGTATCAATAGAGGGGGACTACTTATGGCGCGATATTCGAACAAGGATTTTGATCAGGTATCCGGCATTTTTACATCCCAGGCAGACCTTCATGAGGTCACAGAAGCCCTGGCTGCCCGTGGCGTTTCACATGAGGACATGAGCATTCTGATGTCGGAACGAACCCGTGAAACGTTCGCTGCGAAAGAAAACACCAAAGCCCCGGAAGGCGCAACCATTGGTGGGGTGTCTGGCGGCATACTGGGCGCCTTGATTGGCGGGCTAACCGTTGTCGGTAACGTGTTTGCCCCAGGAGTAGGGCTGTTGGTTGCAGGCCCGCTGGTCGGCGCTTTAACAGGCGGTGCCATTGGGGTAGCCACCGGAGGCTTGATTGGGGCGTTGGTCGGGATGGGCATCCCCGAACATGAAGCCAAGTTCTATGAGGATTCGCTCAAGGAGGAAGGGAACATCCTGCTGGTAGCGCATGTGCCTCATGACATGGCAAAGGAAACCAAGGCGATCTTTGAGCGTTTCCACGCCAAGAATCTGAAGGTTCATCATTAATTCAGTGAACACCTGATTCGCCATCGAACCTTGGAACATGGGAACATGGGAACATGGGAACACGCAAATACCATTCCTGAAATACAGGAATGGTATTTGTCTTGCCGATCAAAAAATCTCTCTTTCCTCCCCGAAAAGGAAAAGACGAGGCATAAACGATCCAATCAGAAGACTGGGGGTTTATGCTCGCCGTGAAAGAACTGGTAACCGTGAAACGAGAGAGATAGAGAGCTAAGGGAGAAAGTCATGAAAACGGGAAAACCCGGCATAATATCAAATCTTATACGTATCCACTCCTGTTGATGCGCCCATCTTATTTATGTATCGGCCCAGGCTGGTTCATACAGTAACGACTTGGCCATGTTCCGGGTCTGGGGGATTTTTAAAATCACTGGCTGGTTTAAACCCACAAACTCGAAATCATAATAATGCTTCCGTAGACCATAGAGGGCATTAATGACCTCCATCACCTGGCACTGGAAAAAATCAGATAGCTCCAACACCGAAGGCACCTGGATTTGCTTTGCGGGAGCCTTCCCTCGAGTGCTTTCCATCAGGCGAATCAGGTAATCTGAAATCTGCTGCTCCAGGTTTTGTTGATCCGATGGGATAAACAGCGGCATCGTTTTCACTGAATAAGCCTTGGGCTTTCTTCTCCATTTGGCAAGTATTGTCAAAACCATCAATAAACTCCTTTCCTGCAACCTTTACCCAAGACGAGAACCATAGATAGGATGTTCAGTGTCATCGGACCAAAAATTCTCATCCAGAGAATCCAACGATTCAAACTCCTCGGGAGATTCCTCCTCATACCACTGATGATCATAGGCCTTACCCAGGGCTGCATAACGCTTATTTGATAATACCCTTGAATTGATCATTTCCAATCTCCTCACTGTTGCCTGTTCGCACCATATTCCGTAATGTTAATGAACCCACTGGCTGTTCCATTTCCATTGAAAGCCAAAAAATACGATGACATTTATGGTTCAGGTTGTTGGCGATTTAGCTCCCAAGGGGTCTTCTGGAATGTTTGTTTTTTTAGTATATGTTTTTCAGGCTGGGTTTTAAATTACCCAACTGTTTATTTCTGGCTAATCCATCCGGGTATTTTTTATTTTTATATCAAATTTGCATCAAAATAAAAAACAGGGCGTTCTAATAGCCAGTTGGCTATTTTTCACTCGCAGGGGTTGATTTGGCAACCAGTTTTCTTTGAAATGGTTGGGTCAGAAGGGGGATCTCACATGCCGCAAATGAAAAAATCACCATCAGCTTGCCTGCTTGCGCTCACCGTCTGGATGCTAGCGGCCCACACAGAAGCCCATGCTATGGATCTTAGGGAGCTCAACCAATACTTATCCAACATTGGCACCTCGGTCGTAAGCGGTAGTCTGACATTGGAAAAGGGAAGCAGCTCACCGGTGGTCGCCGGGAAAAACGTCCAGCTAAATGGCACTGTGGTGGAAGGCAGTGTCACAGCGGGACGTCATGTCAGCGGGCAAGGCTGCATGCTCAACGGAAAAATTAGGGCCGGAGGAAGCGTCAGCCTAAAAGATTGCGCTGAAGTTCAGGAAATTGTTGCAGGAAAGAACGTGAGTCTGTCCGGGACAAGAGTCAACCGGGATATCAAGGCAGGGGATCATTTAATCCTAGAGGATAGCCAGGTTTTCCGAAACGCTTTATCCGGCGGAGATGTCAGACTGCTTAATTCAATGATTCATGGTGAACTCGGCACCGGGGGCAAACATATCCAGCTGGAAAATTCTACGGTACAAGAGATCCGGGCATATGGGGATGGCCACACCTCTTCTTCCGTTATTTCCAATGTCGGAATACTCAGCCAAAGCGTTATTGGGAACAACAGCAGTATTATTCAGAACCAACACGGTCATCGGGCAATGGTTTCTATGGGAAATCAGGGGCTTTCCTCAATCAACGGCTACACCGTAAAATCTCAAAACAATCAAACCACTGTCATGACGCCAGAGGGAGCGATCTTTGTTAATGGACAAAAAGTCAGTGGCAACGGGCCTGATGATTATACCGAATACCAAGCTCTCCACACAGACGCGCCAAATGTTCAGGGACCAGGATGGGGAGCATCTGCCGCACACTCATCCGCTCATTCCAGCCGTGCAACTCTGGATACAATTCTAGATACAATCACTGTTGAACTCAGTGGTAACTCGTCCGTTTTAGGGGACATTCGCTTTGAAAGGATCCCTGGAAAAGTCATTCTGCATCCCGGCTCCAAAGTCCAGGGCAATATCTATGGCGGCTCTGTGCAGCGTCTATAAAATCATCAGATAATCCATTCCAAAAAATGACGACAGGATGTCAATTTCATTGTCCTCATGATTAAAATCAAACCAAAATCCCTGTCTATCGTTGGGTTTTTCTTAAAACTTATTTATTTAAAAATTTGAAACATAGAATATCAATGGTTTTCAGCCAACTCAACATGTAGCCAACCGTTTACGATCTCCTAACTAACCGGGTAATTTACACAGAAGCTGGAGCGTAGATGATGTGATGCAAGGAAAGAGAGTCGTGTTTACAGATTTATGAATTCGAAGGGGTTACTAATTTAACCATAGATTCAATAAATCACTCTTTTGCTTTTGTGTTAGTCAATAAAAAAACGAAAGGATTGTCCTATGGATAAAAAGCTGTTAGCACTTGCTATTTCTGTTTCAGTGCTGGGATCAACCGCTGCTCTCGCGCAGCCTTTATTAGAAGTTGAGGATTTTCTGAACACCGAAGCTGTCAACCAGCTGGGTAGCCTCCAAAACGCCAATAAAGGTGGGGAAGCTGAGATTGAAGAATCCTTCAACTCCGAAGTTGAGAACGAAGTAGAAGATTCCTA
>CAYLWC010000066.1:0-6165 GCA_964387265.1 uncultured Vampirovibrionales bacterium | reverse complement strand
ATATAAACCATTCAATGATATCTAATTTATTGTCTGAACAGTAATACAGGATCGATGATGAATAACCAGCATTTTCATTTTGATAGTTTACAGGCCACTGGCAATCAAGTTCGCCTGAGAAACAAATTAAAAGCGCAGAGCTTAATGTCGTTGGCTGTTAACTTTATCGATGATCTGACCTTGCAGAAGATCCAGTCGGTGTTGGAAAACCTGTCGCAAGAGCAGTTGCTCCGGCTGAAAGACTTTCTCAAGGAACGGCGGTTTATTCAGGGTCGACCATCTGATGAGCTTAAGGTGCTTCATAAGATTGCTCATTATGCCCTTCACTCCATACCAGGAGATGCCTATCTTCAGGGAATACTCAATAACTACCGGCAGAACCTGGAGTACATTGATGAGCTGAAATTGGAGACCCGCCATGCTCAATCTGACAAAGAGCTGACGTCATTGATTGAACTCATCGATCGTTACAACGAAATGAATCTTGCCTTATTTGAGGATGTTAACAGGTACCGTGAGAAGAAATATAGTGAGGAGGTAGTGTATGACTAAAATTGAATCTTTAATGCGTGAACTCAACATAGATGAAGAGCTGATCGAGAAGACGCTCCAGATGGTTGAAGACTCTAGTGACCGTTCACCCATATTGGGAGCTTGGGACTTGACGCTCCATGGCAACGGATAGAGCAATCGCTTGTTGGGTCAATAGATAGTACGTGAGAAGTAAGAGAGATAAGAGAGAGAGGTAAGGATACAATGATACCCTCATTACCGGCTGCTGGGGGTTATTCACAAACCCAGCACATACAACAGCAACAGCTGAAAGATCGCACACAAATCATGGCGCTGATTCAGTATTATCTGCAGCAGGCAAGTAATGCCCAGACTGCGACTGACGCGCAATATTTCCAAAGCAAGGCAGCCGCTATTATCCAGTCAAATGGTATTCCACAGAATGCCTTGGGTAACACGCCAGCCGCTTTGCTTAATGGAATTCAAGGTGCGACAGCTCAAGGCGGTGGCGCTAAACCAGGAATGGCCCCAATACAAGGTGGTAAGCAGGGCGATACTGGTAATTCCCAGGCAATTGTCAAGGATCTCAGAACCGAGTTTAACCTTCGGGAACAGAAGGCAGACTGGGCTGAGCGCGCCAAGACGGATGATAACATCACCATTTTTGATAAAGATGGCAACAACAAGGATGCCGCCGGCAAGATTGACAAGGGCGATATCATTGAGGTGAAATCTCAAAAACATGGGGTTGTCCGTATTCAGGTTGGCGGCGACGGTGTCATCAATGGCGGGGATGATAAAATCATCTCGATTGGCGGACAGGCAGCTACCGGCAGCATTGGAGCTGGCTTAAACCAACTTAATGCCGGAGGAACAGGTACTCCTGCCGCAAACAATACCACTGTTGGTTATCCTAATGCGGCCAAGGCGATTGGCAATCCGGCTGCGCCTCAAGTGGCTCAGAGCCTGAACCCGATGTTTTCATCGGATGAGCTTCGCAACCTGTTAGCCGCCATCTTTTATGTGGCTATGCAATCACCAGAGCAACAGCGTGTACTGTATTAGTTTGGGATGAGGTGCCTTTTACGGCACCTATCTCTTCCCTTAATGAAAGTGAGAGTCAGCAATGAAAGCCGCAAAATCAGAACTGGATATTATGTTGATACTGCCCCCCCAGTGGACGCCGTTGTCTCCCTATTACGCCCTGCCGGTTCTGGCTGGTGAGATTCGTAAAGAAGGGTACACCTGCCGGGTTCGGGATCTGAATATTGAATTTTACCATCACATTCTCTCGCCGGAATACCTGACCTGGTGTCGCCAGGGCGCGGAGGCCCGTGAAGGGGAACTGGGTTTGAAGTTTATTGAGAAACTGGCTGATACGGGCGCGGCCCCTGAAGATGATTTGTATTTTGAGCTTCAGGAACGGATTCGACGGGCTGAATTGAACTGGGATTTTGTGGTTGACAACATTGAATCCGCAAAAGTAGTTCTGATGAATAAACATCGTTTCTACCAGCCCAAGGAGTTACAGTGGTCGTTTGAAGTTTTGTGCAAGGCCCTGGATATTGCTAGCCTGCCGTACTTTCCCTCTCAAATTCTCCTCAGGGATTTTAGAAACCGGCACCATCAACTGACCATGGCGTCCATTATAGAGGCTGTTAATAATGTGCAGGAAAACCCTTTTCTGGCCTATTATCAACAGGTTCTTCCCTCTATTCAGGAGGAAAATCCTCGTGTTATTGGTATTTCCATTAACGCCAGCTCTCAAATCATCGCGGGTCTTACTCTGGCAAAGTTACTTAAAGACAATATGCCGGAAACCCATGTATCCATTGGCGGAAACTTTTTTACCCGTGTGGTTAACACCCTTGAAACAAAACCGGAATTCTTTCTCCACTTTGGTCAATCTCTCGCATATGAAGAAGGGGAACGTCCGTTGGTGAGCCTCATCCAGCAGGTGAAAACCAACGGTTCACTTTCGGAGGTTCCCAATCTTCTTTTTTTAGAAGACGGAGTGGTGAAAAAAACACCGCCGGGCTGTCCCAAACCATTGAATGAAATTGCTTTACCCGCATTGGAAGATTTGGATCTGGAGAAATACCTGTCGCCGGAAATTGTCATTCCCATCCAGGCTTCTCGGGGTTGTTACTGGAAAAAATGCTCTTTCTGCGATCACGATTTTGGGGTGAACTATAATTTAAAGTCATTCCAAAAGCTGGTAGATGAGATTAGGTTGCTGAGGGAATGCTATGGCATTCGCCATTTTGAATTTATAGACGAGGCCATTTCTCCAGCGTACCTTCGCCGGATGAGCCAAATGTTTATTGATGAAGAGCTAGACATCCGGTTTTTTATGTATGCCCGGACTGAAGTCGGGTTTTCAAAAGAGTTATTGGATCTGGCTTATCAGGCCGGGTGTCGGATGATTATGTGGGGCCTTGAAAGTGGTTCGGAGCGGATTATGAAATTGATTGAAAAAGGCGTACCGCTAGAAACGCGGTTTAAACCCCTGGAAAATGCGACCGCCGCCGGAATCTGGAACTTTGCCTTTCTCTTCTTCGGCTTTCCTACAGAAACCATCGAAGAGGCAATGGAGACGATTCACATGGTGGTTGATCACAAAGATATCATTCACTCCTACGGCATGAGTCATTTTACCCTGGGCAAGCATACCCGCTTGAAGGAATCGCCCGCAAAATATGGGATTGTGAACATCCGGGAAGATGTGGAAGAGCTTTCAACCCGTCTGCATTATGAATGCACGGAAGGGATGAATCATGATGAACTCATGAAAGTGACCGAGTTGTGTACGGAAATTTGTAATGAGGTGTATCATTCCCCCTTGTGGTTCTC
Source organism: uncultured Vampirovibrionales bacterium (assembly GCA_964387265.1). Taxonomy (GTDB): domain Bacteria; phylum Cyanobacteriota; class Vampirovibrionia; order Vampirovibrionales; family Vampirovibrionaceae; genus CAYLWC01. The sequence goes on along the minus strand of CAYLWC010000066.1, from coordinate 2,799 downwards.
AATCGGGTTTCGGGAATTTCTGCACCTTTATCTGGATAAATTTGGTTTGGATCATATCAAAAACGTTTCTTTACGCCCTGAACACAAAATGGCTGGTTAAGCACAGTTTCGATCATCGCTCATGTTGAACCTATTCAATTCATATTAGTTCTCCACTGAACGGCTGGTATACTGAACTCATTCCCACCTTTAACCGCGGTGTTTGATCCCTACGGATCAAAAAGGTGAATTCCAAAAGCCTTGTCCTGGTCGCAAAAGCGGGTGCTTCTGGGGCAGGCTTTCGCTTTTTCCAGCGCGGGGTTATCCAATCCTTGGATTCATTCTGTTTTCATCAAGAACCCCTGAGCTCTTCTGGCGGCATGGATTCCGCTTCGGACACAGCGGTTTAGTGAAACCCCGTGGAGGTAATTCCCAGCCAAAAACAACCCTGGATGATTTGCCGACAATAATGAGTCAAGGGCTGCCATTTTTTCCCGGTGCCCTTGATAATACCGGGGAATGGCCAGATCATTGCGACTGAGTCGGAAGTAGTTGGGTATCAGATGGGGGGCGTTGAACATCCTGCTGAATTCCCGGTTTAACCCATCCAAAATCTCTTCATCGGATTGCTTACGGGCCCGGATCGTGCAGGTGAATAAATGCTGATTGGCTGGGGCTCTGTTGGGGAAAAGGCTGCTGGACCAGAGACAGCTTAACAGGTCTGTTTGTTCGGATTGCGCGACCAGGAAACCAACCCCGTTGATGGGATGGGGAATCTCAGAGGCTGGATATGCCAGATGGATCACGTTGAGGGAGAGGTGGGGAATCTGAGACAGGATACCAGATTCCGGGAGCAGGGACGCAAGCAATCGACTGCCCGTGTTAGCCGGGGTGGCAATGATGACGCTCCGGGTTTTTATCTGACGGCCATCTTTTAAAAGGAGAGTATACCCCTGAACGGTTTTCAGGATTTGCCGGACTGGGCAGGAGAGCTGTAACACCCCTTCCGGCAAGCTGGCCTGAAGTGCTTCCACCAACTCCCCCATGCCATTGGGAAACGTGATACCAAGTGTTTTATTTTGCTGATTTTCCGGTAAAGCGTAAATGGGGGCAAGAGCAGGGCCGAGGAGCTCATAGAGGGCTTGTTGTTTGAGCCGGGCTGGGGGATGGGTTAGCAGCAATCGAAGTTTTTGACGGACGCTGATGAGATTGGTGGTGAGCATTTCCCACGGAGAATCAGACACTTTTTTCAGTTGACCCCCCTGGAGAATATAACGGTTTTGCGAAGCGGCGTTTAGGAGTGACAGGTCCAAAGCATGACAAAACTGCAAGAGTTCTTCGGCGTGGGCGGACATGGTGATGGGCCCCCGTTCTATCAAGTACCCCTGGTGCAACTCTGTCTGTATTTTGCCGCCTGCCTGCGGGTTGGCTTCCAGCAGTATGACCCGCTGGCGGGGATCTCGAGTAAGAATATAGGCGGCGCTTAGACCAGAAATACCGGCGCCAATAATGGTGGTATCATACTTTGTTTGAAAATTCCTGACCATGGCGTTTCCTGCAAAACTTGGAATCACCATTGTAGGATGAGGCTCTTTCCTCTTGTATTGACTTAGATCAATGCAACCCTTCAGGGAACCTTCTAAAGTGAAGTCAGTGAATAGGAAATAAAGGAACAGGCGATGAACATACAGCACACCCCCGTTCAATTTACCGGCCAATCCTCTGAGTGTTGTTCTCATCATGCAAAAAAACATTCCAAGATGCCGGCTGAAGGTATTCCCGTTGAAAAAATGCCAGGCCACTGGCTCTTGGCTCGTCTGGGGAAACGGGTGCTGCGTCCGGGTGGGATGGAAACCACCCATGCCATGCTGAATAATTTAAATATTCAGCCCCAGGACAGTGTGGTGGAGTTTGCGCCGGGCATGGGACTGACCGCCCGGATGACCACGAAAATCGGTCCGGTTAGTTATATTGCCGTAGAGCGGGATGAACAGGCCGCCGCACTGCTGAATAAACACCTGGAGCCCCTGGGGTACGCGTGCAAGGTGGGGTCGGCTGAAAAAACGGATCTGGCCGATGGGATTGCCTCGGTGGTATACGGAGAGGCGATGCTGAGTATGCAGACCCAGGCCAAGAAACAGGAAATTATCCGGGAAGCGTTTCGGCTCTTGCAGCCGGGCGGACGTTACGGCATCCATGAACTTAGCGTCACCGCGCCAGAGGGTTCCGGGGTGGATCCCCGAGAAGTGGCCAAAGAGATTACCAAGGCCATTCACCATGGCGCCCAACCGCTCTCGCTGGATGAGTGGAAAGAGCTTTTAGAATCGGAGGGCTTTGTGGTAGAGAAAGTCTATCAGGCCCCGATGCACTTGTTGGAGCCCCAGCGGATCCTAAAAGACGAAGGACTGCTGCGGACGCTGAAGTTTTTCCTCAATGTGCTTCGGGATCCAGAAGCCCGGGCCAGGGTTAAGCACATGCGAGCCACGTTTAAGCAGTATGAAGAGAACCTGGGCGCGGTGTCGCTGGTGTGTCGAAAGCCTGCTTAGACAAACCTCAGAAGCATTTTAAAAGCCGCCACCAGCAAAACCACAGCCAGCAGGCGACACAGGCCGGTGTTGGAGAATTTTTGGGCACCGGCGCTCCCGCCGATCAAGCCGCCTAAAAACCCGGCGATCAGTAGAGGCCAGAGGTCGGCGAGCAGCAACGTGCCTTCCACAAAACGCCCTGCCAGTCCTGAGGCGGAATTGACCAGGATGAAACAGGCGGCGGTGGCCGAAATGACTTTGGCGTTTCCCCAGCCTTTGATGAGCATCAGGGGGC
>CAYLWC010000065.1:0-6346 GCA_964387265.1 uncultured Vampirovibrionales bacterium | reverse complement strand
CACCAGTATTCAACCTTTGAAATAACTCATACTTAGCATTTGGATCACTTTCTTTCTGTAAAATAGATATATTAATTTTCGTTCTTTTAAAATCAATTCTTTGTTCGTTATCTAAGCATTGCTCGCTGGTATATGTATTATCAAAGTCTGACCAATACTTATTTTCTAATGAAGGGAGGTATTGAGCCCTTTCCAATTTTAATGGCGGGATAAAATTCCCATCTTCATCTTTTAAAATGCCAATGAATTCAAAAATTGTTGAAAGTCTTTGTAACCCATCAATTACATCCCAAATTCCATCTTCTCTTTGAGCAACAAAAATTGATGGTATAGGTATTCCAAGTAATATTGATTCTACAAGCTTTGTTTTTTGGTCAATAGTCCAGCGGTAGAATCTTTGGAATTCTGGGTGAATATCAATTTCATTATTCGAATAGATATTTACTAGTTCTCCAATAGACATAGGATAACTATCCGCACGTATAGATTGGCGGTGTACTCTAATTTCTTCTTTTAAGCTCACTTTTTTTCCTTATCAGATTAACAAAATTTTGTTTATCATGACCCTACGCAAAAAAATCTACCACAAACAGCGGGCGCAGGGAGGGGAAAGCTACCCTATGTAAAGCCCGCACACCATGGAATGCATGGCGCGCGGGCGGGTGCATGATTAAGCAGCCTTAGAGTCCGAAGATCCCTCGCAGGGAATCCAGGGCATCCCAGGGAGAGAAGGGCTCTGTGCCATACTCATCTTCCTCCCACGCTTCCGGGGGTTCCCCGGCTCCACCGTAATAAGGCGGCTGGTAGCCTCCCGTCTGATTGGGCGGCTGCTCCGGCTGGTAAAAATGGTTCGCTGGCGGCGCATAGCCCGGCTGCTGATATCCTTGGGGTTGCTGATACCCTTGAGGTACCTGCTGGTAAGCAGGTGCCGGTTGTTGCCAGCCCTGGGAGGGTGGTTGTATGTGTTGAGGGGCCTGCGGTGGCATGCCGCTCTGTTGTGGCATCCCCCCTTGCTGCATGCCTCCCTGTTGCATACCGCCAAACATCTGCTCCAACCCTTGCCCGGCGGCTGGACCCATCATATCCAGCATGGCGCGCATGGCCTTGTCTGGGTCGCCGGAGGCCTTGGCCTTTTTGCACTCCGGGGCGCTATTGGAGATACGCTTGATGCGAACGTTAAACTGGTGGGTGGTTTTGGATTGCACCAGGCCGGGCATGGCGATATTGGGGGTATAATTCACCGTGGTGGTCGCCCCATCCCGCAGCGGCATCTTGAAGGGAATGTTAAACCCAATATTGGTATGCTGCCCTGGCTTATTCATCAGCGGCTGCCATGGGACGCTGCTGCTTTGCTGACCCAAGCGCACATTCTGGGAGGTCTGCCCATGCATCTTGGCCACGGCGGAGCCAGAGAGTTCCAGGTAGGCCATGCCTTCCACCAGCTTGCCTTTCAGGTGAGACTCGCCCTTCCCGACGCTGGATCTGCCCTGTTGTTGCAGGCTCTGCCCCATGGGGCCATTGTCCATGGTGATATCGGTTGAGGTATGGGTGAGCTGGCCCTCGTAGACGCCATCCCCCCAGATGCTTTGATACAGCTTGTCATCCGGGGCGGTGACTTGCTTGAGTTCCTGCTCCATCTCGGCGGCGCCGGGGAAGTTCTGGCGCAGGGTTTCCATGGTCTGGTTCCCCATGTTCATCAGCCCTGGGGTAGCCAGATGGGCGTATTTCATCGGATCCACCACCTCAGAAGACACCACAAAGACCGTTTCACCCTTGTGCCATTGGGATTTATTCATGTCATTGGCGCCAATGCCAGGGACTTTTCCGTGGATGGGGTCCTCAAACATGTTAAGCTTGTCTTTGGTGGTGCCGGAGTAGCTGAGCAGGTAACAGTCCCCTTCTGCTGGCGTGGATGCGGCAAAGCCGGGGAGTTTGCAATTCATATGCTCAAAAATTTCCTCTGAAACAGCTTCTCCTGCTTTTTTTAGGGTGGGGGCGATTTCATTCAGGGCGGCAAAGTCGTGGCGTTGGGTTGTTTTGGCCCCGCCCTGCTTGTGCTTGAGCAAGTCAACCTGTAAAACAGAGTGGGAGGGATTGAGCCGCTCATAAAAGCCGCTGATCTCATAGTCTACTTTGGGTGCGCCGGGGCTATTGCCGGATTCGGTCAGAATGGTGACGGCTTCACCCAGGTCTTCTTTTAATACCTGGCTCAGCACCTGCGTGGTGAGTTGGATCAGGGCCGGATCGTTATTTAACCGGGACACATCAAAGCGCTTGATCAGCACGGTGGCGTGACAGCCTTTTTGTCCAGGTATTTGAGAAAAGCCAAAAGGCGTCCCTGTGGACACCAAAACCAACAAACACACTGTAAGAACTGCAATCAGTTTTTTCATGGGACGACACACCCTCAATACGGACATCATATATAACTTTACACCATGTAATAAAAAATGAGGCAGTTTGACTAAAGTCAATGAGAATTGGCGGCGGGATCTTTATAGTAAAGGGAGAAGTTGTAGAAGCCACTGAGTTAAAAAGGAGCCTGACGATGGCAACACTCTCCCATTCAGAAGTGACTGTAGGTCAACTGGTGAGCCAAACCCCCTCACTTTCCAAGGTGTTTGAGAAGCTGGGGATTGATTATTGCTGCGGCGGGAAAAAAACGCTGAAGGAAGTGTGTGAGAAAAAAGGGTTGGATCTGGAAACGGTGCAAGCCATGCTCAGCGCGGTGGAAAGCTCTTTAAACGGCAGCAGTGGCGGCCCAGGCTTTGATGTGGTCAATGCCGGGCTGGGTGCGCTGGCGGATCATATCAACTCGGTCCATCACCAGTACCTGTATCAGGCCATGCCCCGCCTGGAGCAGATGGTGACCAAAGTCGCCCGGGTCCATGGCGAGAATGATTCCCGTCTGGCTCAGCTTCGGGATACTTTTATCACCTTGAAAACCGAACTGGAGCTCCACATGGCCAAAGAGGAAAACGTGCTGTTCCCCTTCTGCCGAGAACTGGAACATGCCACGGAGCCGCCTCGCTTCCATTGCGGATCTATTGCCAACCCCATTCGGGTGATGGAAAGTGAACATGAGACTGCTGGGCGTTTACTGGAAGAAATGCGCAGTCTGAGTGACGGCTACACCCCGCCAGATTGGGCGTGTAATACCTACCGGGCCTTGCTTGATGGGCTGGCTGAGATGGAACGGGATCTTCACGAACATATCCATAAGGAAAACAACATCCTGTTTCCGCGGGCGCTGGAAAAAGCGGCGGCCATTGGCAGCTAGATAGACCCTGATTTAAACCGACACAGCGTTTTAGGTCTATCGCCATTTAGCCATATACCAAATCGGACCATATAACCTAATCTCAACACGATAGACCTGCCAGTCAACAGGGGTTTTCTCGATACCCCTGTTGCTTTTTCTTTGGAAGTTTTTTGATTGAATGAATTGCTCACTAAATTGTTTGCTGATTGGGAAAAGGCGATTTATACCCTGCATAAATTGACAGGGAAAGGGGTCAAGCGCATGAGGGTGGTTCTATATGTGAATCCTCAACTTAAAAGCCGCTTGTAGATTGACTTTAGTCAAAGCGATTGCGATCCCGACTCTCCTATACTGTGCCTAGGAATTTGAATTTTCCAGTCACCGTAGTAAGGAGTATAAATCATGTTTTCATGGCGTTGGAAACTCGGCATCTTGTTTGTGCTGATATTCGGGTTTACCGGCCTGCTGTTTATGGGGTATAAAACAGTCGTTGATGCCCCGCCCATCCCGGACCGGGTGGTAACGGAGGACGGTAAATTGCTGTATACCGGCAATGACATTCTTGCCGGTCAACAAGTGTTTCAAAAGTATGGTCTGATGGATGTCGGTTCAATCTGGGGTCATGGGGCATATAACGGGCCTGATTTTTCGGCGGACTACCTGCACCGCATGGGTGAAATCACCGCCAATACCCTGGCCCACAAGCAATTCGGCAAACCGTATGCTGAGTTGAATGGCGCCCAACAAGACGGAATTGCGGCGCTGATTAAACATGAGTTTAAGGAAAACCGGTATAACGCGGAAACAAAAACCCTGGTCTTGAGCGATCACCAGGTGGCCGCCCATGAGCAGTTGGTGCCGCATTACCGGCAGTTGTTTCAGGAAGGCAGTAAATTGGCGCTGCCAGCCAATTATATTAAAAATGACGAGGAAAGCATTCAGCTGACCCGCTTTTTTAACTGGGCTGCCTGGGCGACTGTGACCAACCGGCCCAACAAAACATGGAGCTATACCAACGACTGGCCGGCAGATAGGCTGGTGGGCAACGAAGCCAACAGCCAGGTCTTTATCTGGAGTGTCCTTAGTTTGGTCATGTTGATTGGCGGCATTGGGGCCGCTCAATTTATCCTGAGCAAGTTCCCGGATCTCGGCTGGGTTCCCAACGAAAAAAGCCAGCTGACGGATGATGTGGATTCCTTTAAGCCCACGCGGGCGCAACGCTCGGTGTATCCATACCTGGTGGTGGTGGTGGGACTCTTCCTGCTGCAAACCTTCTTCGGGGTCTTAACTGTACATTATATGGTAGAACCGGCAGGCTTTTTCGGATTTGATATCCGCACGATTCTCCCGTATAGCATTACCCGCAGCTGGCACATTCAATTGGCCATTTTCTGGATTGCCACGGCATGGCTGGCAGGTGGGATGTTCCTGGCCCCGATGATCTCAAGAAATGAACCCAAAGGTCAGCACTGGCTGGTCAAAATTCTCTTTGTCGCCGTGGTTATTGTGGCTGTAGGAAGTATGGCCGGAGAATGGCTGGGTATTAACGACATGCTGGGTAACGTCTGGTTCTGGTTTGGTCACCAGGGTTGGGAATACCTGGAGCTGGGTCGCTTCTGGCAGATTCTCCTGACCGTTGGAATGGTGATTTGGGCGGGCATTATTTTCCGTAGCATCGCCCCCTTGCTCAAGGGCAAGGAGAAATTCAGCCTGCCGTACATGTTGCTGTACGGGGTGCTGTCGATTCCCATCTTCTTTGCCTTCGGGATGATGTATGGCCCGACGACCAACTTTGCCATCGCCGACTTCTGGCGCTGGTGGGTGGTTCACCTATGGGTGGAAGGGTTCTTTGAACTGTTTACCACCATTATTGTGGCCTACTTCTTCCATAGTCTGGGCATGGTGAGCGCCCGTTCGGCCCTGAGCGTGATTTATCTGGATATCATGCTCTACCTGGGCGGTGGTTTGATTGGGACCGGCCACCACTACTACTGGACCGGACAGCCGGCGGTGAACATGGCCTTGGGCGGCATGTTCTCGGCGCTGGAAGTGGTGCCGCTCACCCTGCTGACCGTGGAAGCCTGGCACTTCATGCGGCTGCGCAAGCTGTCTCCGCAAAGCGCGGTGGCTGGCGACGGCAGTGGCACGACAGGTGCAACAGGCAACCTGAGTGCAGTCAAGCCGGAAAAAACGCTGGCGCACAAATGGGCGATGATGTTCCTGTTGGCCGTGGGCTTCTGGAACTTCCTGGGAGCCGGGGTGTTTGGCTTCCTTATCAACCTGCCCATTGTTAATTACTTTGAACACGCCACGTACCTCACCGTCAACCACGGTCACGCGGCCATGGCTGGGGTGTACGGTATGCTGGCGGTATCCGCTGTGTTGTTTGTCGCTCGCTACCTGATTAAACCGGAGGCATGGAGCGATAAATTAATGGCCATCTCGTTCTGGAGCCTGAACATCGGTTTGATGATGATGCTGGTGCTCAGTATCTTCCCGGCTGGTGTTTGGCAACTGTATAACAGCTACGAGTATGGCTTCTGGTTTGCCCGAAGCTATGAGTTCATTCACTCAACGCTGTATCAGGGCTTTATCTGGATGCGGATGGCCGGTGACATTGTCTTTATCGTGGGTGGCGTCCTGCCGCTGACGTATATGATTGTTCGCGGGATGTTTTACCTGCGGCCCTCACAAGGCAAGCTGTTACCGCTGAAGCTGGCCCCTGAAGCCGAGGAGACCGATCAGGAGTTGGCCGCCGTCTAGCGCGAATGTCCTAATCCATAATCCATAAAATGTCTCCAACGCCCCGAAAGCACCCCTTTCGGGGTTTTCTTTTGCAATTCAGAATACTGAATAATGCCCTTCAGGTTCCCTTTTTCTGATAGCTGAATGTCCGGGATCTATCCGTGTGAGATGAGGAAACTTATTTATCTCAGAAATTGGATCAAATAACTTATTGTCCTTTCATTATTTTTTATGAAGTAATAATACAACCCAATTGCAGCTACAAAGCAGAGAGGATGGCTAAGTGACCGGGACCCATTTTTAATACCAGGTAGCGTTAGAGTGTTTGGATCATATCAC
>CAYLWC010000064.1:0-6376 GCA_964387265.1 uncultured Vampirovibrionales bacterium | reverse complement strand
CCCATTGCCCCGTATGCCAGACTTTTTTGGTAAAAGTAGAAGGTGAAGTTGCCCTTCGTTGCCCGAACCGCACCGGGTGCCCAGCCCAAGTCATTGGTAAACTGGAGCATTTTGTGAGCAAGGCCGCCATGGATATTGACGGGGTCGGCCCATCCTTGATCGAGCAACTGGTGGATCGGGGCTTGATCGAGACCCCGGCGGATTTGTACAAGCTCACGGTAGAAGACTTCCTGACGCTTGAGCGCACCGGACAGAAATCGGCAGAAAACGCGTATCAAGCCATTCAAGCCAGCAAAGACCGCCCCTTGTCTCGTTTGATTAACGCCCTGGGAATTCGCCATGTAGGCAAAGAGACCGCCTATTTGCTCGCGCAACGTTTTGGGACCATGGATAAGCTGGCGTGCGCAACTTTAGAGGCGCTTTCTTCCATTGAGGGGGTGGGCCCCCGGATCGCCGGAAGCATTGTGGAATTTTTTGAAAGCGTTTCTCATCAAGAGATGATTGAGCAATTGAAAGCCGCGGGGGTTCGAATGGATGAGGGCGCTCCCCCGACAGAAGCCCAAAGAGGGGTGTTTGAGGGGAAAACCTTTGTATTAACAGGCACTTTACCCACCCTGACCCGGCAAGAGGCCGAGGAGAAAATTCGAGCGGCCGGTGGCAAACTGTCCAGTTCGGTCAGCCGAAAGACAGACTATGTCTTGCTGGGCGAAAACCCCGGATCAAAGTACTCGAAAGCCCAGGAACTTGGTGTTACAATATTACGAGAAAGTGACTTTCTTTCTATGATTTCTCAGTCCACTTGATATATCATGCGAGCAAGGAAGAATAATCGAGTGGATTCCCCAAACAGCTTTATAGTGACGCAATGAGTGGTGGAGAGCGACATGCAGGTATTTCAAATTAAAGGATTAACTGGAGCCTTAATGTTCATCCTGGCCTTGATTGGCACACTAGCATTGGTGTTTTTACTGCCCAGCTCCTTTCTGATGGTTTTCTGGAACGCCACCGTGTTTGAAGGGTTGAATGGACCGATGATCAGTATTGGACAGGCCCTCATCCTCTGGTTGGCCATTATGGTTCTGCTGAAAATCATCTTCAAACCAGAAGTCCAACTTCAGTTCTATACCGCCAAAAACCCAAACGGGTTGGACGGCAAACCGGGCGACAATAAAAAGGACTCCTAGTTTTTTGATACATAAAGATGCTTTTAAACCGGACCCTCTAACGATGGTCCGGTTTATGTTTTGAGCCTGTCACATGGTCGTCATTCCCGCGAAAGCGGGAATCCATCCTACAATGACCCTCGGTTTTATGAAGACCTGAACACACCCTATGGAGAGAGGCTGTACAATAGATTCCCGCTTTCGCGGGAATGACAAAGCGCACAACAGAAAAACAACGGACGTTGAAAAAGATCTCAATAGAACGCACAAAATTTGGAAGGGCATCCCCTTACTATAAGAAGGAAGGGCGTTAGGGCTGGGCGGACAAATCGATTTCCAGCCGGTCCAGGTTGATCAGGTTCAGGCCGTTGATTTCCAAACCTTTCACATAAGGTTTCACCAGAAAGTACTTTTCTGAGGCGTAAATCGGCACAATGGCAACAGCCTCTTCCAACAGCAAGCGCTGGGCCTCCACATATAATGTCTGGCGTTTCGCGGGGTCCGCCGTCACCACGGCCTCCTGCACCAGGCGGTCGTATTCCGGGCTTTGCCAGCCGGTATGGTTGTTCCCGCTGTCGGAAATAAACACGTTCATAAAGCTATCGGCATCGGGGTAATCCACAAACCAGCCCAGGCGGTATATGTGGGGTGGGTTCTGCTTGAGTTGGCTTAAAAAGACCTTCCACTCCATATTCTCCAGCCTCACTTTGACACCCAGGTTCTTTTGCCAGAGGAACTGGGCAATTTCCGCCTCTTTCTGAATGTCATACATCGTCCGGTAGCCCAGCACCACCTCGGGGAAACCCTTCCCATCGGGATACCCCGCCTCAGCCAGTAATCTCCTGGCTTCTTCCGGGTTGTACTCATAGCCTGCTTCCGGGTCATACCCCACCAACCCTGGGGTAATCCAGGAGGCCAGGGGTTTTTGTCCGCTTTGCATGAGTTTGGGGTAAAAGCTCCGGTCCAGGGCCAGGGCAAAAGCCTTGCGCACCCGAGGGTCATTCATCGGGGGCTTTTCGGTGTTAAAGCCAAAATAATTGATGCGGTGAAGGATCCGGGTTTTGGTCTCCGGGCTGTTTTGAAGCCGGCGAACATCAAAGGCGGGAATGCTGGTGGTGGTCTCGATAAAATCCAGCTCCCCGTTTTCATACATCACCACGCTGGTATTGGCGTCATTGACCATCAACATATCGACCTGCGCTACCTTGGGTTTTTCCCCATAGAAGTACGGGTTGGGTTTCAGAACAATTTTTTCCTCATGAACCCAGCTTTCCATAATATACGCCCCGTTGCTCAGAAAATTCCCGGCCTCGGTAAAGCGGTCCCCATGTTTTTCCACCACATCTTGCCGCAAGGGCAGCGCGATGGGAGAGGCCATCAGATCCAGAAAGAACGGGGTGGGCCGCTCCAACGTCACCTCCAGCGTCTGATCATTGGCCACCCGGACCCCGACCTGAGAGAAATCGGTCAGTTGCCCTTCATAATAAGCCCGAGCGTTTTTAATCTCAAAGAGGAAAAACACATAATCGGCGCCGGTCTCTGGATCCAGCGCCCGCTGCCAGGCGTAGAGAAAATCCTGAGCTTTCACGAGCTGCCCGTCACTCCACTTGGCATCCGGGCGCAGATAAAAGCGGTATTTCATGCAATCCGGGCTGATTTCCCAGCGCTCGGCAATGGCCGGGCTTGCGTTCATGTCTTGATCAAACTGGGTGAGTCCTTTCAGCAGGGGCTGAATCACGGTAAAGGAGGTGAGATCATTCATCTTGGCCGGATCCAGATCCGGGGGTTCTGTCCCCAGGTTCATGGTGAAAATATTCTGGCGGGCCGCCTCGGAAATCACCGGGCCTTGCTTGCCAGTGCAAGCGGAAAAAGAAAGAATACCGGCAAACAGCAGCGCGCTCAACAACCAAAAGAAAATACGGGGCACCCAATCCACTCCCAATCATTGATACAATGACAGAATTTCCTGATCCTATTGTATACTTATGTGTCGGGGAAATCGATCCAACATCTGCAATATGCATATTTTCTGAAGCGATTGAGATGCCAGAGGGGGTACTATGACAGACGCTCACCGCCATTTGGCCGCGTCTCAAGTGGACAGCCGTCAACCGCACCGTACCAAAAAGAACCCGTCTTTCCCTGCACGGCAAACATCCAGTATGATAGATACAGATGGGCAACCCAGCTCAGTTACGCCAAGTTTAGGTCCCCGGATGGATATTCAATACGATCGGTATTCCCTGATTATCAACGGCCAGCGAACGTTTCTTCGCAGCGGGGCGATGCATTACTTTCGCCTGCCCTCCCAAACGCTCTGGGAAGATCGACTTTTTAAACTGAAAGCCGCTGGCTATAATGCCGTCGATCTTTATTTCTGCTGGGATTACCACAGCCCAGAACCGGGGGTGTATGATTTTACCGGTATCCGGGATGTGCGTCGCCTGCTGGAAATGACCCGTGAACTGGGCCTGTATGTTATCGCTCGCCCCGGTCCCTATATTAACGCCGAGTACAGTGGCGGCGGGTTCCCTGGCTGGATGCTCGCAAAACGGGATCTCCCTTTGCGGAACCGCAAGGACGGCGCCCTGGTCTGGTCGGAAGAGTATATGGATGCCGTTCGGGAATGGTGGGGACACATCATTCCGATTATCAACGAATCCCCCAATATTCTGCTGATGCAGATTGAAAACGAGTACGCTACGTTGGAAATTGAACCGGACTACATGCAGGCACTGTATGATCTGGCCCGAAAACTGGGGGTCAAAGTGCCGCTCTTCCATAACGACCTGTACGCCGCCGGGTTGTATTCAGATATTGTAGACTTGTACGCCTTTGACAACTATTCCGTCACCCATTTTGAACGCAACTGGCGGCAGATGCCCGGTATTTTTTCTGTGCTGGATCACATCGAACAGAACCTCCGGCCTTTCTGTGAAAACCGCCCCCTGTTTGCCGCAGAACTTCAAGCCGGGTGGTTTGGCGGCTGGAAAGGCCATGGCTATAACGAGATTATTGAACACCTGGGCAGAGAACATATTAATGTGTCCACCAAAAGCCTGATTGGCCAGGGTTTAACAATGTTTAATCATTATAAAGCCATTGGGGGAACTAATTGGGATACTATTGGCAGTGTAGAAACATACACCTCTTATGACTTTGCTGCCCCCATTTCTGAAAGCGGCCTGAATACGGAGCGTCTCTTCGAAGCCAAGGCCCTCAATTATATCCTCCAAAGCTTTGATCTAGCTGCCACCAATCGCACCCAGGAAGCTCCCGTACATTTTTCAGACCCTAGCGTGGTGTATGCTATCCGCCAGCATGCGGAACGCCCTGGTGAATACTGGTTGTTTCTCCGAAACCTGAGTGGAGAGGCTGTTCACCTGACGATGAATGGGCAGGTTCCCCTTCAGGTCAACCCGTTTGAGGTAATCCTGCTTCCGTATCAGGTCAAACTGGCCTCAGGGCACACTCTGGGCTACAGCACCAACGAGCCGGTTTACCAAAGCCCACACTTGCTGATTTTAGAAGGGGAAAAACCCACTCACCTTGAGCTTCAAGGGGCCATCCAGGCGACCCAGCACCCCAGAATTCAACTGATTCAAACCCAACCCGACACATGGCAGCTACAATGCCCGGCCCTTTCCCCCGATGAGGCGGAATACATCCAGCTTGGGGACCTGACGGTCGTCCTACTGGGGGCCAACTGGGTGGATACACTGTGGCTGGAAGAGGACGGGACCCTGGTTTCCGGGGCCCATGCCCGTCACCCCGATGGCACTTATGGCTTAAAGGAGGGGCAAAACCAACTCCTGGTGATTCGTCCGGATGGGCGCGTTTCCCGCCAGGAAAAAGCCACCCTGCCGCTGCCTGCCATCCCGGAGCTCACAAACTGGGTGGTCCAGGATGCCGCCCCAGAGCTGGCCACCCCGGAGGTTTTCAAGCCGGTCTCCCCAGAGGGGGCGGATTTTGACACCAATGGTCACTACGAAGGGTCTGGCTGGTATCTGTACGCTGGGTCTGGCCCTTGGCCAACCCGTATTACCATTGATGCTCGTCACATTTGGGCCACCTTTCTCAACGGGCAGTACCTAGCCAATGGGCACCACTTTTCTCCCCTGCCGGGAGAGGAGCAACCGGCCCCGGCTATGATACCAATCCCCAAAGACCTCTGGAGAGAGCATGAAGTCAATCACCTGGTGATATTCGTGGACGGCCTGGGGCACCCCAAGGGCTTTCATGATGATCAGCAGACTCCCCAGGGGCTGCTTTTACTGAAGCTGGATCAAGAAGAAGTGACAAACCAGGTCTATTTTTCGTCAGGCTTTTCCTTTGAGAAACACCTGGATCTCAGGGTACCTGAGCGTGAACATACCCCGGTGGCCCGTCTGGAAAGCCGTTTTTCGCTGGATATTCCTAAAAACATTGAATGCCCAGTAGGCTTACAGCTACAGGACATGAACTATGAACGCGTCAATATTTACCTGAACGACGTTCTCATTGGCCGCCATTGGCGGGCTTGCCAATGTCAGGATACGTTTTATCTGCCAACCGGCATCATTCAGACAGGTCCAGGCTCAGAGAACAAGCTAGAGCTGGTGTTGATGAACTTTGACCCGGAAATTCCTCTGGGAGATTGCATTCCTGTGCCCAATCAGGTATCGTTAAAACCGTTGGGCGTATTGACCAAAGTCCATGTAAAAACGGATGAACCATCATGACCGTTGTGCCAAATTTCATTTTAAAACGCTTATACGCTGCCGGCAGCCTTCGACGCCTCCCGGAGGGGATCGCCTTTGATATTGTTAATAATCTCGGCCCAGGCACTATCTCTAAGCTTGGATATATCAGGATTGGAAACCATGAATTTACGCCAAACCAAATCACTTTAAGGGTGGATGGGAAGGTGCTTCATGGAGATACCATTTCTGATGAGAACCCGGCCCATTTTTTCCTGCATGAGACCATTACCTGTATTGTTCAGGATCAAGCCATCCCGGCTGGCAGCTATCAGATTGGCCTGGAGCTGATCAGTAAAGAGGCTGGAAAAGTCAACCTGACTGTCCAGGATGATCTGACATAAGAACCCATACTTGACTCGCCCCAGCGGTTCAAGTATTTTATATGTCATTCCTCATAAGCCCCCATCGTCTAGAGGCCTAGGACAGCTCCCTTTCACGGAGCAGACAGGGATTCGAATTCCCTTGGGGGTA
>CAYLWC010000063.1:0-6782 GCA_964387265.1 uncultured Vampirovibrionales bacterium | reverse complement strand
CCCTGGGTGTTACGGTATTCTCTCAGGGTGGGGGTGGAGGGGGATAAAATTTCAAGCTGCTCTGCCGTGTAGGGGATATCCACCCCGTACCATGCTGTTTCATCCGGTGTGATCAGGTTATGGTTAATTTGAAAAGGATGAACGGTTTCGCTGCGCAGTACCCGGGGGATATCGCCCAGAAGATACAAGCCCAGGGTCAGGCAGGTTAACAGGCCTGTCAAGGCCCAAAAAAATCGGGTACTACGGATAGGCATACAGCCGCCTTCCCGCAATCAGCATAAGCAATAGTCCTGCTGGAAAAAGCAGGTATTCAATGTTGGTGTGTAGGGCCATGCCAGCTTCAGGAGAGAACCAATAGGCGATCAGCGCGGTGAAAACCAGACGAACGGTATTGAGTGCAATGGCCAGAACAGGGGCGATCAGCAGAATACCTCCCAGCTTTTTGAGGGAAAACGGTTCAAATAACTGCCAGAGTAAGCCCGCAAACAGAAAACCGATCCAGGTATGCAAACCGCTACAAGCGACCGTGACCTCATAAGCCTGGTTGTTGATGTAAAAAATATTTCCCTGGGAGGTAATGGGAATGATCAGTCCGGCAAGCAGGGCGGTCAGTTTGGTTGAAAGCAGTTGCAGCTGTAAACTGAGCTGGGTTTGCAGATCGATGGGAAGCTGGGGCAACAGAAACAAGGAAAACAGAAAAAACGAAAGCCAGCGGTAAAAAACCACGTAACCAAAAAACCCCCAGATTAGCGTGGCAAGCAGCGCAATAAAACTTGCCCAATACAGGGACTTAATAGCCACCATGGCTGATAACAAGTGGATACAGCTGGTAATAGTGATGGCGTATAGTCCGCTACGGCTTAAATATACGGGGAGCCGAAACAGGTTTTCCCTTTTCAGAAGCGCTGTGATAAGAAGACAAACAGTGAGTATCTGAAACAGGTTGGCCTCCAAAGGGCGGTTCAGGATGATCTGGGACCAGCTCAGGAGCACAGGTGCGGCAATCAGCACCAGAAGCCCTCCCCAGAGCCTCAACAAGGGCTTGGGAATTCGTTGGATTGAAAGGGAGGTGTTTTCGGACATGCGTCTGCTCTGTGATTTTTTCTCACCTTTCATCTCATTGTAGTGGTCGGGAATTTGTTAGGGGAAGAGCCTAAACTTGGCCGGTCTTACCCAATTGTTGGGGGCAAAGTATAATAACAGGCATGGGTGTCGTGAGACTGGGTGATGTGATGAAGCGGACAAGCATACTCTTTAATCTGTTAGTCGGGTTATTGCTGCTGTCTGGGATTGCGGTTGCCCAGCCGGGCGGTGGCCCTCCAGGGGGTGGTCCTCCAGGCGGCGGTCCTCCAGGCGGCGGTCCCCCAGGGGGCGGTGGTCCTCCCGGTGGTGGCGGCCCTCCAGGAGGTCCTCCCAGAAGTACCCCAGGCTTGGCCCCAGGGGTTTTGGCCTTGCTTTCTACGGCAGGGTATGGCGGTTATCACTACCTGAAAGCCCGATATGGGAAACCCAAAGAATAAAACAGAAAGAATGACAATCGGGCTTAGAACGCCATCGGTCATCTTTTAGTGGGGTTTTTTACCGATTATCCGGTGCAAAAGTCGTTGGAGCGGGTATGTGTTTTTCTGGTACTTGAGCCGGGCGCACTCCTGGGAGGTTTGTTCCAGGCGCTTGCTCATGGTGTTTAAAATGGATTGGATAATATCGGGCGTGCTTTCCATGGCTTGTTGAAGTTCTTCCCGCGTTAAAACCTGAACGGTCACTTCGGTTTTGGCAATGGCTGTCGCGGAGCGGAACCCGGCATGATCCATCAGGTACATTTCCCCAAAAACCTCATCGGGACCCAGAACAGCGATTGGGATACGCTGGCTGTTTCCAGCTTCTTTGTAGATCAGCACTTTACCAGACAGGATGCGAAAGGTCTGATCGCCAAACGTACCTTCGGCAATGATAATTTCATTTGGTTGAAAATTCTTTGTTTTCATATGTCCCTGGTCAGCTTGAACGAACTGTCAATGATTGTTTTCATCAGTATTCATTATGATGAATCAATATGAAGCAATCCACAGCGAAACGATCGTCGCCCTCTCTCATTATAGAAGGTTTTCGGAAACTCAGCTTGAAACTTGAATAAATTCAGAGAACTGCCAGAGGGCGAAACAGCCACCCCCGAAAATATCTCTACGGAAGTGGCTGTTTGCGCTGCTTGTATTTTATCGTCTAAACAATTTGCCGAGGGCGTCCTTCACCTTGCTGGCAATGGCTTGTCCGGGAGTTGGAACATCCAGTTGAAGGGTGTTGGCCACATCCACCAGTTCCTTGTTGCTTAGAACCTCCGGGTTCAAGTTGTCGTTAATAAACTGGAGGGTATTTTGGTCAAAGTCTGGATCGGTGGGTGGCGTAACCCCAGGATTTGCAATTTGGGCCAAGGATGATTGCAGAAGTGCGTTACCCTCTGTAGGGGCGGAAGGCCCGGATGCCAGGGAGGCAAAATCCTTGACTTGCCTGGAGCCGCCCGGGAAAATGTTACGGTTTGGATCGCTGGAGAAGATACTCAGGCTTGCTGAATTCGGATCTCCAGAGTTGAGACGGGCCAAGGTAAACGTGTTCATGGATTGCGTTAAACCGGTTTGCCCTTGCGCAATGGATGGATCTGTTTGAAGCTGCTGCATATGGGCAATGTATTGTAGTGAGCTGGCTGCCATCTCTTCCTCCAATGCTACGTTTTTATCAGTATGGAGCATTTCATGATAGAGGATGGATGATAAAAGCTGAGGATTTTCGTGCTCGTAGTTTCTGTTAAAAATAACCAACCTTTGACCATCTTCCGTAAAAGTGACCTGGGCTGTCGGTTGTTTCCCATCAGGGCTAATTGAAGGCGGAGTCCCAAAATCAATCCCCAGAAGGTTCGGATCGTCTTTAATGCTTTGAATGGTCGGCTCGCCAATGGTGCCCATTAAAGAGACAGCGGCCGAGCGTAGTCGGGCATCAGGAACTTTCTCAATCAGCGCCGGATCATTAAAGTGGTTCAAGGCTTCCTGAACTTTGGCAGGGTCATCAGCGAAACGTTGCGTTAGAAAAGCCTGTAGGTCTTGCTGTGTTTGCTCGGGTGTCTTGGCGGGGCCTTGAGCAAATCCCAGCTCTGGGGAATCCGGGTAAACACCGGTTGCAAACATATTTACGTTCTCAGGGGCAAAGGGCCGTTCCTGAAGTTGGGCGGTTGCGATTTTATCCTGAATAACAGGCTTCATGCCTTGAACATGGGACTGGATTCGATCAAAAAACCCACTAATTATGCCGCCGCTTTTTACATTTTGAAGGGCGGGCAGAGTGGACAATGGAGGCAGAGATTTCAGCGATTGAATACCGCCACCCGAAAAATTGACACTGCTAAAGGGGTTTGTGTTACCGGAAAAACCAACTTTGGATGCTTGATTTGCTGGCGTCTGGCGGGTTTGTTGCTGCGCTCGTTGAAGCTGCTGTTGGGGCAGCCTACTGTTAAAGGATAAATTCATGGATACTCTCTCCTTCTACATCTCACTCTCTGTCGTATTCATCACGCTTGACACGGTCTGAAACCAGACAAGCTCAGACAGTGGAAATCTCTTCGTAAAAAAATAAAAACAATTTGATAGTCGAATTTGCTATCCGAATGAAATATTTAATATTTCGAAATATTTGGAAACAATCCGCTTGATATAACGGATTTTTAAAAATCCAGGAGGCTGGTCAGGTCTATTGGGCAGCTTGACTTACGAGGCGAAGTTTTTAAGGCCGGTGGGTTCGTAAATTTCAATTTCAGTTTCCTTGCCCTTGACCTTGGCTTTTCCCAGAGGGCGCGCTTCAATTTGGTCTTTGACCAACGCATACGTGGCGGCGGAGATAATAATATTTGTGCCGTACTCCTTGTTAAGGCCTTCCAGACGGGAGGCTAAATTGACCGCGTCGCCTATCACGGTGAAATCCATGAAGTCCTCAGAGCCCACGTTCCCAATCACCACATCGCCCGTATTGATGCCAATGCCGATATTGACCGGGATGTTTTCAGGGTTTGCATTCCACTCTTCCAGGGCTTTTTTCATCTCCAGGGCGGCGAACACGGCTTGCAGCGCATGATCTTTGGTTTCCAGCGGAAAACCCCAGTATGCCATAATGGCATCGCCAATCAGCTTGTTAATGGAGCCCTGATACTTGTGCATAATAATGCCGTGCATGGCGGAAAAATATTGGGTTAAAAACGTCTGGACCACTTGCGGATCGTTGTTTTCAGAAAACGTCGTGAATCCTCGAATATCGGAAAACATCATGGTCAGCTCTTTCTTTTGCCCGCCCAGCTTCAGGGCATCTGGGTTTTTCTCGATGGTGGCCATTACCCCGGGAGCAACATACTTGCCAAACGCGTGCCGAAGCTGCTGTCTGGTTTTCTCAGTCTTGATGTACCAGTAAATATACCCTCCGGTATACAGGAGAACAATGCTAACCATGGGCTTCATGGTATTAATCCAAAGATTTTGGTAGTTGTAGGCGGCGATGGCCAGTAGCATAATTCCGGCAATGAGGGCGATTGCAGTTGATAAGGCCACTTTCCAGTCGGCTTTGAACCGGGAAATAAAATAAAAGGCAAATCCCACAAAAACAAGGTAGATTCCCCAGTTCAGCCAGGCAGGGGCTGATAAGACAAAGTCGTTTCGAAGAACATTATCAATTTGGTTGGCGACGACATAAACGCCCGGATATTTCTTTTTATTAATGCTGTTAAAGATGGTTGAGTGAACATCTCCGTCATTCTCAACTGTAATTCCGATGACAACATGCTTGTCCTTGAAAAGTTCTGGATTGAGAATGGGCTGATCAGGCACCGACGGGTGCTGACAGTACGAGGGTTGAGCATTTTCCTGGCAGGAGAGCGCTAATTCGGAAAGAACGATATCGACATAGGAGTATTCCGGGTATAAAGGTTCCTGGAGTTGGTTTTTATACCACTTGATAAGAGGTTTGCCGTCTCCCAGGTTTAGCTTGCCTCCTTCCCATGAGAGCAGGCCGTCCTTATCCAGGGTATATTCCTTCGCCTGATTCGAGGCAACGGCAAGACTGTAGCTGGGGAAAACATACCCGCCATAATTACTGATGGGGATAAAGTAACGGATCAGGTTCCTTTCGTCTAAGGCAGAGGCCGTTGCGGAGAAGAATTTCATGTTGCTTTGAAGAAGAAGTTCGGGGAAAGGCGGGTTGAGGGTGGTGTAGTTTTGCCGGGCAAGAAAGGGAATGTTTTCAAGTCCTTGAATCTGAACCGCATGCCTGCGTAGGGCATTTTGAACCTGGGCGCTGTGGCTGCTAAATTCAAGAGGCTTTTTCTGATGGACGCTAAACATCAAGGCGGAGGAGAACACACCGGAATCCTGAAGGCTGTCTACCATGAACCGATCGCCTGCCGGTTTCTCCTGAAAGGTGCCGCCATTAAAGCTCAGGTCAAAAAAAACGCTCTTCGGGGTTGTACGTTTAAAAAAACGGATGGCGTGGCCATGAATCGCCCTGGACCAGAACCGGCCAAATAAATCCTCAATCGCCTTTGAAGAAGATGTTTTATGATCAATACCGACGAGAACGACGCTCGTCTCAGCGGCAGATCGTTCATATTGCGAGGAATACAGGAGCTGCCGGAAGGTCAGAGAGTCCAGTTCCCATTGGTTCAGGGTCACGGTAATAAAACGAAAAACGGGTTGTCCGAACAACCCAAAAAGTAGAAACAGGATCAGCAGGGAAAAAATTCCCTTAATGTGTTCTTGCTTGATTTTAGGTTGATAGAATTTGAACATTGCAACGAAAAGGGGCTATATCGGTATATCTACTATATACCTGGAACATGGGGTCAGACTTCGGTAATTTAGGGGAATTTTAAGTTTTAAGAAATGTAACAATCCGGTTTTTCCGAATAAAGATATCTATATTTGTAGTCGATACCTTGAGAAGTCTGAGTGAAAGTAAAGGGAAACCATGAATAATATTTGCTGCCGGTTGCCAGGCCGGTCCTGGCATGGGCAAAGTCTTGCTGAGTATGGCTTGGCCTTGGCCCTGATTGCGGTCGTTGGTATCAGCGGCCTGGGGATGTTAGGTCAGAAGGTGGGAGATGTGTTTACCCACGTTGCTGAGGAAATTGGGGCAGCCACTGTTGGCGGCGGCGGGACATCGATTGCCATAGCCGGAGGCAGTGGTAGCGGTGGTGGTGGGACATCGTTCACTCCACCGGCCAGTAGCCCTGCCACTTCCCCAGGCGGCAACGAAGCTGTTCCTGTTTTTGATAATGACACCACTTCTTCGTCTGATTATAGTGGAGATACTCCAGTAACATCTTATCCTGGCGATACGCTGAGTTCTGTACCTACAGATACGGCGGATGCCATCAGTATAAACATTCCTACAAGTACTCCTACGACTACCCCTCCAAGCAGTCCGTCTTCTGATACTTCAGGAACCAATGATACGACCTACTTTGGTGGTATTGGGATGAGCACGGACAAAGGCGGTTGTGGGGAAGGTTGCTCTTCGAGCGGCCAGGATACAGATGGAAACGCAATTACTGATGGACAAATCAACATAGGCTTCTGGTAAAGTTTTCCTATTAGAAACAGCAGACCACCTGAATTCTCAGGTGGTCTGCTGTTTAAATTGGTTGCGGGGGCAGGATTTGAACCTGCGACCTTTGGGTTATGAGCCCAACGAGCTACCTGACTGCTCCACCCCGCGATTGATTCAGGTGTTAATCATAGGATGCCGTAAATGAG
>CAYLWC010000062.1:0-6956 GCA_964387265.1 uncultured Vampirovibrionales bacterium | reverse complement strand
ATATATATCAAGTAAATATTATATACTTATTTTTCTTATATTAAGTAAGTCTCACTTACAGGCATCGTGTACTTGATCTGAGTCAAACACTTTATCTTTTATTAAATGTTTATTCAAAAATAAGAAGATTAGAATTGCAGAGGTATTGCTTATGGTGTTTCCTATGCAAGGTAGCGGTCTAAATATACCCTCCTTCCCTCTCCAGAATACAACTGGATTTAATGGAACCGCACTGGGCGTTCCGCTGCCCAATCAGCAAGCCAATACGGCTCAGGGCTCTTCTTTAGCCAGTATGTTTTCCCCTGTCTCTGGAGCTGCTGAGGGAAATAACCTTTCTCAAGCTGTCATGGCAATTCTAATGATGTTGATGCTGATGCTTCAAGGGTTATCACAGGGCAATACCGAGAAGAACGGTCAGCAATCCTCTGGTGAAAACGACCTAAAAATTGGCAACGCCGGTAACGCGGGCAGCACGGAGGAAAGCAAAAAGAAAAAGAATGCCGGTACCGCAGGCAATGCTGGTAATGCGTCAAAGTCTTCTGATAAAGCAGGTGAGGCTGGCGATGTAGGCAGTGTAGAGAGTAAAGCCACTTCTACCGCAGCAGCCTCACAAAAAGCCACAGAAAATGTAGCCAGCAGCAACGTGAAGGGCGAGGTTGTCTGGAACGGTGATTTTGAGAACACCAACTGGAAGTCCGCCTGGGGTGTGAAGAACGCCTCGGATATCGGTAACGTTGAATTGGTGGAAGATGCCGAACGTGGCACGGTCATGAAGATTAATTATGATAAAGGCGGCTACGGCGGCTCCAGCGGTGTAACCCACAAAATTAAAGTGGCCGAGGAAGGCCAAGGCATTACCCACGGCAAATTATCCTTTATGGTCAAACCGGACAAAAACTTCCTGGATTCCCGCCCGATCGGCGGCAAGCTGATGGGACTCTCCGGCGGTGAGAACGCCAGCGGGAAAGATTACCAGGGTAGCGACGGATGGTCTGTCCGCCTGGGCCTCGGCGATATGCGCAACACCGGAAAAATTGACAGCCATGCTTATACCTATCTCCCTAAAGAGCCTAATAAAGATATTGGCGTTGAATCCGGTACCGGAGATCGGTTCTTTGAAGGCAACTGGGACTGGAAACCCGGTGAGTGGCAAAATGTCGAGCTAGAAATCTATACCGGCAAACCCAACAAGGAAGATGGCTTTATGAAGGTGTATTATAATGGTGAATTGGTCGGAGAACAGCGAGATATCGATTTTGGCAAGAACGGCATCGAGAATATCAATATTTCCAGTTTCTTTGGTGGCAACTCTAGTAAAGCCGCCCAGGCCGATACGTTTATGCTCATTGATGATCTGAAATTCGAAAAGTTATCTTAATAGCTAAAAAAGCCAAATTACAGGTGGCAGTCATCAGGACTGTCAAACTCACACCCTGTCTCTTAGCAGGATATTTACTCAAGCTAAATAAAAGATACTATTTCAAAATACCTGCTCAATATGGACTCTAAGCCAATTGGGTTTGTAATAATTTGAAAATATTTCTTTATATTTACCCGGAGGGCGCAATTTGACCTTGTTGATTGTTTTTATTTTAAAGGTGGTGTTTTTTCTCCACGGAAGTGAAACATGGGGTTGCTTGTCCCCATCAATATTGAGTGAGGATTTGGGAAGTATGTCTATAAAGAATGTAACGATTGCGTCCAAAAGGCCACAAATTCGCACGCAGGCGGATAAGAAAGCGGCAGCTGCAAAAACAGTCGGAAATGCCGGGAACGTCAAAGACGCGGGGAATGCCGGAAATGCGGGTGCCCCAGAAAAAGCCGCCGCAAAAAGCATGGTGGGTGCCAACCAAAAGGCATTGGAAGCCAAAAGTACGCTGCTTTCCAATGGTAAAAGTGTGGCTGATCTGGTTAAGGCCGGGGATACTGGGATTTCCCTTGCTTCCGCGACTTCTAACGATGTGAAAGCCGTGGTCAACGAGATGGGTATCAGCAAAGCCCAGGATATTTTTAACGTCAACATTACCGAAATTGGGCAAATTATCGGGGCCAATCCGGGGAACCTCACAACCCCAACGCCCGGTGGATCTACCTTACCGCCCCCTCAAGGCGCCGTTATTTTTAAAGAAGATTTTGAAACCGGTGGTCTCACCCCTGGAAACCGGGTCCAGAACTGGACCACCAATCCCAATTCGTTCCAGGTGGTTCATGATGCCGAAAGGGGTCTGGTGGGGCGAATCAGTATGAACCGGAACGAAGTAACCGAACCCACCCGTTCTCGGGTGGAGTTGGTTCAAAATGGCCGGTTCCAACAAAACAAAGAATATAGTGTGCAATGGGGTGTTAAATTGGACACCAACTATCAATTTGACTCCAAGCAGTCGGAAATTATCGGGCAAATCCATCAATCTTCCAATGATGGCAGTCCGCCATTCGCCATTGTTCTAAAAAATGATCACTACTATTCATATGTCCTGGAAAGCAAGGGTTCAGAACCGAAGATTACGGATCTTGGACCCGCAATCCCCGGGAAATGGGAGGATTGGCGTCTGGACTGGAAAGCATCCCCCAACGGAGATGGTTATTATCAGCTTTACCGGGGAGATCAGCAAGTGTTGGATTTTCAGGGAAATACCTCCTATAACGAGCCGGATGCTGGTTACTTTAAATTAGGCATGTACAAGTGGGACTGGCCGAAAAATAAGCCATCCGACGTCACGAATCGAACGTTGTTTATTGATGATGTGGCTATTACCGAACGACAAAACGCAATTTGATCACACAACATGATTCATACAGCCTGATAGAAGCTTGGCGATGGAAGTTTGGCCATGATTCCAAGGACCATGCTCCCGGGCCATTTCTATGCCCATCGTCGTCTTAAAAAAGAAAGGCCCAGTAATAACGGAACCGCAACCGCAATGGTAACACGGATTGGATGCTTCCTGGGGTAGTCCATAAGATGTTCACCGGTCGTTCCAATCCCCCCTCGGACTCCATAGGCATCTGGCATGGCGGCAAAGAGATTATCATCTCCTTCAACCGCCTTGGGCTGCTTGGTGAGTTGCTGTTTTACAGCCGTCCTGCCCATGTATTTCTCAAACAGGTTGGGAAACAGCCGATACGCCCAGACCATGACGCCCCCGGCACGACCAGCCACTACTTCAAATTTGGGGTCCATGGCGCACCGGATGATCTCCTGGACTGTCACCATGGGATGGTAAACCGGCGGGATTGGATAGGGTTCAACCCCCATCTTACTTTTGGCATGCTTGAATAGCGGAGTGTCCATGGAGGAGGGCAGAATGACAGAGACATCAATTTGATTCCATTGTCGGTTGTGAATCAGCTCTTCCCGTAGGCTGCTGGAAAACCCGACAATTCCATGTTTGGTAGCTGTATAAACCGCTTGGAGTGGGGTCGAGCCTTTCCCCAGAGCCGAGCTGACGTTGATAAGATTTCCGTAACTTTGATCTTTAAAAATGCGAATGGCTTCCTGGCTACCAAAAAACTGGCCTTTGAGATTCACATCAATGACTCGGCTTACTTCCTCCGATTTTAATGCATCCATGGGGCCGTAAATACTGATAGCGGCATTATTAACCCAGATATCCACGGCCCCAAAATGTTTCTTGGCTTGTTCAGCCAGCGATCTCATTTGCTTGGGAACACTGACATCTACTTGCACGGCCAACCCACGGTCCTCATCCACGCCAAGCTCAGCCAAATGCTTTTGCATGGGCTCCAGGCTTCGGGCCGCCAGGACCACCTTTGCCCCTTTCTTCAGGAATTCCTCGGCGGCCAGTTTCCCAATGCCGCTGGAAGCCCCGGTAATCACAACGACCTTATCTTGTAACGACGCAAGTTTCATATGTCCTCCCCCATTGGCTGTTATTTCCCCAGTTAAAGTCTATCAGGTCCCATAGCTCAGTCTATTCCCCATGTGGTTACCCTGGTTGGCGTATAAATGCTAAACAGCAAGCCAATTGCAGTGCTTGAAGGGAAGGACTATTCTGACAACGGGGGATTCTACCTGAAGGGAATACATGCAAATGGGGAAATATACCGCAACGAAGTCACTGGCTATTATCAAGGCGAGGCCTCGGGTACTTTGGTTTCAGCAGGGCTATAGTGTTCTGGCAACCAACTTAAACGGGGAAATTGATGGGGAAGCGGAACAAGGGTTGTATGAGCGCAACACACGTTATTTATCCCGATATCTCTGGCAAGTGGACAAACATCCACTGGACCTGGTGAGTGTACAGCCGGTTGCTCATAATAGCATGCTCGGCTATTACCGGATTAAACACGAAAATCCGGCCATACGAAGTGGTCTGGATTTCCAGATTGCCCGGATTATCGGGCGGGGGATGCATGAGGATTTACTGCTTACCAACCATACCCACGAACCAATCCAATTCCAATTAAGACTATTCTTTGGAGCGGATTTTGCAGATGACATGGCCGTTTTGAATTACCAGACTGATGTCTTGGGTTATGACCGTCATCAAATGGATGTGAAGCGTTCCACGGACTGGAATGAAACAACGCAGGAATTAACGATCCATTATGATGTTGAAGATCTCCATCATGGTCTGATGATCCACTTTCACTGCGGGCAAGCGGCTCGCTTCCAAGACCATACTCTCCAATGGGATGTTCGGATTGAACCTCATCAGGAATTCACCCTGTGTGCGGATATTCAGCCCATCTATTGTGGCCAGAAAATTACTCCCTTGTATGGATGCTATGACTTCTTTCCCACAGAGGAAGCCCGCACCCGTATCGCGCATGAATGGCTTGAAAAATCCGCTCATATCGAATGCCCCAACACAATTGTTCAAAGGGCATTTGATTCCGCCAAAACGGATCTCATCAATATGCGGCTCTGGGAGCAGGACCAAGGGCCGGATCAATGGATTCCGGCAGCCGGTTTGCCGATGTATACGGCTGTCTTTGGTAGGGATATCCTGACCACCGGCTGGCAGGCAGGTCTTTTTGGTCCAGAGCTGATGCGTGGGGCTGTCTCGGTTTTGGATAAGTATCAGGGCACAGAAATCAACGACTGGCGGGATGAACAACCAGGGAAGATGATCCACGAAGCCCGTCTGGGGCCATATTCGATTCTGGATAAGATTCCTCACGGTCGATATTACGGTTCAACCACATCCACCCCGCTGTACCTGATTGTACTGTCGGAGCTGTTTCACTGGACTGGGGACATTCGGATTCTTGAAAATCATCTGCCCCATCTGAACCGGGCTCTGGAATGGATTGAACAATACGGGGATCTGGATGGGGATGGCTTTTACGAGTATCAAACCCGTTCCAAGCAAGGCACTAAGCATCAAGGCTGGAAAGATTCAGGGGATGCTATTGTTTACGGGGACGGTACTCAAGCAGAGCCCCCCATTGCCACTTGCGAAGAGCAAGCTTGGGTGTATGAAGCCAAAGTCCGCTCGGCCATCATGTTTATGGCGCTGAAGGATTTTAAACGCGCGGATCAGATGATCCATGAGGCCCATGTCCTGAAAGAACAGTTTAATAAGGCGTTCTGGATGCCAGATGAGAATTTTATTGCGCTGGGGCTGGATGCGGATAAAAAACAGATCAACAGTATTACCTCAAACCCCGGCCATTGCCTGGCCGCTGGGATAGTCGATGAAGATAAGGCAGGCCCGATTATGGGTCGCATGCTCAGCCCTGATCTTTTCTCGGGCTGGGGAGTTCGGACTCTGTCTAACCAGAACCCCAGCTTTGATCCTTATTCGTACCACCTGGGGACGGTTTGGCCGGTTGAGAACGGGACATTTTGCTTGGCCTTTGTTCGTTACGGCTATCCAGAGCATGCCAACATGCTGGCCAAGGCTGTTTTTGAAACATCCCAGCACTTTGAATTTGGCCGCTTGCCGGAAGCACTCAGCGGCCACCAGCGAGATGCGCGTCATCCCTTGCCGTCCATATATCCACAATCCAACATGCCCCAAGCCTGGTCTTGCAGCGCCGTTCCCATGATGATTCAGGCCATGCTGGGTCTTTACCCCTTTGCGCCCTTGAATTTGCTTTTGCTCGATCCCAACCTGCCGGAATGGCTGCCCGAAGTGACGCTTCATCGTTTACGGGTGGGTGATGCGATCCTTAGTCTGCAGTTTTGGCGGGACAGTGATGGTAAGACGCATCACCGGATTCTAGAGCGACAAGGGAATGTGAAAATCATTCCGCATCTTTTTAATATTCACAAGCTGCATCAGATCAAGGATTTCAGTGAAGCCTTTTTCAGCACCCATTAGATTTATTATTGTGACCAAGTCAAAATAGCGGGTTCCTCGTTCTGGTACCTTTACTTCTAAAGGGTTTTCGTCGATGGCTATGAGCAAAACAATACGAACGAGGGGCGTTTCAAATAAAAATGATACATAGGATGGCTGAGAGTCTTGGCCTGAATGGGTAAGGGATACCTCCTTTCTTTTTAGGCGCAAAACATGGCGCTATTTCATAGAAAAAACAATGAAAATACCATTATGTCGAGGGTTATAGAATGCCACAACTTACCTAACACCTTCTAGGCTATTGTTTCATGCCTCAATATCCTTGTTTCTAGCTTTAGTACAGACATCAGTGAGGGTATCTTTCCACAGTGATAAAAATTTCACCCATATGTGTGGTTCTCATGTACAATAAAAATATCAGGGTAAGTGTATAAGCGAATTGGGAACCAGAGATGGATATTCGGGCTATTTCTTGGGCTTTTTTGCCTTTGTTACTGACAGGTCATGCGTTAGCAAATACTATTGTCCCTCCAGAAGCCAGTCCTGGTGCAATATTACAGTACAATACAAAGCCCTGGGCGGCTCCACAGGAGATAAACCCGGATTTTTCGGAGCCCTCTAATGAAATTCCCTTGACGTGCGCCCCGAAAATAATACCAAGGCCAGTTAGAGATTTCCGTATAATGA
>CAYLWC010000061.1:0-7172 GCA_964387265.1 uncultured Vampirovibrionales bacterium | reverse complement strand
ATATTTGGGCACTGTTACGGTACGAGGGCGGGTGCTAACCCTCCAGGTCTTTTCTTTGGAACATGTGCTGGGTATGTAGGCTCTAGGGCAGGGGCCGGGAAAAACGGATGCGCCCCCGACTGGGGAAGCATTGGGTGAGTAAACCTGATACAATGAAGCTGTCAATCTAAGGGACGTTGCTGGGATGTTTACCGTTGAGGAATATGTTGGGGCGGGTGGCTACCGGCTACGCTACGGCAAACTGGTGAACCGGGATTGCCATCAGACGGGCCGAACGCTGTTATTCGTGCCGGGGTTGGGGGGGTCGGTCAAAGGTGCGCTGCCCTTTTTGGAAAAGCTGCTTCCGGTATTCAGTCCGATTTATGGACCGGATTTACGGGGCTTTGGCCTGAACCCGCTGGAGAAACCCATTCACTCCTCTAAAATTCTCCTTGAGGATCTGGAGGCCTTTCATCAGGCCGTGGGGTTGGAACAGCCCAAACAACCTGTTCTACTGGCGGGCCTGAGTCTGGGTGGGGTTTTGGCGACCCTGCTGGCCACTCAAAACCCGGAGCGGTATGAGCGTTTGTTGTTGATGGCCCCAGCGTTTCGAGCCCATGGGAAATCCTTTTCCTTGCAGTATCAAATCAAAAACGCGCTTCGTCGCTTCATTCTGGGTCGGGAGGCTTATACCCGCCTACCTTATAATGTGGATGCCCTAACCACCAACCCGGATATTCTCAACGATCCCCAATACCGAAACCCACCGCCGTTGGATCTGTCCTTCGATTTTCTCTGGAGCTTGCGAACGTTGTGTAACCAATCACTACAGGCGACAAAGGAAATTCAGATTCCCACGATGATGGTGGTGCCGGGTCAAGATGTGGTCTGTGATCCTGAAGCCATGCGGCAAGGGTATGAGCAAATTCCGGCGTCGACCCCAAAAACGTATCGTTTCTATCCAGAGCTGTATCATGACATTCTCTTTGAGAACGCCCACAGTGAGATTGCGGAAGCGGTGTGCCAGTGGGCAACTACTCCGTTAACTCCTCCCCTTCATCCAGGTGCGGTTTGATAAACTCAATCGCTTCGACATTGATCTGGATATAGGGATGCTTGTTTGGATCTTTGGTGCCGTTGAGCCGGTTGGTGATCAGGGCCTCGGTCATGACGATAAATTTTCGTTCGCTATTCAGCAAGTTGGAGAGTCGTCGGCTGTCCTTGCCGGTTTTGGGACAATGAATGTCCCCTTCGAACTGAAAATTACGGGTGATGACCGTTGCGTGTAGCTGATCGGTCTTGGCTCGAATGGCATTAATCAGATCACTCACAAACTCTCTCCTCGACTCACGTTCCCATCACTTCATTATACTGCTAATGGCTGAGAAGGACGCGAACAAACTGGGCATTCCGATCGTCATCCTGCATAATAGAATATACGTAGGAATCCCCTTACATGATAGAGGTCTCCCTGGTGGTTGCTGCCGCATCGGAACGTCCCTTTGATCTGGAAGCGGAACTGAAACGCCTTCCAGCCAACCCAGGTGTCTACCGGATGTATGATCGATCCGGGGACTTGCTGTATGTGGGTAAGGCCAAACACCTGAAAAACCGGGTGCGCAGTTACTTTCAAAAAAGCGCCGCTCATTCTCCCAAGACCCTCAGCATGGTCTCTCAAATTGCCCGCTTTGATTACATCGTTACCGATTCCGAGGTGGAGGCCCTGTTGCTGGAATCCAACCTGATCAATGAGTTTAAGCCCAAGTACAATATTCTGTTTCGGGATGATAAAAAGTATCCCTGGTTGTGTATTACCGATGAGCCTTTTCCCCGACTGATCGTCACCCGGGATCCCTTCCGTGGGAGTCGGCGGGCCAAGTACTTTGGCCCTTATATTAGCAGTGGGGATATGTATGCCACCCTGAAACTGATTCGAAAGCACTTCCCGCTGCGGCAACGCCATACGCCGTTATTTAAGACCCGTCCCTGTATGAATTATCATATCGGAACCTGTCCGGGGCCTTGCCAGAATCTGATCAGCCCGGAAGAATACCAGAAAACCGTCCGACAAGTCGAATTATTGCTCAAAGGGAAAACCGCCGATTTGCTGGAAAGCCTCCATGAGGAAATGGAGGAAGCCAGTCGCTTAATGCAGTTTGAAAAAGCTGCCCAATGCCGGAACCGGATTCAGGCGGTGATGACGGTGGGGACACAACAAAAGGTTTTTTACAAGGATCAAACGGTGCATCAGGATGTCCTAGCCGTAACCAGCGACGCCTTGCGCTGTATGGTCCAGGTTCTTAATGTGCGGGAGGGGAAGCTCTTGGGCAGTCGCTCTTATGAAGTGCCTCTTACCTATGAAGCTACGGAACAAGAGGTTTTTTCCGCCTTTTTACCCCAATTTTACCGGGGGATCGCGTCGGAGGATATTCCTGATGAGATCCTCTTACAGCACCCTGTCGAGGATGCCGAGATGGTTCAGCTAGGAATTTCCCGGTGGGCCGGGAAACCGGTCTGTTTGATCTGGCCGGAGAAAGGCGTTCAGAAAGGCCTACTGGAGATGGCGGTTAAAAATGCCCAAGAGTCCCTGGAGAAAGCCAAGCTGTACGATGCGGAAAAAATCAAGCATGATCCCATCCCCGCCTTGCTGGAACTGCAAGAGGCGCTGAACCTGCCGGATCTCCCGTTACGCATTGAGTGTTATGATATTTCCCATTTTCAGGGAAGCCAGACGGTGGCTTCGATGGTGGTGTTTTCTAACGGTCAGATTGATAAAAAATCGTACCGACGCTTTAAAATTCGGACCACCGAGGGCAAACCTGATGATTTTCAAAGTATGCATGAGGTCATCACTCGCCGGTTTTCCCATGCCAATACGGAAGATGGTTGGCAAGCCCCGGATCTGGTGGTGATTGATGGAGGAAAAGGGCAGCTGGGGGCGGCGGTTGACGCATTACACAACTTGGGCTTTCACAATCAGCCGATGATTTCCCTAGCCAAAAAGTTTGAGGAGGTTTACCTGCCAGGGCAATCCCGCCCGGTTTTGCTTTCTCGGGATTCAGCGGCCCTGTTTCTCTTGCAGCAGATTCGAGATGAAGCCCATCGTTTTGCCATTACCCATCACCGGACGCTCAGAGCCAAAGTAGCGACCCAATCCATCTTGGATGACATTCCGGGTATTGGCCCCAAGCGGCGTAAACAGTTGTTGGCCTATTTTGGTTCTGTGGAGAAGATCAAGCGGGCCTCGGTAGAGGAGCTGTGCCAGGTGCCGGGCATGACGAAAAAAGCGGCCCAACAGGTTTACTCGGCCTTCCATGCATCCTAGCGGGATCTCCTCCTTTCAGGGTGTTTTTGTGGGCTTTTTCCCGTAAGGGGGCGTCAAACCGTATAATAAAAGCAAGAGCTTGTATGAGAGTGAGTGATGTCTACCCCTTGGCTGCAATGGGTCAACCGTGTCAAGCGCTGGTACCGGACCGGCTTGGATTGGGATCTCTTTTTACAGGAAGTCCGCCAGGTGATCCGGCCTGGAATGGTGTTGCTGGACGCTGGGGCAGGAGAATGCAAATGGGCAAAGCATTTTCCAGAATGCCAATATATCGCCTTGGATAATAAAGTTGGGGATACCGCTTGGGATTATGGCCAAGTCCAACTGGAAGCGGATTTAAATGAACGGATCCCTCTGGCGGATCACAGCGTGGATGTAATTATCTCCATTCAGGTGTTGGAGCATTTATCCAGCCCTCATCAAGCCATGCGTGAGATGGCGCGGGTTCTAAAGCCGGATGGCCATTTGTTTATGACCACCCCATTTTTTTACCAGGAGCACCAGCAACCCCATGATTATTTCCGCTATACCCGCTATGGGCTTCAGCATCTGGTAGAGCAGGCCGGGCTACATCCCTGCCGGATTCAGCCGATGGGTGGGTACTTTATGTTGTTACGAGATCAGCTGGCCCATTTTCACCATGTCCGCTTTTTTAACCGTTCTGGCTGGTTGGGAAGGCTACTCTGGCTACCACGTCAGGGGATCAAATTCTGGAATTTGGCGATCATGCCACCAATCCTCTATGCCCTGGATCAACTGGATCAGGACCCAATTCAAACCTTGGGGCATGTGGTTCATGCGAAAAAGTTAAAACAGGTAGAGACTTGGGTCCCGGCTACCAAATCCGCCAGTCGACCTCAGTTAGAAACGCTTTAAGCGCAGGCGGTATAGTGGCCAATTGGCCGTTTTGGGTATGGCCCTGAAGCGCCCGCCCCCGGAAGACCTCTTTCATCAGGTGCAGGTAAAACAGCAAAAGATCTTTGGGCAGGGTCAAAAATTCTTCCAGCCAGTGGGCCTGATGTTCCGGCAACTGGTACAGCGAGGGCATCCCATCATCGGTCAAAGACAAGGGCGGTAAGACATACAGCCTCCCTTGATACAGGGCTTTGGTCATCAGACAGCCATGATAAAAATGAAAAATAGCCTGTCCATATGGGAGTTTGTAGCGATAGCGTTTCCCTTCCAGAACCTCTCGAACGGGCTCGACATAAGGCCGGCACAGTTCCTTGAAATCAAGCACCGGGGCCTGAAAGCAGGTGGAGAGAGTTGGGCGGGTGTCTGTGGGTTCTGGCGGTGCGATACGGGTTGTCATGATTTGATTTGGCCTTATATACCCTGATCTTTTTAATGCTGCAGCCATGCTACTACACATGGGGGAAGATGAGGGGTTCATCTAAAGAAATGTATCATCCAGTGGACCACCGGGCAGGGCAAGCAATGCTAAAATGGCCGTAAGGAGAGGCCTATGAGCGCATATTCTACCGAGCCGGTTTGTCAAAAAGCGGTTTTGTCAGGAAAACGGATTGCCTTGGATTCCAGTGGATTGCCCCAACATCAGGGCAGGAAACGTCAGGACACGGAATGTCAGAACATGGATGATGGGGTGTTGGTCTCATGAGTGCCGCCCGTCCCCTGCTAAGCTCAGGAGAGACTCGTCGGAACCTGCTTCAGAATTACCTGAGCCTGCTGATGGGGACCGGCGCGTCCAAAGTACTGACCTTTATCGGGTTTCTGGTTTTATCGGGGTACTTCAGCGGAGAGCCGGGTTCGCTGGGCAAATACACGCTGGTTTTTAGTTTGCTGGCGTTGCTGAATACGCTGGTGGACTTGGGCGCCAATCAAATTCTCGGTCGGAATCTGGTCCGGGAGCTGGGCAATCCCCGACCCAGCATCGAGGCCATGATCTATATCCGTTTACTGGCGTGTCTCTTGGTGTTTCCACTGGCGTATGGAGTATCGGGGTGGTTGGGGCTGGATCCCCCGTTGGCGGGCTTGGTGCTGATGGGAGCATTTTTAAGTGTGGAAATGGCGTATGATGGTTATTTTAGTGCGTCTATGCGCTTGGATCTGGCCGCAAAATCCCGGTTTTATTCCAGCTTAATCAGTGTGTTGTTGATTTTGCTTGCGATTTGGCTCAAATTACCGTTGTTTTGGATTATCTTCATCGGCGTGGCAAACCCTGTAATTAAGTTTGCCTTTGATAGAGCCTATACTCAACCGTTTCAATGGCGATTAAACCCTCCCGATTGGGCCAGAGTAAGGCAGATGGCCAGAGATGGCTTGCCGCTTTGGATTATGGGAATTAACTATATTATCTTTGTACGGGTGGATACGGTGATGCTGGTGGCCTTATCCCCAACAGGGTATGTGGATTTGGATAGTTACTCAGTGGCATTTCGTTTCTCTGAAGCCTTTGCCTTACTCATTGGCGCGCTGGCCCCATCGTTAATGCCACTGTTTGTGCATGCAATGGCTAATAAGCAGAAAATGAGTGCCCTAACCCAGACCGTTATCCGGTTTTTATCAGTCGTGTTATTGGTCATGACGTTACTGGTTTTTTGGTACGGTCCGGCATTGATTCAGCTGATCTATAAAAACGCGTACCCGATGTCTGATGAGTGTTTGCAGGTCCTGATCTGGTCCCAGATGATGGTTGCTATTAATATTGTTTGCTACCAGATTCTGATGGTCTACAATATGCAGGGGAAACGTCTGGTGTTGTTGGTAAATATCTTGTCCTCGCTAGTAAATATTGCCCTAAACTTTTGGCTGATTCCGACGTATCAGGCAGTTGGGGCGTCAGTGGCTACAGTATTGACAGAGGGGCTGCTTGTAATGGCCATGCTGCATTTTGTGGCCCGTTATACGGGCAACCGGTTGGGATCTGGGGTGGTGACTCTGTTGGGGTATGCGCTCTGTGCCAGTATCCTCCCGTTCTTACTGGGAGCGGCTTGGGGCCTGGCGAGTGTGGTAATTTTTATCGCGCTGGTGTTTGGAACACGGGTGCTTACCCTCGATCAACTCCGCCAACTGGCAAATGAGCGGCTACACGAAGCCCCTCGGCATCCCAGGTCAGCAGATATTCCTGATGATCCGCAAAGGTGAGTTTGAGATTTTCACCCCGCTTTTCGCACACCGGGGCCTCCTCGCCGGTATAGGGAATCAGTACCCAGCCAAAACAATCAAACAGCTTGGGCTGTAAGGCGATTAATTGACCGGGACAAGCCTGTTGAAAGCTGTCGCTGTAGAGATTCAGATGATCCCGCCAACTCATATGGCGGCTCCACTCAAGTTTTTGAACCCCAAAGGGAACCACCTGAAGGGCATGGCCCAAGGTAAAGATCTCGTTTTCATAGTGAAAGCTGCAATCCGGGTGGACATGCAACAGGGAATAACAGGGTTGGTTCTCTGGATGCAAGTGATGTACCCAGTCCTGTACCACCCAAAAACGGTTTTGGACGCTATAAAGGGTTCGTTGATGGCTGTAGCGATGGGAATGGTTTTCGTAGCTGACAGTCAACTTGGCATCTAGCCCTTCCTGTTCCAGCTGAACCGGTTGCACGGTGGGGTATTCGGCTACCCGAAACGACCCCCAGCATTCCGCTTGATTTAGCCCAGGGACCCACAGGGTATTATGTGCGGCGGTACTGCGAAAGTAATCTCGAACCAAGCTGGGCGCATAATCATCTGTACCGGCATCAACCAAAATCGGTTGCTGGTTGACCGAGCAAACAAAGCTGCCAATATCATTGTGCAGATGGGCAGGCAGCGCCTTGGGGGCCATTTCGCCAGCATGGATGACCAGCGTGCTTTCTTGAAGGCGAAAGACAGTGTATCCGGCTTCGGGCAGGGCATAAACCGAGGGGGG
>CAYLWC010000060.1:0-7585 GCA_964387265.1 uncultured Vampirovibrionales bacterium | reverse complement strand
CTTGTTGGTAGTAAGGGATGGCTTGGGCGGGTTTGTGGGCTGTATCGAAGGCTCGGGCCGCCAAATGGGCCAGCTTGCCTTGTAAATCGGGTCGGTTTTTGTCTATGAGCAAGGACAAACCGCTCTGGATCCGCTCCTCTCCGGCGGCCCAGTTCCCCGTTTGAAACTGCTGCCTGGCCTGTTGAACCAGGCTTTGGAGGGTACGCTTTTCCTGGGGGGACAAAGCTCCTGACGCTGGAGAGGAGGCCGCTTCTGGTGGTTCTATTGCGGTGGCGGGATTGCCCGCTGGAGGCGGGACGGGAGTCGTCTCTGGATATTTGAGGGGTTGGGTGTTTTTAAAGTCTACGGGTTGAAGAAGCAAAGCATCGACCCATTCTTTTACCACCGTGGAACGTTGGCCCAGGGCTTCGCTGATAAATTTATCCAGCGTATTGGCGGCAGTACGCAAGGATTGTTTGATGAAGGCCGGTTCCGGCTTGTCTTTACGGGTATGGAGATCCACCACATGCAGATATGCGTTCACTTCCGTTCGGATCGACTCATCGACGCCCAGGGCGTTCATGGTGTTTTTAAAATCGTCCAGGATGGTGTTGATTTGAATGGGTTGGCTACTCAGGTGCTCTTGAACACTGCCCAGGCTAGAAGTTTGCCCGGTAGGGCCTGTAAAGGTGCTCTCCGGTGGGTCTTTTGGGGTGTCGGTGTGCTCAGTATGCTCCGTGCGCAGCCAGGGGTTTGGGTTCCGGCGTTTTTCCGGATCCACAGGCGAGGGGCCTCCTTGGCGTTGGTAAGGCTGAATATAGGGGGTATAAATCCGTGTGACCATTGGTTGGGTACAACTCACTCACAAAGGCTGCACAATCGGTTTCGACCAGACTCTGGGGCCACTGGAATAAGATCCTCTATCTGGCCTACTGAGCGGGTCTAGTGAAGAGTGTAGGTGGGTTATGGAATTTTGCAAGTGCCCTAAAATTCCTGCACCGGGCTGGAAAAACGGATATCCCCGTCTATGTCTTCACCATGGGTGGCTGGGGGTGGGGTAAAGCATTCTTTCAGTTGCTTGGGCAGCTTGTGGTAATACTGAATGAGTGAATGGTGGTATGTATAGAATTTCAGGTAGTTTAAGGCCATATAAAAGCCCAGCGTGAGGACTTCAAAGCCAAATATCAGGGGGATGGGTGCCTGAAACGTAATGAGTTCTTGAATATCGACGGCAGAAAACAATAAAATCACTTCTGCCAGAAAGCCAATTCCAAACAGCAGGTAGGCGGGATACAGAACATAAATATACGGTGAGCTAAAAGCAATCCGGCTACACCGCTCATATATGGTTTTATTGGGTAAGTCCGGCTCGGTAACAGCGATAATATCTCCAAAAATGGTGGTGAATAAGGTCCATAAGCTATTCAGAAAGATAAAGCCGGTAAACATCATCATCAGCAACATAATGAAAATGCTGACGATGAACTGAAAAGACAGGCTGACAAAGGGCAACTCGTTAAACGTATTGAAGAGATACAGCTCAATAAGCCCCACCAGACCACTGAGAGCTACCATGACAATGGGAGGCAGGATAATGACCGCGTTGCGGAAAAATTTCCAACCCATTAACGCCAGCAGGGACTGATGCTTTTGGGGGTAGTAGTCCACATGCAAGGGATGGGGCCGAGGAAAGGCCTTGGCCCAGACCGAGTAATAGATGGTGTTGAGGCGCAAGAGCAACTGGACCCCGCCCAAAAACGAAAGCACCAGGAACGCGCCCAGCTTCAGGAAATAATAAATCGGTAGGCTGGTAAACACCAGCTCCCCGTTCTGGGTCATTCGGGAGGTGGCCCACTCATAAAAAGGGATGAAAAAATTCTCCGCCGTCAGCAACACCAGTGGGGTAATCAGCAGCAATAACAGCAAGAGCGGGACCGCCTGAGGCGGCAAGATCAGATCAAACAGCGTCAGCCCAGGGGGGATCGACGGTGAGGTCTCATGAAATGCCGGATTTTTGGCGGTCACGCTCATGCAAGTGCTTTATGCTTAGGTGGCTGGAACCTGGGATTTGCTGCTTTTACTGGCAGCCTTTTCGCTGGACTTCTCAAAGACAATTTTATCATCTTTGAGCTTGGCAGCGATGGTATCCCCTTCCTTGTATTTGCCCATCAGGATCTCTTCAGAGAGCTCATCCTCGATTTGCTTCTGAATCACCCGACGCAGCGGCCGCGCCCCGTAAGCCGGGCTGTAACCTTCTTTGGCCAGCATGTCCTTGACTTCATCAGAGATGAGCAAGGTCATACTTTGCGCTTCCATCCGCTTGTGGAGATCTTTGAGCATGATATCGACAATTTCGCGAATCTCTTCCTGCTTGAGCTGGTGGAAGATGATGATGTCATCCAGTCGGTTCAGGAATTCAGGGCGGAAGGTCCGCTTCATTTCTTCCATCACCGTTTCCTTCATTTTTTCATACCGGGCCTTTTCATCATCGGTGACCGAGAAGCCGAATGGGGTGGGGTTCTCAATGGAACGGGCCCCAACGTTACTGGTCATAATAACGATGGTGTTCTTAAAGTCCACGGTACGGCCTTTGGAATCACTCAGGCGGCCATCATCAAGAATTTGCAGCAAGATATTGAACACATCCGGGTGGGCCTTTTCAATTTCATCAAACAGCACCACGGAATAGGGCTTGCGGCGTACCTGCTCGGTGAGTTGTCCGCCTTCCTGATAGCCGACGTAGCCGGGAGGGGAACCGATCAGCTTGCTGACGGTATGCCGCTCCATGAATTCCGACATATCCACCCGGATGACATTGTCTTCCGAGCCAAAGAAATAGCCAGCCAGGGTTTTAGCCAGTTCGGTTTTCCCAACCCCGGTGGGACCACTGAAGATAAAGCTGCCGATGGGGCGGTTGGGGTTTTTCAAGCCCACCCGCGCCCGGCGGATGGCTTTGGAAATGGCGGTAACTGCATCTTCCTGCCCAATGACCCGTTCATGCAGAATGTCTTCCATCTTCAAGAGCTTTTCAGTTTCGCTTTCCGTCAGCTTGGACACCGGAACCCCGGTCCAGGTACTGACGATTTGGGCCACATGCTCTGCGGTAACAACGATCTTTTTATCTTCCTGCTGTTTTTTCCAGTCATCGGCCATCTCCCGGATTTTTTCCCGGAGCTCGGCCTCTTTATCCCGCAGATCGCTGGCTTTCTCAAACTCCTGGTTCCGGATGGCCTGTTCTTTTTCCCGGACCATTTGCTTGAGGTCTTTTTCCAGGGCCTTGCCTTCAGGCGGCAGGGCGCTAGAGGCCAGGCGCACGCGAGAGCTGGCTTCATCAACCAAGTCAATGGCCTTATCGGGCAAGAAGCGATCAGAGATATAGCGAGAGGAGAGCTTGGCGGCAGCCTCTAACGCTTCATCACTGATGGTCAGCTTATGATGCTGCTCGTATTTTTCCCGAAGGCCTTGCATAATCTCGATGGTTTCTTCCACCGACGGCTCTTCCACCATCACCGGCTGGAAACGCCGCTCCAGGGCCGCGTCTTTCTCAATATGCTTGCGGTATTCACTAATGGTCGTCGCCCCGATACATTGCAGTTCCCCACGTGAAAGGGCGGGCTTCAAGATATTGGCCGCGTCAATGGCTCCTTCGGCGGCCCCGGCCCCAATCAGGGTGTGGAGTTCATCAATGACCAGGATGATGTTGCCAGCCTGGCGAATCTCATCCATCACCTTTTTGAGGCGCTCCTCAAATTCGCCCCGGTACTTGGTACCGGCGACGAGTAAGCCAATATCCAACTGGATAATCTTTTTGTCTTGCAGAATCTCGGGAATGTCCCCGTTGGCGATCCGCTGAGCCAGACCTTCGGCAATGGCGGTTTTCCCCACGCCCGGCTCCCCGATTAAAACCGGGTTGTTCTTGGTCCGGCGCCCCAGAATCTGGATCACCCGCTCGATTTCCTTTTCCCGGCCCACCACCGGATCCAACCGGAGTTCCTGGGCTGCTTGCGTCAGGTTGGTTGAAAATTCATCCAGGGTTGGGGTTTTGCTCCGTCCGGGGGTGGAGGCCGTGGTACTGCCCCGAGTTTCGCCCAGCATCCGAATCACATTGCTGCGTACTTTAGTCAGATCCACGCCCAGGTTTTCCAGCACCCGGGCGGCCACGCCCTCGCCTTCCCGAATCAAGCCCAGGAGCAGGTGTTCGGTGCCAATGTAGTTATGGCCTAATTGCCTGGCTTCATCCCAAGAAAGCTCTAACACGCGTTTGGCGCGGGGGGTAAAGGGAATCTCCACGGCTACAAAGCCGGAGCCTCGGCCAATGATTTTTTCTACTTCGGCGCGGGCTTCTTTGAGGTTAACCCCCATGCCTTTCAGGGTTTTGGCGGCGATGCCGGTGCCTTCTCCAATCAACCCCAACAGAATCTGCTCGGTGCCGACAAAGTTATGGCCCAGTCGGCGCGCTTCCTCTTGAGCAAGCATAATGACTTTAATGGCTTTTTCGGTAAAACGTTCGAACATGATTGCCTCTTGATCTCTATCAATGCAAAATTTAACGGTGGGTTGAATGGGAATGGAATTGGACCGATTTGATCGGGAAATCCAATACGATTCTATTCGATCTCTGATTCTAACAGTGTACCTTATTGAGCAGGTTCGTTCAATAGACCAGTCAGCTCAATGATTCCATGTTACCCCATCCCCTCCAACAACCTTCAACCCGATATTGCCGGGTTTTTATCTGGCGATCCTGCGCCCTGGTACATATAGAACAGAAATCTGCGGGAAAGTTCCCCGTCTCCATACGAGGTGGGTAAGAGGATATCCACAGGGTTTTTAGTAAAGCCAGGGCTCCAGCCAGCGTTTATACCAAGCCTGCTTTGAATCTGGATGGCAACGATCACAGACTCCACAAGGGGGAAGGTCGGATTGGGGCTGACCTTGGTAGAAACTCACCAGGCTCTGGTGCCGACAGCTCTTGGAAAGGACCCAATGCCTGAACTTTTTCAGGGCCAGAACCCGCTGGTGCTTGATTCCGTCAGCCTCACCCTCCCAGGAACGGAGCCGGTTCAGCTGTTGAAAAAAATCTTCCCGAGAATGGAGAAACCACCCGGATATTAACGGATCAGTGGCATCAGGCACTTGAAACAACAAGCCAAAGCTTTCCTCCACACTGGCTGGAGCATCCCAGAAAATGACTTTTAGCGACTCGCCAGCTGGTGGGCGGAGATAGCGGCTCTCATAGCCTGAAGTCACCACAATGACATCCTGCCGTGCGTGAAACACCTCTTCAATGGTTCGGCGTTCTTCGGGGGACATATTGGGTTCATAATGTATGACCGTTTCAAAACCATAATTCCCCAGGGCTTTTGCCAGCCATTTGCTTCTTTGTTTCCGACAGGTTTGGATAATGACAGACCCAGGATTAAAAATACGCCCTAGCGCGCCTTTTTTTGGCATACCACTGAGCAGGTGACTTAAGAACTGGAACTTCTGATGTTGGGTAATCACCATTTTGACTCGAAGCCGCGTATTTTCAAAAGAAGGATGCTGCAAAAACGGTGTTGTTTCAGCCAGCTGTAAACGTTGGGTCAGCTCACTTAACCGATGGAGAGGCAAGGGCTGGGTAAACAACACTACTTGGGGATGCTGTTGGAGTTGATACCAACCTTCTAACAGGCGAGTATACTGATGGGAGCCGGTAAAATCGGGCAAGAGCAAATGGGCCTGTTCAATCATGATGAAATTAACGGGGTGATGTACCAGCAGGTTTAAAAAATTCAGGGTGGCAAAAGCATGTGGGGTCGTGTAGACTAGGCGCACCTTATGGTGGTTGATGGCTTCGGCTACCGCTCTGGCTTCATGGGGCATCTGGCTGCCATCCAGGACGGCAATGTCGGGAAACTGAAATCCGGCTTGGTGAAAATATTCCAGGTGTCGCCGGATGGCCAAGCGATCCGGGCAAACAGCGACAGTCAACCCCTCCCCGGTAATGGCGGCAAAGGAGTACAATGACACCTCGGGGTGACTGAGAGGAAAACTGCTGACCACGTTTTGCTTTCGGAAGATGGACTCAAGTAGCCGCTTCTGAAAGCTGTCCGGGTGGGTGCTTGGGTGCTGGAAGAAATTGCGCATACGTTCAATGTAGCATAAGAATGGGGAGTGCAAAGAGGACCTGTGGGGGCTGATGGCTTGCGCTCGTTCAGTAGCCAAGCCACCCGGTTTTGGTTAGAATACCTCTCAACAACCCCTTGAGAGGAGGCTGGGTGACGCCAATGGCTAAAATTGATTACACCAAAGTGACTGAAAAGTACCTAAACGGGTGGCCTGTGATCTTTCAGTGGATCAATGTGGGGCTGTTTGTTCTGTACTATCACTTGCGCTATCGGCTACGAATCACCGGGCGGGAGCATATCCCCCAGGGTTCGTTTATTTTGGTCAGCAACCACTCTTCCTACAATGATCCCCTGGCCTTGGCGGTGGCCATTTGGTTTCATCCCCTCATGTTTATGGCCAAAAAAGAGCTGTTTGAATCCAAGATCATGGGGTTGTACCTGCATTATCTGGGAGCCTTTTCCGTGAACCGGGAAAAACTCGAAAAATCCACCGTTCGCTCGGCGTTGACTGTTCTGAAATCCGGCCGCTGGGCCTTGGGGATTTTCCCGGAAGGTACCCGAAGCCAGAACGGGGAGTTGGGTTCCATTAAAAAAGGGGTGGCCTTTTTTGCCCGCGCCGCGAAAGTTCCTGTGTTGCCAGCGGGTATTCTTCAAACCGGGCCAAAGAACAATCACCTCTACATTAAACTGGGAGAGCCCATCCCGTATCAGGAGGACGATGAGGTGATGACCGAACAAGTGCAATCAGCCATTCAGGCACTGGTCCAGTCTTGTCGGGAAGAGGAGGCAAAACTCAGTGGCCAGGAGGCTGAAAACCGGTCTTAATCTTGAGTGTCAACAAAATCGTTTGGGGTGTTTTAATACCAATAAGTCATCGGCTGACAGCGGGCAAAATCATAGGTATCAGGTATTTAAATGAACGTAACCGGAACATCATTGGGATATTTCTCGGCGAATTTGCCGGGAGGATCGGTGCAGTCTGCTCAAAATCCGGTACGACGAGCCCCGGTCTTTGATCAGTTCCAGCGACACTTGACCCAACCGGAGGTTCCGGTATTGTTGCGGGAGAAGCTGGGCTTTTTGGCCTTCCATCCCGTTCAGGCTTGGACGCTATATCGCCAAGGTAAAGCCGGGGCGGGGGAGCCGTTTTTCCAGCGGATGAAAATGTACCGTCAGTTGGCCAATGCGTTGGATCGAAATGGGAAAAAGCAACTGAATGCTTTACTCAAGCAAGGCGTTCTTTCCGATCAGGAAACCGATGATCAGCATTCCGCGTTATACCATCTGTATTCGCTATACAAGACACCGCGGGCTCGGGGATTTGGAAACAAGACCCTGCTGGCTGAAACAGTCAATTTGCTGCACAAGCCCTATCTGATTACGCAGAAATTTGCGCCGTTGAGTGAGACCACGGCCCAGCAATTGCTACAGACACGAAATTATCCATCGACTCTGGAGCGCAGTGGTTTAGCGCCGCTGCCCGGATCCGGGTAGCC
>CAYLWC010000059.1:0-7611 GCA_964387265.1 uncultured Vampirovibrionales bacterium | reverse complement strand
CTCACCCTCCTTCAAAGCGCTTCCATGAGCGGGCTTCATAATTTATACGATTCCCTGTTG
The DNA here is from genome assembly GCA_964387265.1 of uncultured Vampirovibrionales bacterium. Taxonomy (GTDB): domain Bacteria; phylum Cyanobacteriota; class Vampirovibrionia; order Vampirovibrionales; family Vampirovibrionaceae; genus CAYLWC01. The sequence goes on along the minus strand of CAYLWC010000059.1, from coordinate 7,551 downwards.
GCCTCCGGTGCGGAACCAAGCATTGAGGGCCCCTATCAAATTAACACCCCTTCTGGCCCCCTCAAAACAACCCGAATCCGCCTTCAAAACCCAGGACAACAACCTTACCTGGCGCTACTCTGGTACCAGTGGGAAGCCGGTCATGCGGAAAACCGGTGGCAGTGGTATTGGCATGTACTAAAAAGCCAGTTCCAGAACAAAACATTGAACTGGCAGTTGGTTGAAGTGGCCACGCCAATGGGAGATAGCCCCGATAAGGCGTTAAAACGACTGGAACATTTTGCCATCTTGATTTATGAGCAGGCGCAAAAGCGGACTGACCAGCAAAGCCAAGACGCCCATAACACCTAAACCCGCTCTGTTGCCCACTCTTTCAACGGCTTTTTTGCTCCTCCTTTCTTCTTTATTTTATGGCCCCGTGCCTTATTTATGACGGGCTCAGACTCAGGAAAAAAACACCAATTGATTGGAGGATGGGGGGGGCCATCAAAACATTTATAGTAAATCTGTTCGGATGAGCATGTGGACTTGTGGTGTCAAAAGCATCAAAACAAACACACTCGGTATTCAGGCAAAATTGCTGTTAACCAGCCATTGAAAACATGACGAATGAGTAATATTTTATACATCGCCCAATTTTTCAGTACGGATTCCGAGCCGGGAGGCCAAGGACAGCGGCATTACAAACATGCCAAATCTCTGGCAGAAGATGGGCATCAGGTCACGATTTTAACCAGCGGCATGACAACCATGTCCGGGGAAGGAGATGTGACAGAGCCTCATGCTGAGCCAGAGGTTGAGTTGAACTCAAATCTCCGTATCATCCGTCTTTCCTCACCTCCCATGGCAAAACGCTGCGTGGTTTCACGAGCTTTGAAATATATTTACTTTAGTTTCAAGGCGCTCTGTACCGGATTACGCTTAATTCTCCTGGAAAGGAGCACCTTTCATTTTGTGCTGGGTTCCTCCCCCCCACTGTTGATTGGCCTGGTGGCCTACCTGCTTTCCATCGTCGCAGGAGCGCAGTTCCTGCTTGAAGTGCGGGATCTGTGGAGTCAGACCATGGCCGCAAACGGGTTTATCCGCAACCGTTTTCTGATTTTGCTGAATCGTTGGCTAGAAAGTCATCTGTATCAAAAAAGCAAACGAATTATCACAGTATCTGAAGCCTATACCCAAGACATTGAGGCCCAGGTCCCCGGTAGCCGAAGGAAAATCGCGTTTATTCCAAACGGCGCGGACCTGGAATATTTCCGGTACCCCAAGCTCTGGAAGGGGAGCTACCTGAAAGAAGGGTGTCAGAAAAAATTCAATGTCGTCTACGCTGGCGTTTTTAGCGATTATACCCGATTGGAAACCCTCATCGAGGCAGCCAGCCTTTTAGGAGAAACCCATCCCGAGATCCAGCTCCACCTGGTCGGAGGTGGCTACCAGTTTAATGCACTCCAGCAACAAGCGGCCCAATTACGCTTGGAAAACGTGTCTTTCTGGGGAGCGCTTCCAAAAAACAGAGTCGCCAAGTTTATTATGGAAGGGGATCTTTCCATCATCAACTACCGTAACCTCTCTATTTACGGGCAAGTCACCCCCAATAAACTGTTTGACTACCTGGCCGCGGGCCGCCCCATTCTGGCCTGCGTACCCGCTGGAGAAATCAGCCGGATTTTGGAGGAAAGTCAGGCAGGTAAAACTATTCCGCCTGAATCCGCAAGCGAGCTGGCGCAATCCATTGTATGGTTTTACGAACACCCCAAAGAGGGCGCCGCCATGGGTAAACTGGGCCAGCGTTACGTTCGCCGGTACTATAACCGGGCCAAGCTGGTTGAAGGTCTGTTGGCGCTTTTCCCAAGAGTGATTCCAATAGAGCCTGTCAAAAAGCGGGAGTACGCCAAAAACAACGTGGTTCCCTTCCAGTCTCGAACGGTTCAAATCCCCTAGCGCATTCTATTTTTTTGCTTCCTGTTCAGCAGGGAAATCAGCGTATGATTCGGCTCGGGTGTCAAAGCTTCACAAACGGTTAATAAGAGGAAGCGGCGGTCTGGCTCGGCAACCAGAAGCAGCGGTAATGCCGCCTCTTTTGGCTTTTGTCTTGCTGATCACCAACCCATATCATTTTGATTCCGGGCCTGCTTCACGCTGCTCAAACCCTTACTTTTCAAGTGTTTTCCCTACTTGACTCTTGTGATCATGTAAAGAAACATTACCAACTTTTTCACTTTCGATCAATCTTGAGATTGTTATCTTTTTTATATATTTAAGTGATAAAAATTATCTGCTTTGGATTTTAAACCGCGATAATTTAGATATAGCGAGAGAAGGGTAGAAGTTATGATTATGCAAGGGCTATACGCTAACAGCTTCAACTTAAGTGGCTCCTATGTGACCGGATTGCCTCCCCAAGCAAATTCCCAGGCTTACTCCGCCTCATCCACACCAGCCCGAGACTGGCTCAGTGGAAACGCTGGAAATGCCGCCGCGACGTCAACGCAGCCTTATCCCTTGTCCGGGAGCCTGGTTGATTTTAACTGGGCCACTCCCCCCGAGCAGCTTGCCTATAACAACAACACTTATTCGCTTTCCAATAAGGATGGCAACCTCTTAACCTACCAGACCGGTGGGTCTTATGGTGAGAACCTGTATGTGAAAAATGAAGGAACCGAACAGGTTCTGAGCGGGTATGAAACCCAGCGTGTTCAAGTGGGTACCGAACAGCAGCAAGTCGGGACTGAAAAAGTCTTAAGCGGTTATGAACAGGTTCAAACTGGCACTGAACTTTATATTGATGGCTATGAGCAGGTTCAAACCGGTACTGAGCAGTATCTGGATGGATACAAACAAGTCCAGACCGGAACCGAACAGTATATTGATGGATATAAGCAGGTTCAAACTGGTACTGAACAGTATCTGGATGGATATAAACAAGTCCAGACCGGAACCGAACAGTATATTGATGGATATAAGCAAATTCAAACCGGTACTGAGCAAGTGCTTAAAGGGTACGAGCAAGTTCAAACCGGCACCGAAAAAGTTCAAGTCGGCACCGAGCAATACATTTCCGGCTATGATCAAGTCCAGGTTGGAACCGAAAGCGTCCAAGTCGGGACTGAAAGTGTTCAGATCGGAACTGAAACTATCCAAACGGGCACTGAAACGGTTCAGATTGGGACCGAACAAGTCCAGATTGGCACTGAAACCGTTCAGATCGGTACCGAAACCATTCAGGTTGGTACGGAACTTGTGCAAAACGGTACTGAAACCGTTCAGATCGGTACTGAAACCGTGCAAGTTGGGACCCAGCAGGTTCAGGTTGGTACCCAACAGGTTCAGGTTGGCACGGAAACGGTTCAAATTGGAACTGAACAAGTCCAGATCGGTACTGAGACAATTCAAGTCGGCACAGAGACGGTTCAAATTGGGACTGAGCAAGTCCAGATCGGTACCGAGATTGTCGGCTATAATACCGTGGATGAAGAAGTCACCCTGTTTGTCAGCCGGGAACTGGATGGTAAAAATAACACCGGCGCCGTCGGTGAAATCCTCACCAACGGAACTGTCACCGTTCCCAATGCCGATGAAATGTTTAACAACCAGTTCGCCAAATTCCAGACCTCAGGTCTACATGCTGAAAACAACCAGGCTTTTTCCAGCAATGCTCACTTGATTGACAGTGACATCAACAAGGTCCTGGGTCAGGATGATATGTACGTTGCAGGTGACCCCATCGCAGGCGGAAAGGGCAATAATTACCAGCCTGTGGATATTAACCCCGGCGATGGCTTCATGACCATGTTTGAGGATGGCACCGACAACAGCCGAAAAGTGACCATCAACAGCCATATTCAAAACATCAACGACCTGGGCGATATTGCCTTCACGCAGTACGGGTTCGTGGTGCAAGACGATAGTGGCCTCAAGACCACCGCCACCCTGTCTGGCGGGCAACTGAAGATCACCTCGCCCAGCGGCACCACCCAAACACTCTTGCCAGGTCAGGACTATGTTATCGGCGACCCCAGTGACCCAGTAGCCAAGTTCTACTATGCCAATATGCCGGGCGGAGAAAATGGCACCAACGAAGATCGCGTAGTGTTTGAGTACTACGAAAAGCCGACCGACGCGACGCTTCAGCAGTTGATTGACGCGGGCATGGATCCTGCGGTGGCGGCCCAGCAACGCTCCGTCAACCAGTCCAGCTTCGGCTTCCGGATCCCGGACGGGCAGGGTAGCTACCGAGCATCTGCAGGTGTTGGAGCCGGTTCGCCCTTAACAACCACGTCCAACAACGTCAAAACCTACTATGATGCCCACTTCTATGAAGATGACAAGACCTCATTCACGTTTACCAAAACACACTATGAACCGATTGAAGGTCCTGTCTATGATGATCGGCCCATCTATGAAGACCGACCCCTCTATGAGGACCGGCCCATCATGGAAGACCGTCCGATTTTTGAAGACCGCCCGATTTTCGAAGATCAGCCCATCTATGAAGACCGGCCCATCTACGAGGATCGCCCCATCATGGAAGAGCGACCCCATTAAGAGGAGCGGCCCGTTTTTGAAGACCGACCCATCTTTGAGGATCGCCCCATTATGGAAGAGCGCCCGATTTTTGAAGAGCGGCCTACCTATGGAGAACAGCCTGTCTTTGAGGACCGACCCATCTTTGAGGATCGCCCCATCTACGAACAGCAACCCATATACAGCGATCGTCCGATCTATGAAGATCAGCCCATCTATGAAGATCGTCCGGTTTATGGACAACAGCCCATTTACAGCGATCGTCTGATCTATGAAGATCAACCCATCTACGAAGATCGACCCATCTTTGAGCAACAGCCCATTTACAGCGATCGCCCAGTCTACGAACAGCGCCCGGTCTATGAAGATCGACCGATCTATGAACAACAGCCCGTTTATGGACAACGACCCGTTTACGAGAATCGTCCAGTCTATGAACAGCGGCCCGTTTACGAAAACAAGCCGATCTATGAAGACCAGCCCATTTACAAAGAGCGGCCTGTTTACTCTCAGGAGCCCGTTTATAAAGAGCGGCCTGTTTACTCTCAGGAGCCCGTTTATAAAGAGCGGCCTGTCTATGAGCAGCAACCCTCCTATAAAGAGCGGCCTGTTTATGAACAAAAGCCGGTTTACACTGAAAAGCCCATCTATAAGGATGTGCCTGTGTACGAAGACAAACAGGTTCCCAAGTACGAGACCAAAACCAAGGTCAGCTACTATACCAAGCCGTCCAAACCTTCTTATAGCAATACCCCCAGCTACGGGAAGACGCCGGGTAGCAAATCCCCGACCTATGGTTCTAAAACAGGGTCCGGTAATAACAATAAACCGGTTAACGGCTATACACCCAAAAAATCCAAACCAAGCAACCCGTATAGCAATAACTCCCCTGTGTATGGTCAACAACCTGTTTACAATCAGCCAACCTACCCGTCGATCAACAACACCCCCTATCAGAACAGCGGGTATCCCCAGAGCAATATGGGCACCCTGCAGGGCATGATGTATCAGATGCTCAGCATGATGAACCAACTCTTCAGTTACATGATGCAATTCTTCCGATAGTCTAACCCTTCCAATCACTAGCCGGGAATGAGTTGATCCTCATTCCCGGTTCTTTATGTGATCGGATCAAATTCCGGGTTCAGGTTATAGAAAAACCTGAATATTTGAGAATATCCAGGTTCGATTCGGACGGTTCCTAACAACAAGTAACTTGCGCCACGCTTATGCGATAACACCCAAGCGACCCAGGCTCTGTTCGATCCCGTTAACTCGCTGTAATTCCGTATATAATGGTAACGTTCTCTGGTAAATCGTGTTGACATCTACCCCTTGGCCCTGCCCGGTGGCTCGCGCGGCAACCCGTTCCCCGATTACGTTGGCGAGCCCTTCCTCATGCTGGGAGTTCCCATCTTCGGTAGACACCGCATGGACCAACTCATGAACCAGAGTTTTAATGTTCGTGGGATCTTTCACAATAATATGGCTCTTATCGCCCTGGCTGAAGGTGACCCCATTTACGCCCGGACCACCGGGATCGCCCGCTTCAATAGTAACACCTCTGTTTTTCGCTTCCTGTAACAGCTTCTGACCTTCCGGATCTTGGGCGATTAAATCAAGACTTCTTTGCAGCTGAGCCTGATCCCCGGCATCGGGATCGATAATCGTTTGACCATTGACAGCGCCAGCGCGCAGGTCAAATGAGGCAGATGGATTACCACTACCATACCCATCCCGACTGTAACTGGCAACCGCATTGGTAGCGCCTGCTCCTCCTGCAGGGGCAGGGGCGGCTGTTCCAGCACCTAACGGCTGACCCTGCGCCTGACCATTTCCGCCGTTCATCATCCCCAGTAACATGGCTATTAACTGCAACATGCCTTGCATCAATTGCAAGGCCATACCTTCCTGGGATTGCGTCTGGGGTTGAACTGGCACAGTGCCTGCGGGTTGGGTAGGAGTACCACCTGCTGCGTATGATGGTGTAGCAACAGCAGCAGCATACGGGCTACCTAATGTCGGCACCCCCGGCAAAGCGGTTGCCTGTGCGTAAGCAGCCGGTGTTAACCCCATAAAGCCACTGGGGTTCATCAATATTGCTGAAGATTGCAAACCTCCGATTGCACTTACCATAGTCTCTCTTTCTCTCTCTCTTTCATGCCTCACTTTCACTACCCAGACAGACCCAGGAACACCTTTGACGGGGCAGTACAATTTCTTTAGATTATAAAAACAACTATTATCTTTATAACAGTTTAGGCGTTCCTTTTAAAGAGGTCTGCATTATCGAATCAGGCCCGTGTGAAGAAAAATAAATAAAAACTATATAAATAAAAATTCTGATTCCCCTCCACAAAATTTGCAAATGGGACAAAATCAGCAAATGGGACAAAAATCTCAAGGGGGAGGAAATTTACAAACGGGTGAAAATCCAGACAACCCGCCAAGAAATATTCAGGTGGGGTATTCAGAACAAAATAATTATGTTGAAAATGTTGCCAAAAACGCATCACCTGGGGTGGTAGGGATATCTGTTTTGAAAGTAGATAGCAATGCACTGTTTGATGCAGGGGCTTCCCAGCGGTGGGGAATAGGTTCTGGAGTGATTGTTAGTCCTGATGGATACATTCTTACAAATCATCATGTAGTTGGAGGCAGAAATAAAAGAATTATTGTATCATTGTCTGATGGCAGAAATATTGAAGGAGTGTCTGTGTGGTGCGAACCTGTACTAGACCTGGCGATAGTAAAAATAGAGGCGCCGGACCTTGTGGCAGTGCCTTTAGGCGATGCAAGCAGGCTTAAGGTGGGAGAACCTGCCATAGCAATAGGAAATCCTTTAGGACTTCAATTTCAAACAACAGTAACATCTGGAATTATAAGCGCGCTAAATCGTACGATTGAAATAAGTACCGACCAGGGAACAAGTTATATGGAAGATTTAATTCAGACTGATGCCAGTATAAACCCTGGTAACAGTGGGGGACCTTTATTGAATTCTAGAGGAGAGGTTATAGGAATAAATAC
>CAYLWC010000058.1:0-7820 GCA_964387265.1 uncultured Vampirovibrionales bacterium | reverse complement strand
CCTATACACCAGAACGCAACTATGGTTCGTGTAAATACTTGCAAGACCTCACGCCTGTCCAAAGATAGGATCCTTTTATGCTCAATATCAATTGAGGGCCAGAGCCAATGGCACTGGGTTTTAACTTGGGGTTGCTCACTTATGGTAATGAATCAAAGAGAGGAAAGAATTCCCTAATTTAGCTAGTTGATATTAGCGAATTGGGTATTACCCATTTGGATAGTGACATCATCCAAAAATCCTGGAAAAATTGCATTGACTAGGATCAAGCCCTTTTAAGGTGTTTTTTGCCAAAATGAAGCCCAGTTACTAAGATTCTCGTCAATAGAAAAAGGAATAAATCGATGGCTGAATTGTTTTCAGGAAAAGTGGTTGTGATCACCGGTGCCAGCAGTGGGATTGGAAAAAGTACAACAGAAGCGTTCCTTCAAGCGGGGGCGTCGGTCGTACTTTTTGCCAGAAATGAGGAAGAACTGAGAAGGATCGCCCAGTCCGCCCCGGAACGGACCTTAGTGGTCACCGGGGATGTGACCCAAAAGGCGGATCGGGAGCGCCTGGTTAAAAGCACGTTGGAGCGCTTTGGTCAGGTCGATATTCTGGTTCCCAACGCCGGGATTGCCCGAGTGGTTCCCTTTGAGGAATCCACGGAAGAAAAAGTCATGGAGCAATTCAGCGTTAATTTTATGGGGGCCGTTCAAACCGTGCGGGAATTTCTCCCTGTGATGCAAGCAGGAAGCAGCGTGATTTTTATCACAACGTTTCTCACCCAGGTGGGCTTTCCGGGGCTGTCGGTTTATAGCGCCAGCAAAGCCGCCTTGAAATCCATGACCCAGACTCTGGGGGCGGAATTGGCCCCTCGGAAAATCCGGGTGAATGCCGTTGCCCCCGGCCCGATTAATACCCCACTCTGGGGAACCGTGGGGTTGGAGCCGGAAACCTTGCAAAGTGTTGCGGCTGGCATCAACCAGCGGCTGATGCCGGGGCAGTTTGGGGTGCCGGAGGATATTGCCAACGCCATTGTTTTCCTGGCGTCTGATCAGGCCCGGAATATTTACGGGCAGGAACTCGTGGTGGATGGCGGCTATACTCTCGGATAATTTCTCCCTGTGAAGCAGGGGAGAAATTGCAGGGCCAAAAAAAAGCAACCTTGAATGCGCTATTTCAATGGTTGCTACTCACTAGTATTGGAGACAGGCTTTGTATTGTATTAAGCTTGCTCTTTCCTTTTTGCTTGAAGTATTGCTGCGGGAAACAAAATATTGTTCTCTTCATGAATATGCTGATGAATGTCCGCCTGCATTTCAGACAACCCTTCCAGCAAGGCATGGTACGAAGCACAAGACCCGTCCGGTGGCGTGTAGTTATTTGTGAGGTGGCGGATGTGTTTCAGGAGCGATCTTGTTTTCTCATGGCCCTCTGCCATCTTGTGAATAGGGTTTTCAATCGAACCGCCACGGAACATGGATGGGGCATTTCCTGTTCCTAATTGTTCGCAGTACGGGAACAGAATTTTTTCCTCTTTTGCCATATGGACTTCCAATTCGGAGCACAGGGCATGGTAGGTTTCTTTTAATTCGTACAGCCTGGGTTCATGCTCCCCATGAACACGCACCACCTTTTCAACGAGAATGGCCAGACGCGGCATGGCCTCATACAAGTATTGGTGGTGTTCCATCAGAATATGGCGTGTTATATCATCTAGTCGTGCGCCATAGAGATTGTGGCTTCTTGAAGTTTCATTGGGTATATCGGTTTTCAGTTTGAAAAGCAGGGTTTGAACATCCATTCCCTTTTCCCGGCAAACCTGGAGCAAGGTTTTTTGCCCCCCAGTGTAGTAGTCGATATCCATTCTTTCAAAAATTTTACTTAATTGAGGTTTTTTTGCTACCAATTCTCCAATAACAGTTTCCCGGTGAAGCTCGAGAGACATGGATTGTTACCTCAGGCATCCGTTTACGTTTGTGATATTAGTATAGAGATTTCTGTTGCGGATTCCTTTGACATAAGTCAACAGAAAAACACTTTAAGAACCCTGTGTGGAGCATGTGTTATGAAGCTCTCTGACGCGCTCAAGGAAACGTATTTTTTTGACGCCCTCTCTGATGAGGAGGTGACCCTGATTGCTTCCACCGCGAGGCTTCTTCACCTGGAGGCCGGGGAAACCATCTTTCATGAGGGGGATGACGCCACTTCCTTTTATATTGTCTACTCGGGGCAAGTACAGATTTATAAGACCGGGGAGGGAAAAGAAATCATCCTGCACCTGTTTGGTCCGGGAGATATTTTTGCCGAATTTCCCATCTTTAGCGGCGTTAAAGAGTACCCGGCCAATGCCCTGTGCCTGAAAGACTCGGTAATTCTGGCCATTGAGGGAAAGCCCTTCCGGGAGGCCGTCGCCACCAAGCCGGAAATCCTGATGAAGATGGTGGTCAGGATGTCTCAGCGCTTGCGGGAGTTTAACGCCCTGATTGAGGATTTGTCTTTGCGCAGCGTGGATGCCCGCCTGGCCAAATACCTGCTCTATGTCAGTAAAGACACCCCAGCCGAAGCGGCCATTGAGGTCCAAAAGCGAACCCTGGCGTCGATTCTGGGGACCATCCCTGAGACGCTCTCACGGGCGTTTAAACGCCTGACGAAGCTAGGGGTGATTCGGATGCGCCAGCAGCAGGTGCACATTGTGGATCGGGATGCGCTGCAACAAATTGCGGATACGATGTAAGTGGCTGGCTTGGGTGGTGAGGTGATGACGCTGAGCCCAAAAGACAACCCAATCCGCGTAATGGCTTTTTCGTGATTTCTGAACACCAAAAATGAAGCGTTGAGATAAAGTTTTCTCTTTTTCTCTCCTCCTGTCTCGACGGCGGCTGTTTCTTTGTGTCATTGTAAAAGACATCGCTATGTGAGTCCCCTGAAACGGATGAAGATTTATGGAAACACTTTTGACACCTGCTGTTTTTGAACCTTTTCGGATTAAAACCGTTGAGCCGCTTCCCCAAACCACCCGTGCCGAACGGGAGCGGTTTTTGCAGGAAGCGAAATACAACCCCTTTAAGCTCCGGGCGCGGCAGATCACCATTGATCTGCTGACCGATTCCGGTACCGGGGCCATGTCTACGGCCCAGTGGGCGGCCATGATGCTGGGAGACGAAACCTATGCCGGCTCAGAGTCTTATTTTGAGCTGGAAGCGGTGGTCCGGGATCTCACCGGCATCAAGCACGTGATTCCGACCCATCAGGGGCGATCCGCTGAGCATATTCTCTTTGCCTGCCTGAATGTTGAAGGCAAGACGGTTTTGTCGAACGCCCATTTTGATACGACCAAGGCCAACGTCCAATACCTCCAAGGCACGCCGGTGGATCTGGTGATTGAGGAAGCGGCGGATCCGGAAAACCTTCATCCCTTTAAGGGTAATATCGATCTGGTGAAGCTGGAGGAGCATTTAAAGAGCCTGGGCGATCAGGTGGCCGCCGTGCTGATGACCATCACCAACAACACCGGAGGCGGTCAACCGGTCAGCCTGGAAAACTTGCGGCAAGCCTCAGCCCTGGCCCGCCGTTACGGCAAGCCTTTTGTATTAGATGCGGCCCGCTTTGCGGAGAATGCCTGGTTTATCAAGCAACGGGAGCCGGGACAGCAGGATCGCTCGGCCAAAGCCATCGCCCAGGAGATGTTTCAGTTGGCCGATGCCTTTACCATGAGCGCCAAAAAAGACGGGCTGGTCAATATTGGCGGCTTGCTGGGGGTGTATGACGATACGCTGGCCCAACAAGCCAAGAACCTGTTGGTCCTGATGGAAGGTTTTCCCACCTATGGTGGCCTGGCCGGGCGGGATCTGGCGGCGCTCAGCGTGGGCCTGCAAGAGGTGATGGATGAAGCGTACCTGGCCTACCGGATTGCCTCGGTAGAATCCCTCCATCAGGTACTCTCTGAGGCGGGAGTCCCGATGATGAACCCTGCTGGGGGCCATGCGGTGTATTTAGACGCCAAACGCTTTTACCCGCAGATTCCTTCTCAAGCCTTTCCAGGTCTGACGCTGAGTAATGCCCTGTATTTAGAGGCCGGGATCCGGGTGGTGGAGATTGGCACCCTGATGTTTGGCCAGCCCAAGGAAGACGGTACCGATAGTCTGGCGCCCCTGGAGCTAGTGCGTCTGGCCATTCCTCGACGGAGCTACACCCAGAGCCATATGGCCTATATTGCCCAGGCCATAAAGGCGGTGTATGAAACACGGGATCAGGCAAAAGGCTATAAAATCACCTGGCAGGCGCCGGTGCTTCGGGCCTTTACGGCAGAGCTGGAGCCTCTGACTTCCTCCTTGCCTGTCTGAGTTTGGATTCCCTTATGCCGCCCGCATGGTGAGGGTTTCTCTGTTTACGATAAGATAAGGGCTGGTTCATGACTGTTGTGAGATTCTCGGTGAAAAAGCTCCTGAAGCTGGAATGGGAATTTATTGCTGGGCTGCTGGCCGCGGTGGCGGCGTTGGTGATGCACTTTCTGCACCTGGTCAACGAAGATGTCCTGATTATTATTATTGTGACCTTGATTGCCTTGCAGTTCCTCAGAAGTATTCGTCAGGAACAAAGCGTGGAAACCACGGTCGCCTCTGTCGTACACAAGATCGATCATGTGGAAGGCATGGTGCGCCACCTCTCAGAAGGGCTCAGCGTTCCTGAGGTGGTGTTGTTGGGGCCGCATCACCTTCGCACGGAAAGCGAACGGTTTTGCCGGGAGGCTCGAGGGGAGATGCTGTGGTTTCATGTGTGTCTACTGATGTTTCGTACCCAGGCCCTGTTTGACATCCTGCTCAAGCCCGCCATTGAGAACCCGGCGGTGACCGGTATTTGCTTTGTGCTGGATGAGCGGCAAAGAGATCTGTGGGAAACCGAGATCGTCCCAAAACTCAACCGTTGCGAGGGCCAGGATAAAGTCATTCCGCCTCAATGGACCTCCATTGAAGAAAATATTTCCTTTATCCTGAGCGACTTGACGGACAGCTCCTCGCCTGCGGCGCTGGTGAGCTTCTGGGGAGAGCCCTTTATGGCCTATACTGTCCAGCAGGGTGTTCCTCGCTATATTTTGTACGTGAAGCCCCATTCGGATCTCGTTCCTCGTCTGACGGAACTGGCCCGAAAGTACCGTCTGGGCGGGAATTAAGTCTGGGCGGGATCCTGGGATTCCTCAAACGTCAGCCCGGTGGCCTTGGTTTTGCAAGCCGGGGGGCGGGCCGTATCTTTTTCTATCCGGTAGAGATAAATGACCAGCCCGACGTTTAAAACAAAACAGACGGCGCTGGCAATGGCGGCGGGCCAGATAATGGAAAAATCCCCAGCTAAAAAGGCGTTCATGGTGGCCATTAATAGCCAAAGCTGCATAATGACCAATACGAGCACCAGGCAGAGAATGCCCAGGTAGATAATCTGCCGCCGCTGGCGAACCAGAGGATCAGCGGTTTTGGTTGTATTGTACTGTGTCATACCACGGCGTCCTCCATTCCAACGGCGTAAATCATCCCCTCTTCCACGCGAAGTTTGACCTCAGCCAGCTTTCGGGTGGGAGGGCCGGCAAAGGGACGCCCCGTGTTGATGTCGAAAAATCCCTTGTGACAAGGACAAAAAAGTTCCCCCTTTTCCATGTCGGGAATAACCGGGCACATCAGGTGGGTGCACTTATTATCGTAAGCCACCAGCGTGTCTTCAGAGGTTCGAAGCAGGATGCACAGGCTGTGGGTGTCGGGGTAGTGGAACGTCAGGTGGCCGCCTACCGGAATCTGATCCAGGGAAGCAATGGGTTTTAACGAGGGCTTTCTCGGCTCCATCTGTAGGTTCAGCAAGCCAATCCAGAATTGCCCCGTCATAAACGCCCCGATGATCAGGACCAGGAACTTGATAAACTCCCGGCGGCTGACGTAATCGTCTTGAGGGGTGTCGACGGGAAAGTCATCCCGCCACTTGGTGCGCTCGGTAATGGGTTGCCTGTGTTTTGTTTCGCTCATTCCCCAATACTCCTTCCCCTAAAACAAGGCCGCTTCAAACAGGGTGTCCTCAATATCCTTGCCCAGCGCCCCGTCATCCAGGACGGCGGTGACATCCAGATACTGGTTGGGCGCTTCCTTGGGCACCATCATATGGACCTGGGTGGTGATCCGCTGGTGGCCGAATTGAAACTCGTTGATGGGCCGGGAACGAGGGCGGCGGCGCTCGATTTCTTCTTTGGTACCGTAAAACAGGGCCTGGCTTGGGCAGACGCTGGCGCACATGGGCTTTTTCCCTACCGAGGTCCGGTCATAGCACATGTCGCATTTCATCATGAGGCTAAACTCCACATTGGTTTTGGGGACCCCGAAGGGGCAAGCAATTACGCAGTTACTGCAAGCGATACACCGGGGCTCTCTTGCCGATTGCACCACCCCGTCTCCGGTCCGCTTGATGGCGTCTGCTGGGCAAACCTCGGCACACGTGGGTGAGTCGCAATGCATGCAGATGACCGGCACCGTCTGCGGAGACTCATAACGATCCACCGTCTCCAGGTGAATCATGGAGTGTCCCTTGTGGGTGTCACACTCAGTACAAGCCTGAACACAAGATTGGCAGCCGATACAGCGGCTAGGGTCGATAAAAAAATGAAGTTCGGCAGGTTTTGGCATCACTCTCTTTCCCTTATTGCTGCGGCTCCAGCTGACTGGCATACGTTGGCGGCTGCTCGGCCTTTTTCACCCGAACCGCACAGACTTTATATTCCGGGATCTTGGAAATGGGGTCCTGGGCGGAGATGGTGAGTTGATTGGCGCTCTTGGGTCCGGCCCAGTGATACGGGACAAACACCACATCCGGGCGAATGGTTTTAACCACACTGGCCTGCAAAACCGCTTGTCCCCGGCGGCTTTCGACTATGACCCAGTCATCTTGAGCAATCCCCAGTTTTTCGGCCAGTCGGGGGTGCATCTCCACTCGGGGCTCTGGGTACTGATCCACCAGCGGGCCAATCCGCCGGGTTTGGGTGCCGGATAAAAACTGACTCACCACCCGTCCCGTGGTGAGGATAATGGGATACTCGGCGTCCACCTCTTCGGTGGGTGGGGTGTATTCGGCCACGTTAAAGCGGGCCTTACCGTCAGGGAAATAAAACGGCCCGGCCCCATTGGCGATGGGGTTCCAGGAACCCGGCTCAAACAAGCGCGGGGTGCCGGGGTGATCTTCTGAATAACAAGGCCAGAAGACGCCCAATTGCCGTTCGATTTTTTCATAAGTAATGCCGGAATAATCGGCAATCCAGCCTTGGCTGGCTTGCCGAAGCTCGTTAAAGATGTCCCGAGGCTCTTTAAATGTAAACCCGTGGGTGCGGTTCAGAGCCGCGGCAATATCCTGAATAATCCGCCAGTCCTGACGAGCCTCTCCAGGGGGATCCACGGCCTTATTGATTTTAATGACCCGGCCTTCTACCTGGGTAATCACCCCTTCATCTTCTTCCTGCAGGGATCCTGGCAGGACAATATCCGCATAACGAGCCGTCTCGTTCATGAAAAAGTCAATGGCCACATAAAATTCCAGCTTTTCCAGGCATTGACGAATAAAGTTATTGTCGGGGAGTGAGACCACCGGGTTAAAGCAGATAGACAGGAGGCCTTTGATTTCGCCTTTGTCTATTTTTCGGAAAATCTCGTAAGCATCCACCCCTTTGCCGGGGAGATCCTCAGGGTTAACGCCCCAGACTTTCGCCACATGGGCCCTATGCTCCGGGTTTTCAATATTGCGAGCCCCCGGCAACTGATCGCATTTTTGCCCGTGTTCCCGCCCGCCCTGGCCGTTGGCCTGCCCGGTAA
>CAYLWC010000057.1:0-8017 GCA_964387265.1 uncultured Vampirovibrionales bacterium | reverse complement strand
CCCTTTCCCTGAGAGCGTTTCCGGATTTTAAAACCTGAAAACACTTTTTATACCTCGGTTTTAGGATTTGAGACATTCGAGACTTCTCTCGGCGTTTTCTACTATCCTTGTGAGAGATGAGACTTTAGTCTCACTTACTACACAATAGATACATGTACAGTATAGCAAAAAACATTTGAGATTTAAGCCGACTGTCCTTTTGCTACCCGCAAACCATTTAAAACGGCCAAAATCTCGGATGTTTCATGGAAAAACACGGCTCCGGCCACGCTCAGTAAGCCGATCAGCGCCGATGGAATCATCACCGCCAGCAAGACCAGCGAAAAAACAATATTCTGTCTCCCGATGCGCCGGGATTTCTTGCCCAGGAAAATCGCATAGACAACCTTCGTGAGATCGTCCCCCATTAAGGCCGTATCCGCTGCCTCAATAGCTGCATCGGTCCCGGCGGTTCCCATCGCAATCCCAACCGTTGCTCTTGCCAAGGCAGGCGCATCGTTGATACCATCCCCAACCATTGCTACCGGGCCGTACTTTTGTTCCAGTTCCTCAACGGCTTTAATTTTATCTTCGGGTTTGAGTTCGGCCCGCACGTCATCAATCCCCAGCTTCCGGGCAATGGCGCGGGCGGCCAGTTCGTTATCCCCAGTCAACATGGCCACTTTCATCCCCATCTTGTGAAACTGCTTGATGACACCTTCCGATTCTTCCCGGATCTGGTCCTGGATGCCGATAATGCCGGTTAGCTTTTCCTGGGTGCCAACCAGTACCACGGTTTTTCCTTCGTTCTCCAGAGACTCCACTTGATGGTTCGGTTTCAGTCCCAGTTCCTCAAACAGCTTGGGTTTTCCAAGATAAAACACATCCTGCCCAATCTGACCTTGAACACCTGCTCCCGTCAATGAACGAAACTCGGTGACAGCCGCCGCTTCAACCCCGACAGTTCTTGCTCTTTCCACAATGGCCTTTGCCAGGGGATGGGTCGAGTGTTCCTCCAGACCATAGGCCAGTTCAAGCAGACTCTTTTCATCACTTTCAAGTGCAATAACATCCGACACTTGGGGTTTCCCTTGGGTAAGCGTCCCGGTCTTATCAAGAGCCACAACCTTCAGTTTGCCCAAGTTTTCCAAGTGCATACCACCCTTGATCAAGACGCCATGCCGTCCTGCCACGCCAATGCCCGTTGCAATGGCAACCGGAGTAGACATAACCAAGGCACAGGGCGCGGCAGCCACCAGCAGAACGACCGCTTTGTAGGCCCAGAACTGGAAAGACGCTCCAAGCAATGGCGGAATCACCAGCAATAAGATCGACACAATCAAGACGGCTGGCGTGTACTTTTCCCCAAACGCCTCAATAAAGAGTTGGGATTTTCCTTTTTGTTCCCGCGCTTCTTCCACCATGTGAACCATTTTGGCAAGGGTGTTGTTCTGGTAATCGGTTGCGGCTTGAACCTCTAATACCCCGTCATGGTTAATGGTGGCGGTAAAAACTTTCATGCCCTCCTCTTTTTCTACCGGCACAGATTCCCCGGTTACGGGCGCTTCGTCAATACTGGATCGACCCTTGAGAATCACGCCATCGGTCGGGATCGATTCGCCCGGCTTGACAATAAAGGTATCGCCCACTTTCAGGGTTTCAGCGGAAATCATTCTCTCTTGACCATCTTGGCGGACACGGGCCACCTTGGGGGCTAGATCCAGCAGCTTGTGAATGGAAGCACGGGTTTTGGCAAAGGTATATTCCTCCAAGCCTTCCGCCGCGCCGTACAGCACCACCAGGAAAGCCGCCTCATCCCACATGTTCAGTGCAATCGATCCGATGGTCGCAGCCAGCATCAAAAACTCAATGCCGACTTTCCGACATTCGATCAACTCTTCAATCCCTTCCCGCGCCCAGTGATACCCCCCCACAACCACGGCAATGCCGAACAGGGCTTTCTCAAGAATAGGGTCGATGATACCCGTATGGGCCAAGCCATATGTAACACCGGTCAATAAGGTTGCCAATAGCGTATTGCGTAAAATCGGGTGGGTGTACCATTTCCCCGTAAAACCCTCTTTTCCGGTCACGTCATGCCCCATACATATCTCCTTCCTTTTGACTGATCCAATGATAAATAACTGGCAACACCACCAGAGTCAGGAGGGTTGAGGTTATCAATCCACCAATAACGACGGTTGCCAATGGTTTTTGAACTTCCGCACCGCTGCCGGTAGAAAGCGCCATCGGCATAAAGCCCAAGGACGCAACTAAGGCTGTCATCAAAACAGGACGCAAACGGGTTTCAGCACCATGAATAATGGCCATATGCAGGGTTTGTCCTTGATCTCGAAACCGATTGATGGTCGAAATCAAAACCAGGCCATTCAAAACCGCTACCCCAAACAGGGCGATAAAGCCGATGGAAGCGGGAACGCTCAGGTACATACCTCGCAGCCAAAGGGCAATGACCCCGCCAATCAGGGCAAAGGGCACGTTCAGCATGACCAGCAAAGCATGGCGGACGTTGCCGAACGTCGCCATCAGCAGAAAAAAGATAATGAGAATTGACACCGGCACCACCAGCATCAACTTGCTCATGGCCCGTTGCTGATTCTCGAACTGGCCGCCCCACTCGATGTAATAGCCGGGAGGCAACTCAACCTGCTCATCAATTTTGGCCTGCCCTTCCTGAACCAACGATCCCACATCCCGGTCCCGCACGTTCATCTGAATAATGATTCGCCGCTCACCAAACTCCCGGTTTACCACATCCATACCCTCGTCAATCCGAATATCCGCCACTTGACCCAGCGGAACCCGGCGGTTGTCTTGCGTATAAACCACCAGATTTTTTACATACTCAGGATCGGTTTGTATACCTAGAGGAAAGCCGACACGTATAGTAAAACGTTTTTTCCCTTCGATGACTTCGGAGACGGGGGTGCCTTGTATCGCTGTTTCAATCAAGCGCTGAACATCTTCAATGTTGACACCGTACATTGCCAATTTATGCCGATTCGGTTGAATTTGTATCTGGGCGCTGCCCGAAAGTTGCTCTACCTGCAAGTCTGCCACACCGTCCACAGTGCGCATGACCCGCTCTATCTCGGCGGCCTTGTCGCTCAAAACCTCCAAGTCCTCACCAAACAGTTTAATCGCAATATCGGAGCGCACACCCGACACCAACTCATCAACCCGCATGGCAATGGGTTGTGTAAAGTTGAAGTTAACGCCGGGAACTTGTTCATCCAAGCGGTGATCCAGTTGCTCGATCAGTTTGTTCTTGCTGAGACCGGCCCGCCATTCATTTTTGGGCTTGAGTTTTACCAGAACATCCGCCTTATACACGCCCATCGGATCGGTGGCCAGATCAGCCCGGCCAATCTTGGATACCACGGTTTCCACCTCTGGTGACTGCATTACCACATGTTCGATCAGGGTGGTGACTTCAGTAGCCTGGGGAACAGAGATACTGGGCAGACTGGTTGCGGATATCACAATATCCCCTTCATCCAGTTCGGGAACAAATTCCGTGCCTAGAAACGGAACACTCATCATGGTGATGACAAAAGCAATGACGGCAAACCCAACCGTTTTTTTACGGTTATGCAGAGCCTTTTCTAACAGCCTCAGATATGGGCCACGTACCTTTTCAATCAGGAAGTTGCTTTTTTCCTCGACATGCCCTTTAAGAAAAAAGCTGCACAAGACCGGAACCAAGGTCAGTGAGACCAGTAGTGACCCCAACAGGGCGAAACTGACGGTGAATACCATCGGGGAGAACATTTTATATTCCATCCCTTCCAGGGCCAGAATAGGCGCATAGACCACGGTGATGATCAACACGCCGAAGAAGATGGGCTTGGCCATCTCCCGGACGGATTGCTGGATGATCTCGAAATTACTGAGGCTGGGATTATCTTTGTGCGAGAGCTTTCGCAGGATGTCCTCCACCATAACGATGGCTCCGTCCACAATCATGCCGAAATCCACCGCCCCCAAGCTCATGATGTTGGCGCTGATGCCCAGCCAGCGCATGCCCATAAATGAAAACATCATGGATAGCGGAATCACTGCCGCCACGATCAGGGCCGCCCGCAGGTTGCCCAGCATAAAGAGCAGAACGGCAATGACCAGCATGCCACCTTCAATCAGGTTGGTACGCACGGTTTCAATGGTCTGCTCGACAAGATGGGTTTGATCGTAAAAAGGTTTAATCTCCACGCCGGATGGCAGGCCCTCTTGAATATCTTCAATCTTTTCTTTCACACGCTCAATCACCGCCCGGCTGTTTTCGCCTTTGAGCATCATTACGATGCCCGTCACCACTTCTCCCTTGCCGTCTTTGGTTACCGCCCCTTGTCGCAATGCATGGCCGAAGCTGACCTCTCCCAGATTGCGAATATAGATGGGCACTTCGTTTTCATATTTAACAATAATATTGCCGATTTCATCCAGGCTGTTGACCCGGCCCAGCCCGCGCACCACGTACTGCTCGGCCTGATGCTCGATAATGCCGCCGCTGAAATTGTTGTTATTTTTTTTGATTGCGGCAAATACATCTTCCAGATCCAGATTGTATTGAATAAGTTTCGCCGGATGAATCAGCACATGGTATTCTTGCGTAAAGCCGCCCCACGTATTCACTTCGTTTACGCCCGGTACCGTTCGTAACAGGTACTTGATTTCCCAGTCATTTAAAGTTTTAAGATCAGTTGCTGAATAACCTTTTCCTTTAAGCACATACTGGTAAATCTCTCCCATTCCCGTTGTAATCGGGCCAAGTTCCGGATTGACACCTTCGGGTAGGCGGCTCTTAGCGCTTTGTAGACGCTCGTTCACCAGTTGACGAGCAAAGTAGGTATCCACGTCGTCTTCAAAAATTACGGTGACCACGGATAATCCGAATTTGGAGATGGAACGGATATCCGTCACACCCGGCAACCCGTTCATGATGGACTCTACTGGAATCGTGACCAACTGCTCGGTTTCCACCGGTGCCCAGCCGGGTGTTTCGGTAATGACCTGCACCTGGTTGTTGGTAAGATCGGGAAAGGCATCAATGGGCAGGTTTTTGAAGGCGACAACCCCACCAATAATGGCCAATAGGAAGATAATCAGAATAAATAGCCTTTGTCGAATCAGGTTTACCAGGAAATTTTCCATTAATATTTACTCCTAGTGTCCATGCTCGGCAAATTCACCCTTCAGCAATTCGGATTTCAGTGCGAAGCTGCCCTTCGTTACGATATGATGACCTGCCTCCAGCCCCTGCTTGACCAGATAACCCGTCTCCAGTTTAGGCCCCAGGATAATGTCCTGTTTGCGATAGACACCGGACCGGACTACCTCAAACACGAAGACTTCCCTGTCGTTTCGCTGCACGGCGGCTTCCGGCACGATTACCCCTTGTCCGGCCAGCGGTGTTTGTACATTTACGGTGCCGAACATGCCCGGCTTCAACAATGTATTCGAGTTATCCAAAAACGCCCGTGCCACAAAGGTCTGGGTTACCTCGTCGGCTTTCGGGGGAATGTAATCAATCTTGCCTGAAAAAACCTTGCTGGGCAGGCTGTCGGTGGTGAAGCGGACGATATTGCCAGGCTGGATGTTGTTGAAATCCTGGGGGTACACGGTCACATCCAGCCAGACTTGGCTCAGATCGGCCACGGTATACATCACGGTTCCTGGATTGACCATATCTCCGGAGGTAATGTTTTTCTCAATAATTACACCGGAACGCGGAGCCGTGACCGGACTGGTGTTTCGGAGTGACTCATTGTGCGCAGTGTTAGGCGATACTCCATAAGCTCCCATCAAAGCCCTGCCTTCAGCCTTAATATGTACTTGATGCTCTTGTTCACCTTCAAACGCAGCTCTGGCTTGCTCATATTCGGTTTCCGCCGCTTCCAAATCACGCCGGGGTGAGATACCTTCGTCAAAAAGTTGCTGTTCACGAGCAAGTGTTTTCTGGGCCAACTCGAAACGGGATCGTGCCTGAGCGATGTCAATCTCGTTCTTGTGAAGTTCATGAATATAATCAGCCTGGATCTGGGCGATTTGCTGATTTTGAACCAGCGCTAGCGTCTGGCCCTGCCGGACCACATCGCCCAGCAGCACGTTGTCCTGCACCACCCGACCTTCCACGAAGGGGCTGATGTGAAAGAGCCGGTTTTCACTGGCCCGGACTTCTCCGGTGGTGGTGATTAGACCTTCCGCTCCGCTGGCGCTAACCTTGATAGTCTGGATGCCAACCTGTTTCACTGCTTCAGAGGACAGTTCCACAACACCGGTTTCATGTTCTTCCTCATGCTCTTCTGTCACCAGGGGAGTGTCTTGGCCCGGCGGATACAACCAAACCCACAGACCAACCAGCAACAGGACAACGATAATTCCAACCAGTAAAGTCAGTTTTTTTCTGTCTAATGAGTTCAGTCGATTCAGAATACGTTTCATAATCCACTTCCTATAGCTTTTTCCAAGTCTGTAATGGCTTGCTGGTAATTCTGCAAGGTTTGCAAATACCCAAGGCGGGTTTTAACGTAGGCTTGCTGGGCGTTAATGGGAAAAAGAATCGAGGTCTTTCCTTCCTCAAAAGCTAGATGGGCTTTCTCCACAAGGATTTGAGCTGTTGGCAGCAACTGGCTTTCATATTGTTCAATTAACGCCTGGTTTCTCTGATACGCAGTGTATGCGTTTTTTACTTCAAGTGTTATACGGTTACGGGTGGCGTGAAGATCTTGCTCCAGTTGCGTGCGTCTGGCCTGAGCCTCTTCAATAGGCCCTTGCTGTCGATTGAAAACAGGAATTTCTAAGCTTGCTACTACAAAAACATTGATTTCTTGTTGTCCCGGTTCAGTGATGATATTTGGCCCGGCAGCAACAGTTAGATCCGGTATGCGCTCGGCTTTTGCCAATGCTTCTTGACGGCGTGTGACTGCTTGCATGTGGAGGTTCCTTTGCACTTCAGGCCGCCTGCTAAGTGCCAATTCCACGAGCTGATTTGAATCCAGATCCGTTCGTTGAATCATCCCTTGTAGTGTCACTGTGTCGGTCGGAATCTGGCTGGGAGAAGGTTGAACAGGTGTGACATCCGGCTCTTTCTTAGGCGGTGCCAGTTCCATTTGTCCGATATCTGGGTGATTCAACAGTAGAGCGAACTGATTTTTGGCTTGCATCAAGTCATAGTTAGTGGACCGTAAATCGTTTTGTGCTTCCAGCATCAAAAGCTGAGTTTGTAGGACATCGACTTGAGCGATATCCCCGGCTTTTTCACGCTTTTGCGCCACATTGAGCAGTTGTTGCGATAGATTCAGCAATTGCTGATAGGCGGCTTGTCGCTCTTGGGCATTATAAAGTTGGGTGTAGGCTTTCCGGACATCGCCTCTCAAGTTCAATAACGCTTGACTAATTTCAGAAAAAAGTACCTCTTGCTTCGCCTGGGCAACTGCCAGCCGTTTTTTACGGTCTCCACCTAAAAGAAATGTTTGCTGTAGTCCAAATCGGTATGTTTTTTCAGCGCCACCATTATCAGTTACGAAAGATGGGTTTGGTAATGCGCCAGCCGTTGTAATTGCCGCTTCGCTAATTCCTAAACGTGCTTTAAAAGCCTGAAAATCAGGATTACTGTCAACCGCGATCCTGATGGCTTCTTCCAGAGTTAAAACATTAACAGACTCTGCTTCTACTGGAAGGGGCAGGATTATTAAACAAAATATAGAAAGACCGGTTATAAAATGCCGAAACACAAAACATTCCTCCAAAAGAATGAATAACGCATACGAATAAGCATGCTGTTTTCACTTGGAGGAATGTTTAGATTAGAAGGCGAATCGACTTAAGAAGGGCTAAATGCCCAGGTAGAACTGGCGGCGGTTGTGGAAGCAGAGAAGGTACCAGTTGGTGTAAGCACTGGGATAGAGGATACCCTTCAGAAACAGGCACGCCATCCCCGTCCTGAATTAGTAGCATGAACGCGGGTGTTTCATTTGCCAAGCCATCACTACCTATTAAAATGGGAATATCCATACAG
>CAYLWC010000056.1:0-9158 GCA_964387265.1 uncultured Vampirovibrionales bacterium | reverse complement strand
GTGTGTGGGTGTCACGAAGCAGCCCCCCAACGACCAGTCCGGCAGCGCCCCGATAGAGCATCGCGTACTTGGCCACCAATGAGCCAAAAATCGCTTTCCCTTCACAGTTTAATCCTTCCACGTATACCACGCTGTCTCGTGGAGTATCGCTCATATAAATATGGGTGTGCCAATTAGAGCCATTGACCGCAGGTACATAATGAATAAACCCCACCGCTCGGCTACCTGGGGTGAGAATATGAAGCTTGGGGTCTAGCTCGCCGGTTTTGTTGAGCGCGTCAGCCACCTCGGTGGTACTGACCCGGTTGTCTTTAATGTATTCATAAATGGCTTGCGCCACGGTCGGTGCTGCAATACTGGACATAAGGGCAAGATCTCCATTTCCAAAATGAGGTGACTGGAGAGATATCTATCTTAATGATATATCTTTTGCCAAAAACTGGGATGGGCGGATTAGAGGATTTTTCTGCCCAGCATAAACGCTTCGGCAGCCTCAACCCCTATCGTGGCGCCTCGCCATCGAGCCAGGTGTTCCAGAGCTTTCATGGATCTTGCATGGGGCCACGGGCGCATTTCCGACTCATATTCCGCCAGAGCCTTTAGCTTCTGCTCAAGCGTTACTGAAACATCCACGAACCAGTTAGGCGAAAATGCCGGAGCAGACGCTGGAGGCTGCCACTCAGTGCTAGAAGCCACCTCAAAAAGCAGAAGGGTTTTGACCGCATGTTCTGGAACCGGGCGGCAGGCCGTCACGATAGCTTCATGAATCCGGCGATGATCAATGTTCACATCCCCCACATGGTGAGTATAGACAATGTCCGGCTTAATCTGGTGAACATAGGCTTCTACCGCCTTGATGATATCCAGTCGGTCCAGGCTATCCATGCGATTATCCGGGAAGTCGTGCAACGTGAGAGAATGAACCCCCAAAACGGTGTTGGCCCGGTGAGCAGCTTGAGCAAGCTGGGAGAGTTCTTCCTGATGCGTTTCGCGGCTTCGTACCGCTTCCCGAGAAGTTACGCCTTCTGCCAAAATCACCACATGGACTTCATCCCCGTGCTGGACATGTTTGGCGATGGTGGCCCCACAACCTAAAATCTCATCATCGGGATGGGCGGCAACCACAAGAATCTTTGAGGTTAATTGAGGCATTGTGAACCTTCTAACAAATTCTAAAACAGACTACAAATTGCTTTTCCAAATAATCACATACTCAACGAACATGATCGGTTGTTATAGATTTATGTTATCTTATTATGTGGATTTTGGCACATTGCCTCTGAGTCAATCGTGTGAGCATAGATTATGTTTTTTGTTTTCAGAACCGATGCTTCCGAAGAAATTGGTTCAGGGCATATTATGCGGTGTGCTACGCTGGCTGATGCCTTACAAAAGAATGGTCATTCGGTTTTATTTATCTGCCGCCAATTACTGGGAAATATGACAGATTGGCTATCAGCCCGTTTTAATACCTACCTGTTAAAAGGCGAACCGGAAGATGACGCTTTTGAGACCAAGCAGGTTATTCTAGTCAGAGGGGTGAAACCGGACTGGCTCATCGTGGATCATCATCAACTGGATGCCACTTGGGAGGCAACTCTTAAGCCGGTGGTTCAAAAACTCATGGTCATTGATGATCTGGCCAACCGGCCCCATGACTGTGATGTCCTGCTGGATCAAAACTATTTTCCGGGAATGCCCGAACGTTACCAAAAATTGCTCCCTGCAACGGCTGATACATTGTTAGGGCCATCCTATGCGCTGGTCCGTCCCGATTTTTTAAAGCACCGACCCCAAGCCCCCCTTGAACCAAGTTCCCAAAAGCGGATCCTTGTTTTTTTTGGGGGGAGCGATCCAACCCACGAGACGGAAAAAGCTCTCTCTGCTTTAGAAAACCTCCTATCCCCCAACTTACATTTGGATGTCGTGGTCGGTTCCATCAATCCCAGAAAAGAAGAAATTAAGCGGCGTTGCGAACGTACTCAAAATACAACGTATCATTGCCAGGTTGACAACATGGCAGCGTTGTATAGCCATGCAAATATTGCCATTGGAGCAGGAGGTATTTCTATCTGGGAACGCTGCTGCATAGGAACCCCCTCCATTGTAATCACGGTGGCGGATAACCAGGTAAAAATTGTCGAGTCAATGGCCAAAGAGGGGTATCTCCACTATTTAGGAAACAGTGCCGACGTTTCGGCCAAGCAGATCGAAATTTCGGCAAAATGCATGCTGGAAAATCTGGACTGGCAGCTCGCCCTCCGGGAAAAACGTATGAAGCTGGTCGATGGGCAGGGGACAAGACGCATTATAGAATATCTAACCCAAACCCCTTTAACCCTTCGCCCCGCAAAAATTGAGGATGCCAAACGAACCTATGAGTGGCGGAATCACCCAAGTACCCGTTGCTACTTCTTTAATTCCAACCCAATCTCATGGGAGGATCATCACCAATGGTTTGAGAAAGCCATTTTGAAACCAGACCGCATTCTTTTGATTGGAGAACGGGAAGGTGAAGATCCTGTAGGGGTTGTACGATATGATTTAGAAGACGAAAAAGCCACGGTTTCCATTTATGTCGACCCGGAACAGAGGGGGCATGCGCTGGGCACATACCTGTTAATGGAAGGGAACCGGTGGTTAAAGCGGAACGCTCCACAAATAAAGCGGGTGGAAGCACATATTCTTCATGAAAATATCGCATCCCAAAGGGCTTTTGAAAAAGCCGGATATCGTCAGCAGCATAATGAAAAGGGCTGTCAGGAACATCGTTCCAGCATGTTTCTATATTTGTTGGACGAGTTAGATGTAGCCACGCCCGCTTAAGCGGGCTTTTTAGCAACTAAGTTACGGGAGGCAAACACAAAATCATTCTCAGGAAGTTCCTGATGAATCACTTTATGTTGCATGACTTCCAGCTCAAACTGGGAAAACAGCTTTTGCAAGTATGCTTTATCGGAAAAGTTTACCCGCCCGGTATTGGCTAAATGGCCTTCTGTGAGGTTGGTACTGGTGTAGGGGTCATCTTCCAATAGCGGGGCTTTACCATAATCGGAATGGGTGTTGGAATACCAGTCAATACCGATAAATTTCCCACCGGGTTTTAATTTGTTGTAAATCAGCTCCAGGCAGCGCTGGATGTCTTCCGTGCTGTTACAGGTCACGGAACCCCGATCCACAACCGCGTCAAATTGACAGTCAAAAGGAATCTCCTGGGTAAAATCACCCACCACTATTTGGTTATGAAGCTCCGGGTATCTCTCATGCAAAGCGGCAACAATGGTTGGGCTACCATCAATTCCATAATAATGAACACCCAGGTGCTTGAAAAAGGCAATATTGGCCCCAGCACCGCAACCCACTTCAAGCACATTGTAGTTAGCGGGATTGCTGGGGCGGGCATAGCGCATCACAAAAGAAATCAAGTCTGACCATGGCCAGATGGACATGTGGGCGCTGGATTGGTACATTGTATCCCACTCAGTTGAGAAGCCCGTTGATAAGCCCATGGTTACCCTCCTTTACCAGTAAATCAAAATCTTGATTGTTCATCCAATAATCAATAATACTCAGATTAGGAACAAACTCTCCCCACAATTGTTTGTAGACAGGGGGAATAAAATCCTGAAAAATGATTTTAATATCGGCACTTTCAAACGCTTCTTCCTCAAGATAACCTTTTCCTAAAGCACCTGAGATATAGCTTGTTGCTTGTAGCTGCATGCAAATATCCAAAATAAGGCCGGATTTTTTATTGGAAGTAGGTAAGCTGCTTAATTTAACAATCTTTTTTTCGACGCCTATTTCCTGAAGCCAGAATTGCAGGTGATCCCAGCACAAATCCACCAGCAGGCCGTACTCCTGGGCATAGAGCTGTTCGAGTTTGGGGTAGCGTTCATCAAAGTACGGGGCTTTTTTGTAATTGTAGAAAATGGTTTTCAGGTGCTCTTTGCGCCAGTTTGTCCCGTTGTCGATTTCAAGGGTCATCATGGTTTGTTCACGGTGCCCCTTGGATTTGACAGGAATGGTCAGCCATTGGGGGCCACGGGCGGTTTTAATCCGGTTGCGGTTAATAAAGCTGCGCTCTTCAAATTGAACAGAATCCATGTACACGTACACATCGCTCTGGATAATTTTTTCCAAATATCCAAGCCAGGGAAGATAAGCGGGCTGATGTGCGGTCACAATCAAGAGAAAGTGCTCCTTAGGATATTAATGATTTTTTAAATAATAACCTTCTTTGACGGTCATGGGGTTGCCGATGACCAGGGAATAGGGAGGGATTGTTCTCCCCTCCACGATGGTGCCCGCCGCGACCACGCTGTGGTGGCCAATGTGAGCGCCGCCTTTCACGACGCAGTGGGAACCGATAAACACGTTGTGCTCAATGATAATGTCTTTTCTTTCAATGGTGTCGCTGAGCCCAATACAGCGTTTGTGGGAATCGGCGCAGTTGATGGCGACAAAGGACGCGATATCGCAATAGTCCCCAATCACCACTCGGGCCCCCTTGGCGTTGATCTCTGAAAGGCCCCCGATATAAACATTTTCCCCGATTTCAGGTTCCCCGTTGATCCAGACCAGGGGGTGGAAGGGGTTGGTTTTAAAGTGGGTATGCTCGGCAAAGAGGGCGGCGAATTGTTCAGGGGTCATCAGGCAAAATCCCCCCATTGCAATAAAGTCCCGTTTTCCAGGGGACGGGTGGCTTTTTTCCCGATAATCTCAGGGTAGAGACTCGGGGAAAGTCCATTTCCTGGCCGTCGAAGCCCTGTATTTACTTCGGTTAAAACTTCTCCCGGTTGAATTTCTCGGGTGGCCACCACGCTCCTTCTGGCGAGAATGCGCATCTCCAATTCCGCCGGGGTGGGGCGAACAAGAGAGCTCCCCAGCATGGTGTGAGCGGTTCGAATGGCGCCAATCCAATCGCCGAGTTCCACCGGGTCTGCCGAAAACCAGTGATCCGGCCCCGGTAAGTCATGATCCAGGGTAAAGTGCTTCTCAAACACACAGGCCCCCAAGCCCACGGCGGTTGAGGCCGCCAGAGACCCCTGGGTGTGATCCGATAACCCGGTAATTAGGAACGGGAAGGCGCTTTGAAGGGTTTTAAGCTTGAGCAAGTTGACGTCTTCGGGTGGCGTGGGGTATTGGGAAGTACACAACAGCAAAATGACCGGGTGCCCGTGAAAAGCCCCCACCGTTTCCAGGGCTTGATACACCTCCGCCAGATCCGCCATGCCGCAAGAAAGTATCAAGGGGAGCTTTTGCTGGGCGTATTGCCTGAGTAAGGGCAGGTTGTTAAAGTCATCGGAGCCGACTTTGATAGCCGGAAGCCCAATTTCCAGAAGCAAGTCCAGATCGGAAACATTCTGGGGGGTGGAAAGAAACTGAATCCCGGTCTGATCACACTTGGCCTTGAGCCCATGCCACTCTTCCCGGCTGAATTCCACCCGCCGGAACATCTCCAGCATGGATTCGGTGACTTCTTTCCCCTGAGACTGATACGTGTAGGTGAGGTTGGGATCCCCGACAAACTCCTCGGCCTTAAAGGTCTGAAATTTAATGGCGTCCGCGCCGGCGGCCTTGGCGGTTTCAATCATCCGGCAGGCCAGATCAAAATCGCCGTTGTGGTTAATACCCGCCTCGGCAATCAGAAACGGAGGGCATCCGGGTCCGATGGGGCGACCCGCAATTTCTAATAAGCGCTGCTGCTCCATACTCTCTCACGGGTTGATACGACTATTATAGAAAAAGTATGCGTCGGAATTCAACCAAAGAGAATGGGGAAAGAAGAAACACCTGATTTTCAGGTTATCGGTAAGCGCTGGGGGTGGGTCCTACATCAAAGTTGAAGGTGAAGCTGACCGGCACCAAACGCGGGTAGGATTGGGGGGGGGCGGAAGAGAGCGGTTTTCATGTCTGGCAACATCCAAGTTCATCCAAACACTTGAGAATAATTCTTAAAAAGTGGTATACTATTGATAATATTTCTCAATAACTCGGGTTGTGCGAGCCCGGAGAGTTTAGAGTACCTCGTGAGCCGGGAATTAAACTAAAAAGAGGATTTAATTGGCATGAGTCGAGCGCAACGTTTTTTAGACCTCATGCAGGCCATGGCCCCAGCATGCCAGACATCGTTCCAACGGATTTACTGGCTGGCCCCTCGTGGGGAAGAGTCTGATATTCAGCGTGGAGACCACGTCCGGCTGGCCATGACGGAAGCCCTGATTCATCCGGGGGTGGCATACTGGGTACGGATCAACCTATCGGTCCGGGTGATGCAAAAGCTGGCCGAGTCTACCGGTTTTAAGGAAAAAGCCCATCAGCTTGCGGAGGTCCTGGAGGATTTTCATGTGGCCAGCGATGCCTTTGCCAGGGCTTGTTCCATCGAAGAGGCGCAGAGACTCCGGCGTCAGAGAGCGTTGAGCCGGAAAAAGCCCCAAGAGGAAGGCCTTCTGGAAGAACTCCCGGAGAATCTGGGGTTCTCCGCTGAGGAACTGGCCTTGTTCCATCGCTTTAAACGGGAGGTGATTCCTGGATTGGTGCCCCGGATCCGGCAGCGACGCGCTTCCTGAAGAGTGCGGGGAGAACCATCCACACGGTGGCAACAGCCAGGATAAAGATAAACGGCACCCCCGGATGGCGATAGCGAGTGTGATACATCATCAGCGAAGGGACCAGATAAAAATAAGCGCCCAGCAGCCAGGTCATTATCATGTAGGGTTGCGCCCTGAAAAGCCCCCAGAGCAAGCCCACACATGCCGTAACCTGTAAGACAATCCGGGTCACTTTATTGGCATCTTCGGCAAAAAAGGGAATCCGCTCCCACTGGTACTTGGTGGAGTAATACTCGTCTTCCGAGACAAAATAATAGCCGATACGCTTTAATACCAGTCGGGCATACTTCTTGGGGTTTTCGGCGATCCAGGCCTTGACGTTGGCCGTCAGGTGCCGGTCTAGCTCCACGATGTTGCTGCTTTTGGCCAGGGCTTCCGTGTAGATGGGCAGTTGATCATAGCCCTGAGTATAATCTCCTTCAGCCAAATCGTTGTTGCCGACGACCATGTTGACCCCAGTCGCCGTATCCAGCAGGATAAACTCCTTAAATTCCAGGTAGTTGCGAATCGTCCAGGGCAGGATCATCAAAAAGGCGGTGATCACTACCCAGATGGTTTTTTGGTAGGGAAAGGGGACCAGACCCAAGGGGCGGCGGTAGAGAAAGAACAGGCCCAGGAAAATCAGCATCAACGGCAGGCCCACGGTGCGGGTCAAGGCGCTCAGGCCGATTAAAACACCGGTGGCAATAAACCAGGGAAGGCTTTTATTTTGAAATGCGTAGAGCATACTGGCGGCTGAGAGGACCAGGAGGGTCATAAAAAGCGTTTCTGAAACCAGAATACCACAGTAGCCAATAAGAGGCGCGTAGGTGGCGCAGAGAAGGCCGCCGCCAAACCCTACCCAGGGGTTAAACATGCGTTTCCCCAGAAAATACACCCCACTGACCATGATGGTTCCCAGAAATGCCTGCATTACATAGACCGCCGTATAATTTTCCAGGCCAAAGAGTTTATAGATAAGGGCGATCAGTAACGGATAAAGCGGTAAGCGATACGTAGAATCATTGAGGAAGCCTACCGGATCCCCCGATTCCTCAAAACTGCCCAAGGTCAGAATCGAGACCGCCCGGTCATTAAAGCTGCTCATATCGGAATGCAGCGGAATATCCACCCCCAGCACGTAATCAAGCCGAGTCCAGAATGCTCCCACCAACAGCAGCACAAGCAGCACAATGTGCAGCGCGCTAGGATTCTTACCGGACTGGCCTTCAGCCGAGGGGGTACTCACGGTTCTAATCCTCTTGATCCAACTGATCCAATATATTTTGTAAAGTGTTGCAGCTTGGACCATTAAACCACAAAAGGGTACGGCGAGATATTTAGTTTCAGAAGCAACCTCCACTGAAACGTATTCAAAAATCATTCAGAATTCCCGGTACAAAAGCGGTACAATAAGAGGATCGTGTTGCTGCCTGCCTGCAGGCCGGTAGGAGAGTTTGGAGCGTCATGAACTACATTGAGGCCATTATTCTGGGGATAGTTGAGGGGTTGACCGAGTTTTTGCCGGTTTCTTCCACCGGGCACCTCATTCTGGCCAATGATCTTCTGGGCGTTTCTGGCGAGATGGTAGAGACGTTTGACATCTTTATTCAGCTCGGGGCGATTCTGGCGGTAATTTTCCTCTTTCATGAGCGCTTTGCCATGCTCTTTAAGCCGAATCCCGCCCAGCGCTTTTCCGGGTTACAAGGCTGGAAGCTTCTGCTGATTACCTCTTTACCGGCCATGGTTTTGGGATTTCTGACCCATAAGTACATCAAGCTCTATCTCTTTAGCCCGTTGACGGTGATTCTGGCCCTGGCCGTGGTGGGGGCGGCCATTATTATCATTGAAAAAGTGAAACTTCCGGTGAAAACCAAGAGCATTAACGATTTGACCGCAAAACAAGCCTTGATGGTCGGGGTATTTCAATGCTTTGCCCTGTGGCCGGGGGTGTCCCGCTCCGGTTCCACAATTATCGGGGGCATGCTCGCCGGGTTGGACCGAAAGCTGGCCGCGGAATACTCGTTCATCGCCGCCGTGCCGATTATGTTTATGGCCACGTTTTACGATTTGTATAAGAGCATGGCCTTTATCCAGCCCACCGATTACCCGATTTTTGCCGTGGGGTTCCTCACCGCCCTGGTCTCGGCGATTTTTGCCATCAAAACCTTTGTTCGCCTGCTTCAGCGCTTTACCCTGGTGCCCTTTGGAGTGTACCGGATTGCTCTCGCCATCGTGTATTTCTTTTTAATTGGCGTTTAACCAAAGTTCGGCGTTTTAGCGTAGTTTTTCCTCCACGCTCTTGACTTTCTCTTCCATGGTCTGGGGCTTATCCGTTCGGGTGCCCAATTTAATGGTAGTGGAAATCCGGGGGACGCCCATGGCATGGAGTGTTTCGTGGCATTGTTTGATGGCGGAAAAGACCGCCTCCCATTCTCCTTCAATGTTGGTGCCGTAAGCATGGAGGTGGGTTTTTAGCCCTGCCGCCTGCAGGATTTTTTCGCATTCCACAATGTATTCCGACACCGACACCCCGACCCCCAGCGGCACCACACATAAATCGAC
>CAYLWC010000055.1:0-9411 GCA_964387265.1 uncultured Vampirovibrionales bacterium | reverse complement strand
GGAACCCGCTGGAGACTCTACAAGGAGAACTCCGGGACAACCGCACCACGTTTATCCTCCCGGGAGTGTTTTCAGCCCGGATGTATCTCAAGCAAGCCAACCGGCAGCTGGAACATTCTCTTACCAAAGAAGTGGAGCCACTTCTGGCCATGGGGCAGCTTTTACATCCCAATGGGCTAGCCAAGGCTCCGTACTACCCTAGCGAAGAGCTGGCCATTGCCTGGAAAACCCTGCTCAAAAACCACCCTCATGATAGCATCTGTGGCTGTAGCGTGGATGAGGTTCATCATCGCAACGAAACCCGCTTTGAAGAGGTCGCTGCCCTCTGCCGGAGCTTAAGCCGGCGGTATTATTATCAGCTCAATACCTGGTTTACCGGAGCAGATCAGTGGATTGTCTTTAATCATAGCGACCTGCCTTATACCGGCGTGGTTCCTGCTGTTGAGCATACCCAAGATCCAGCCTTAAAAAGCGGATTAACCCAGATTAATGAAACCAAAGAAGTTCTCAAAGACGAGTATTTATACGACCTCAGCGACGTTCCCTTATCGGATCGGGTCATGACAGAGCGCAACGGGTGGATCTGGGCCGAAGAGATCCCCCCCCATGGCTTTCGGGTTCTTTCTAACCAGCCTGTTTCCTGCCCCAGCCCGGTTCAAGCCACGGAGACGCTTTTAGAGAATGAGCATTTGAAGGTGCAGTGGGACACAGCAGGTCTGCTCACTATCCTGGATAAACGAACCCAGCGACAATTCAGCCACCTTCACCAGTTGACCGCCCGGGCCGATCAGGGAGATTCCTATAACCATGCGCCTGTTCCGGGAACCCAGAGTGCAAAGGCCCGGCTGATCTCAAGTGAGGTAGTGGATACCGGGCCCCTTGTAGGTTGTGTAGCCTTCACCTACAAACTCCTGGACATGGAGCTTCAAACCCGAATCACGCTGGCGGCCAGCAGTGAGCGATTAGACTTTGAAACCCGCTTCACTAACCGAAAGGAGAACTACCGGCTTCAGGTAGGCTTTTCCACAGGTCAGCCGATTACGGAGGTTCATGCTGAGAGTCACTTTGGCGTTGATACGCGCTTCTACAACCCCACGTACCAGATGGAAAAGGCCATGCCCGTTTCGCCCCAAAAAGAACTCCCCACCAACACAGGACCCATCCAGCGCTTTATATCGGCCAACGGTCAGAGCTTGATTACAGAAGGGTTGGCCGAATACGAGGTGGAGAACGAGCGGCTACTCATCACCCTGCTTCGGGCTTTTGGCTATCTCTCCAAAGGGGATACCGGGGTGCGGGGCGCCCAGGCGGGGCCACCTTTCCCAACACCGGGCGGGCAATGTCTGGATCGGGCTTTCATTTGCCGTTACGCCTGGCTACCCACGCCAGCGGAACCCCATCACCTTTATCAACAAGCCCAGCTCTTTTATGGGGTCCTCCAGGGGTTTCAAGGGCGGGGATCGACCCCAAGCTCTGAAAGCAAAAGCCTGATTAACTGGGATAACCCCCAAATTGTGGTTTCTGCGATTCAGTGGCTTCCCGAGCAAGGGCTACAGCTGCGATTGATCAATACCAGTGGTGACACCCAAACCACCCGATTCAACGCCGGTTTCACATATCAGGAACTGACTGAGGTGAATTTTCTCTCAGAGCCACAGGACCAACTCGCCGACTCAGATGTGACGTTGGCCCCGTATCAGGTCAAAACGTTTTGCTTTCGTGTAGAATAGTAGAATGCGTCAAATCGTTTCTGGAATCTTGCTCTGTGTCCTGACCCTCTGCCTGACTTCGGCAGAGGCCAATTGGCTGACTGATAAATTTAAAAAAGACAAGCAGGATGAAGTGGTCACCTATGAGGCACCGCCCCAGGGAGCCATGGACGAGCATTGTGGTCCGCTTCGGGAGAAGCTGGTTGAGCTGCATAGCAAACCAGGATACGTACAGCCTTTCCTGATGCCACGGATTGCCCAGTTGATGCGCAAATACAACCATTGCAAGGAAGCGTTCATGGAGCAGGAGTTCAAGTACCTCAAGCACGTGGATGTCAAACCGGCCAGCGAGCCAGCTGTCAACTCAAGCACCACCCAAACCCCAAGTTCGGATATGCCATGATGAATGAGTACCTCTGGTTTTTCCTGGTATTGCTTGAGCTGGGCCTGATTGCGGGACTGGTCTGGTTGTTTCGAAAAATCAGCCAGCTTTACCTGCAAGTGGAAACAGGCCGGGATCCCTGGCTGGAGCAACTGGTTAGTATCCGCCGCCAGCTGAAAGCCGCCAATGCCCAGCTTGGAAAAGTGGATTTGGAGAGCCTGTTCTCCATCAAACCCGCCACCTGGAAGGGTCGGTTAATCTGGTTTACCCTCAAGCAATTTATGGCCCGGAATGCCGTTGGTTCTTGACGTAGCACCTCTGATTCCGTACACTAAACACAGAGGATAATGTCGATTCGGGGAGGTTCAGATCAAATGGCACAAGAGAAGGACGATAGCACCTTAGCATACCTACTGGGCCTGGGAATCGGTTTGGCGGGAGGGGCCTTGCTTGGATTGTTGTACGCCCCAAAATCCGGTCATGAAAGCCGGGAAGAGCTGAAAGACTTTGTCCTGCATA
The DNA here is from genome assembly GCA_964387265.1 of uncultured Vampirovibrionales bacterium. Taxonomy (GTDB): domain Bacteria; phylum Cyanobacteriota; class Vampirovibrionia; order Vampirovibrionales; family Vampirovibrionaceae; genus CAYLWC01. The sequence continues at coordinate 6,801 of CAYLWC010000055.1, read as the reverse complement.
TGCCGGATCGGGTCAATAACGAGTTGACCACCCAAGATAGTCGAACCCGTCGGTTTATTGATAAAACCCGCTATAACATCGAGCATCAGGTGGATCGCGTTAAGCATGACCTGAAAGCCGATCAGATGGCACGGGCCAAGCGGGCCGAAGAGATGGCCTCTGGCTACGAATACTAATACGCACCAAGCTAACAGGTAATAAAGGGGGCTCCCCATGGACCAGGAATATTTATTGGAACTGACCAATCTGATTCGTGTCAGCTGGATTTTATTGATTCCAGTGGGTGTCTTACTGGTGATGGTCCTCTACAAGCTGGTGATGCTCCTGCATTCCGTATCCGAATTTTTGACACTGGCTCAATATGAGTTGTCTCCTGCCATTAAAGATCTGCGCCTCACGGCCGCCCATGTGGAAACCATTAGTGCCAAGGCAGCTTCCAGTGTGGAAGCGGTTGAGCGGGGTATTCAATCAACAAAACCCGCTATCGATAAAGGCGTTCATTCGGTCAGGGCATTCCCCCATGCGCTGAAAGTTGGCATTGAATCTCTGATGAACGGGCTAAAAAACTCATTTAGCCTGAAACGGTAATGTGATGGAGGTATACAAACAATGAGCAATTCATTTGGAAGGTTTGTCCTGGGAACCATGGTTGGTGGCGCCATTGGGGCTGTGATGGGTATTTTGCTGGCCCCCAGAAGCGGCGCGGAAACCCGGGAAATGATTAAAGACGAAATGGCCCACCGTTATACCGATTCAGTCAATCAAATCCGGGAAAGCCGGGAACAGCTCAAAGAGAAAGTGGATGATGTCAAAACCAAGGTCCGGGATCTCAGCGATAACCTGGAAGAAACAGGCCGCAAAGCGCTGAACCGCTGGAAAGAAAAGCCGGAAAGCGAAACCACCTCTTCAACATCGGTGTAACAGGAGCCCCGTTTCCTCAGTGACCACAAAACTCTATATTTCCGCTGATCTGGAGGGAGCCAACTGGATCTCTTCGCCCTTACAGTGCACCCCGGATAAAGACCGGGCTGCTTATGAGCGAGCCGTGGCCCAACTGGCGCTGGAAGTCAACACGGTGGTGGAAGCCGCCTTCGCCGAAGGCGTGGATGCTATTCTGGTCAATGACTCCCATTGCGCCATGACCAACCTGCCCATCGCCCAGCTAGACCCCCGAGTGGCACTGCTGTCTGGCAAACCCAAACTGTGCGCCATGGCCGCCGGGTTGGATGCCAGTTTTGACGGGGCCCTGTATATTGGGTATCACGCCAAAGCGGGGGCCGAAAAAGGGATTCTCAACCATACGTTTCATAGCAAGCTCTTTGATGTCTCGGTCAATGGGGTGTCTTACGGCGAAGGGGGCATTAACGCGCTCTACGCCAGCCTGGTTCATGGGGTGCCGGTGGTTCTGGCCAGTGGGGATCAGACCTTTTGCGCCGAGATTCGGGAGCTGATACCCCAGTTAGTCACCGTCCAAACCAAAACCACCCTCACCACCACGGCCGCCATAGGACGGCCCCAGACAGAATTACTGGATGATTACCGGGCTAAAACCCGTCAGGCGCTGCAATCAAAAGCCCATTGGAAAAAGAACCTACTGCAACTCAAAGCGCCCTATGATCTGACCATTACCTTCACCCACTCCCTGGATGCCGATGTGGCCATGACCCTGCCGTGGATCACGCGGGTGGATGGGCGAACTGTTCAGTATCAAGCCAAAGATTTTCAGGAGCTATATCAGGCCCTGCAATCCATCTACAGCATTCTCTCCTATACCCACTTTATGGAGTAATTCAGGGAGTAGAAACCCACGCCACTGGCCTTTCCTCAACATTGAGAAATGTAACAATGTGAGGAAATATTACAGATTCTTCGCAATTATTTACATATTTTCGGTTTTATATGGGTAAGTAACCATTAGTGTGCGTTTATTGAACGTCTGATTCGTGGGAACCAGTATCATGAATCCAAATATGAACATTCCAGCATTGAACGCCGCAGCCGCTGCCTCCTTTCATAAAAGTCAGGAAGTGGCCAACGAGCAGTCTACGGAAGCTCGGGACAAAAAGCGCCTGGCGCGCGAGATGGCGTTGAAGATTCAAGCGGCCAATGAGGACAATAAGACCCAGGGGACCAAAAAAGGCTTTTTGGCTTAAGCGTGTTTCTGCCCGACCTGGATAGAAACTGCGCCCATAGACATGGTTTTGGTCGAGACATTCACCAAACCCGCCTGTTGAAACAGCCTGGTCAGCTCTTCCGGCTGAAGAAAATGCTTGGTGGATTCGGATAGATACCGGTAATCCGCGGTGGCTCTGGCGTCTTTGGAGAACAGTCGCCCCATCCAAGGCATAATTTTAGAAAAATAGAACCAGTAGCCGGGCAGCTTCGGCGTGGGGGCTGTGTCCAGATTCACCACCCAGCCACCTGGTTTGACCACTCGGGCCATCTCGGCAACCGCTTTGGGAATATCGGTCACATTGCGCAAGCCAAAGCTGACAATGGCCCCATCAAAACGGTTGTCTTCATAGGGCAGCGCCGTTGCATCACCCTGTTGAAACAGGGCTTGGTGGGTTCCAGAGAATCGCTTCCGGGCCAGTTTCAGCATTTCTTCCGAAAAATCCACTCCCACCACTTGTCCGGTCGGTCCAACCTGATTGAGCAGATACGTGACCAGATCCCCTGTCCCCGTGCACACGTCCAAGGCCTGATCTCCCGGCTTTAGTTGCAGGAGCCGACACGCCTGACGTTTCCACAAGCGATGCATGCCCATGGAAATGCAATCGTTCAGCCGATCATAACTGGGTGCCAGGCGATCAAACATCTGGCGCACCTGCTGGCTCTTGGGCAGATTATTTGGACCTTCAGGCGTAATTTCAGCAAGGGAACGGCTTTTCATAGCAGGTTTGTATCATAAAGCGTTTTGAAATAACAGCCAGTTTAATGTTTGTACATCTGGTGGAGATCGATTTTGGGGGTGGGGACAATCCCGTACACCACCTGGTTTTTCCCCCGCTTCTTGGCCTCATACAACGCCGCGTCGGAAAGCTCCACCAACTCAAAAGCGGTTTTGGCCTGAGGCCCTAGTTCCGCCACCCCCACGCTGATGGTGATGGTCAAGGGGTTATCGGGCAGGCAAAAGACCGTATGCTCAATCAATGCCCGGAGCCGTTCCAGAATTTCATAAGCTTCATATTGCGAGGTTTCGGTGAGGATCAGGGCAAACTCCTCCCCACCATAACGGGCCGGGATATCCGATTCCCGGACATTATTGGTGACCAATTGGCCCAATTCCTTCAGAACCCGATCTCCCAACTGGTGACCGTAAAAGTCATTGAGCTTTTTAAAATCATCAATATCGAATAGCGCCAAAGACAAAGGCTTTTGATGCCGTTGCGCCCGCGAAATTTCCGAGTGTAGCTGGTGATTGAACTGACGGCGGTTGATCAAGCCCGTTAGTCCGTCGGTTGCGGCCAGGGATTGCAGCTTTTGCGCCCGGTCCGTGGTACTGCGGACCACGGTCGATGTCATTTTCCCAAATTGCGCCAGCACCAGCAGAAACGGGAACAACATCATCACCAACACCACCCCCGGCTGGGTAGTGATTTCCCCAAAAATCCGGGGATAGCCCAACGGGATGCTCAACGCCAATACCGCCACCATCGCACTCATCATGACCCTGGCCAAACGTTGGTGGCCATACAGCTGGGATTCCAGCACGGCAAACATCAAAAACAGGTACACGCTCACCTGGCCCAACAGCAAATACACCAGCGTAATGAACCCGCCAACCGCGACCGGAATCAGCAGGCTGAACTTTTCCAGCACCACATTGTCCATATGCTCCCAGCGGGGGAAACGCTTTAAAGCCCGCAAGGCAATTTCGTTCAGGCCCAAAAAGGCCAGGGTCAGGAAAATCGCCACGCCACCACGCACTTGCGGCCAGAACTCTGGAGCATAAAGCACCGCAATAATTTCATAGAATAGCAAGGCGAAACCGATGGATCGGTTCAATCGAAACCCATGCTTTAACGCCAAGTGCAACATAATCGCTACAAACTATCCTCTAGTGGTTCCGGGGCATCCTCAGGCATATCCGAAGTCCGGGGCTCTGGCGTGGCCTGCTCCTGTTTTTCCGCCTTTTGCTTGAGTACGATCTCAATGGCCTCCAAACGATGGATGGCTTCCAGACCCACAATGTTCCCGACTTCTATCCCTTTGGCCCGTTCGTAAAAGGGCTTGGCCTCTTCCAGCTTACCCTGATTCTCCAGCAACGTCGCCAGGTTAAACAGCGACCGCTGGTGGTTGGGATCCAGGCGTAGGGCCTCTTCATACGCCGCTCGGGCTTCCTTGAAACGGCCTGCCCGCTGCAGCACACTGCCTTTACTGTAGAAGTACGTCGGCTCACCGGGATCCAGCAACGTAAGCCGATCGGCTACCTCAATGGCTTTATCCACCTGCTTGTCAAAGGCAAAGGCCGTCATTAGACCATGGAGGGTATTGAGGTGCTTCGGATTGAGCTTTAGCGCCCGGTTAAAGGCGTCAATGGCCCGGCCATGCTTTTCCAACGTGAGCCAGGCAAAGCCAATATTACTTTGAGCTTCCACCAGATCGGACTCTTGCTTGATCGCCTCTTCAAATTGCTCAATGGCTTTTTTCAAAAGGCGCTCCTGGGCCTTGGGATTACCCTTTTCCAACTGAATCTGAGCCAATTGGAATAACTCCACCCCCCGGTTATAGCGATCCAACGCCTTTTGGGAAGGGATCGGCTGTACCGGTGGACCCACCACGTCCGCTGGCTGAGTAGGTTCAGCCCAGCCCGCCGAGGTGAGAACGCCTATCGCTAGCAGGGCTACAGACAACCGAGTGATGATGCCGTGTCGCTTGCAGTTTCTCATGGATTTGAATCAGACAACCTCCGTCCATGCTTCCTGGTTATTAAGGATATCACGATTCAGTTCTCCTTCGCTGGAAGCAACCAAGGCGGCAACCGTACAACTGCTCATGACATTCACCACCGTTCGGCACATATCCAGCACCCGATCAATGGCCCACAGCATGGCCAACCCCCCGGCAAAAAATACCGGGTCAAATTTCACAAAGCTGTTAAAGACAATGGCAATGGTAATCAGCCCAGCACTGGGAATCCCAGCGGCCCCAATGGAGGCAATCACCGAAAAGACAAAGATCATCGCCAAGGCATAGGCATCCAGGGGGATTCCATAAACCTGTGCCAGGAAAATCACGGCGATGGCCTGAAACATGGTGGTGCCGGTTTTATTAATGGTAGCGCCGGTGGGTAACACAAAGCTGGCAATCCGGTTGGAGATTCCTGCCCGGCGCTCACAACAGGCAATGGTAATGGGCAGCGTGGCGGAACTGCTGGCCGTCCCGAAGGCCACCATAATCGCCTCGGAAATCGCCCGGTACAGGTTCATCACGCTGATTTTGGCCAGAAACTTCAGCATCAGCGGGAAAACCACAAATACCTGCAGCAGCAAGCCAATCAGCACGGTGACCACATAGGGGTAGAGTTCCATAAAGATGTCTGGACCGGCTTTAGCCACCGTCACAAAGGCCAGGGCGAACACCCCCGGCACCGCCAGCACCATAATCCAATCAGTCAGCTTCATTGTGGCCGAAAAGACCGCTTCAAAGAACGCCAGAATCGGTCGACCCGCATCACCAATATTGGCAATGGCCAAGCCAAACAGCAGGGTAAAGACAATAATGGATACCAGATCCCCACTGGCCAAGGCCGCCATGGGATTCACAGGAATCATGTTGAAAAACAACTGCCGCAGGTCCGGCGGGGCGGAACGTAGGGCGTCCAGAGCGCCTGCCCCGGAGTAGGTGGCGATTTCCTGTTGCAACATGGTGCCGGGATGGAAAAACAACGCCAACGCCACCCCCATGGCCGATGAAATCGCCATAAAGAGCAGGAAGAAGATTAACACTTTACCGCCCATCCGGCCCAGCTGGCGGGAATCTCCCAGGGAGCAAACACCCACAATCAAGGAGCTGACCACCAGCGGAATCACGATCATGGTGATCAGCCGGATAAAGACCTGGCCAACCCCTTCAAAAAACTCGTAGAGAAAGGCGGAGGTACTGGTGGCCCGTTCCACCGGAAAGAGTAAGCCCAACAGGACACCCAGAATAATCGCCACCAGAATATGCCAGTGCCGCTTGGTTCCCAGCCCTAATGCCACCAAAATTAGCCAAAACGCTCTCATTGCTTACTCACATCCCATGTTTCTAAACCGTTTGTTATCACCCCAGCCAGAAAGCCATGGGCTCTCCAGACTGTACATTATTATTATAGCCCTTCTACGCATGAGGGGGACCGGGGAATTTACCGCCGCCCCAACCGAAAGGGCCAGGCAGAGGTCATCACATCCAACACCACATGAAACAGGGACCCCAGCCACACACCGCCCCCCAGGTAAAGTAAGTCATCGGCGTGGCGATGGAAAAAGACCAGTATATGGGGACGGTTCGCCAAAAAATCCGGCATTTGCCCACTCATCCAGTATGCCAAAAGCGTTGTGAATCCCAGATACAGTAGAATCAAAACCGCCGTGAGATAGATACACCGGAAAACCGGCGCCCAGAGAATCCCATGGGACATCGGCGATCGATGTTTGGCCACCCACTGATACGGCCACCAGATAAAGCGCAGCGGTCCCCAGCGATAAAAAGGCCGACTCCGGGTGTCAAGATCCGGGCTAAGGTAAATCCCCCCAATCCACCCCCCCAACCCAATCAGGACGGCCTCATAAATCGGCACCCCAAACTGCCCATACC
>CAYLWC010000054.1:0-9874 GCA_964387265.1 uncultured Vampirovibrionales bacterium | reverse complement strand
CCGGTTTGGGCCCGTCCGGCAATCTGATAATAAAAGCCCCGGCGCTCTTGTACCCAGGCGCTGATGGTAATGGCTGGATCTGTGTTCACTAAGGAACCATTGGCGGGGTTGGTAATTTTGAGCGTCTGCGGCTCCAGGTCGTCGGTCCCGTTTTTGGCAAAGGCGGTTTCGGCGTCTGCGGCGTCATTATTTTGAAGGTAAATGTAGAGGTTATCGACCAGACGGGCGATGGCGATTTCGGTGGCTCTTCGCGCCGAGATGTTTTTGCTGGATAAAATCCCTTCTTCCGGGAGTCCTCGGGCCATCAGCAGGCCAATAACCACCAGTTGAAAGGTCAGAATGATGATAAACGAAATTACCAGCAGCATCACTGAGCCTTGTGAGGCAGGGGGAGCATGGCCGATTTTAAGGGGCTTGAGCATGCTTTTCACACGATTCCTACGGCGTATTTTATTATCGGCTTAAAATAATATTTTTTTAGGGGAAATGCGGATGGAACCACTGGAATTATTATCAACAAAATTCTTATTCAATGAAAGTTAATTATAGTGGAGGAAGTTAATTATGTGAAAGCTAGTAATTTCTCTGACACGCTCCGCCTCCTGGTTTCCAGGTCCAGAAGTAAGTATCATATGAGCCGGTGCCACTGCCCCAATAAACCCGCCCGTCAATAGGAGATACCCCAACTGCGGAACTTCCAGCATTGGGTATGCCAGTAACTAGTGTCGATAAGCCGGTATCTCCATGCCAGGTAAAGAAGCTGGATGGGTTGTAGTTATAGCCAAAGTAAACCCGGCCATCCTGGGTGATGGCAGTGGAATACCATCCTGGTGAATAGACCTCGGAAGGCAATAGGGAGGAAAGTCCAGTATTGGGGTGCCAGGAGAAAAATTGACCTGTTGAGGGATAGGTGGACGCCCCAAAGAACAGGCGTCCATCTTCCGGAGAGACTGCCATAGAGAGAGCACCGGGCATTGGATAATTTTTTAAAATGGTTGAAAGTACCCCGGCGCCTGTTCCATTATCTTTCCAAGTCCATAAGCTTCCCGGGTTCTCTGTTCCCTGTCCAAAGAAGACCCGGCCGTCATACGGGGAAACAGCCATGGCTTTTACCCCGGCGCCACCTTCCTGCTGAGGCAGCAGCGTTGAAAGCTTTCCTGCATGCCAGGTCCAGACTCTGGAACCACTGGATTTGGCTCCAAAATAAACCCGCCCGTCAATGGGAGAAACGCCGAAAGATTCATCCCCCATGTTTGAAACACCATCCCCAGGTTTGATAATGGTGGTCAGCACGCCGCTTTTCCAGGTCCAGACCCCTGCGTTGCTTGCCGCCTGCCCGAAATAAACCCGCCCGTCTACCGGGGAAACGATGGTTGTGTTGTATCCAATGTCTTCGCAACAGGGAGAAATAATCGTAACCAGGGTGCCGTTGAACCACGTCCAGAAGCCGCTGTTGGGTGAGTTGGCGTTGTTTCCGAAATAGACCCGGCTTTCAATGGGTGAGGCTTTTAATCCATATTCTCCGGCTTCAATAATGCCTGAGGGAAGGATGGTGGAAAGCCTTCGGGTGGTAGGATCCCAGGTCCAGACGTTGGCAACAGCCGTGGGTTCATTGGAGCCGAAGAAAACCCGCCCGTCTGGGCCAACATCTATAGAGCGCCAGCCTGGCTGTTCTACGCCTGAGGGAAGGATGGTGGAAAGGCGTCGAGTGGTGGGGTCCCAGCTGTAGACGTTTCCAGGGGCGTCTTCTTGTCCGAAATACACCCGTCCATCCACTGGGGAGATAGCGACGGAGTAGTCACCTGGATCGTCGACACCTGATGAAAGCAAGGTGGATAGCACATTGGTGGTAGGCAGCCAGCTATAGATATTTCCACTGCTGCCGCCGTTATCCTGGGCAAAGTAAACCCGCCCGTCTATGGGAGAAACTCCTACCGAATCCCGTCCTGGGTTTCTTCTTGTACTGGGCAGAATGGTGGATAAAATATTGCCTTCCCCACCGGCGTTGGCGGGACACGGATTGAGGTACACCCACCGGCGACTGATTAAGTCAATGCCTCCGGTTTGGGCCCGTCCGGCAATCTGATAATAAAAGCCCCGGCGCTCTTGTACCCAGGCGCTGATGGTAATGGCTGGATCTGTGTTCACTAAGGAACCATTGGCGGGGTTGGTAATTTTGAGCGTCTGCGGCTCCAGGTCGTCGGTCCCGTTTTTGGCAAAGGCGGTTTCGGCGTCTGCGGCGTCATTATTTTGAAGGTAAATGTAGAGGTTATCGACCAGACGGGCGATGGCGATTTCGGTGGCTCTTCGCGCCGAGATGTTTTTGCTGGATAAAATCCCTTCTTCCGGGAGTCCTCGGGCCATCAGCAGGCCAATAACCACCAGTTGAAAGGTCAGAATGATGATAAACGAAATTACCAGCAGCATTACTGAGCCTTGTGAGGCAGGGGGAGCATGGCCAATTTTAAGGGGCTTGAGCATGCTTTTCACACGATTCCTACGGCGTGTTTTATTATCGGCTTAAACGTGAATTCTCTATAAAGGTCAAATGGAAGTGAGATTGGTTAGAATCATTATCAACCAAACAGGGCATTTTGTGGAAGCTAGTAATTTCGTTGACACGTCCCGCCCCCTGGCGTCCAGGTCCAGATGTTCGTATTGATACCCGCTCCTGAGCTCCAGTAAACACGGCCATCGATGGGAGAGACAGCGCTCGCGTCGACCCCGGCGTTAGATAGCCCAAAATGCAGCGTAGACAGCCCGGTTGCTCCATCCCAGGTGAAGAAGCCGGAGGGGCTGCTGATGTGGTTGCCAAAGTAGACCCGCCCCTCAGTGCTGACATGAGTAGAGTGATAGCCAGTTGTAGGCAGTCCGGCTGGTAAAAGGGATGAGAGTCCGGTACTTTCATGCCAGGAGAAAAACTGGCCGGCATCTGGGTGGGTGAATGCCCCGAAAAAGAGGCGACCATCCACCGGAGAAAATGCCATAGCGCCATCGCCTGGCCTTTTGTAGCTTGTCAGGATGGTGGAAAGGATACCCGCCCCGGTCCCGTTATCCTTCCAGGTCCAAAACTTGCCGGATGACTGACCGTCCCCGAAAAAGACCCGCCCATCCTCTGGAGAAACCGCAATGCTTTCATCACCCACGACGGTATCCAGAATCACTGATAACCGTCCAGCATGCCAGGTCTGGAATTTGGGGCTGGTGCCAGAGGTGCCTCCAAAGTAGACTCGACCATCTATCGGGGAAACCGCCGTAGGTTGGCCGTAAAATGAGGCGCTCCCAGAGCCTGGGCTCACTATGGTTGTTAACACACCGCTTTTCCAAGTCCAAAAACCGCCTTTGTTCGCCGACTCCCCAAAATACACCCTGCCATCGACAGGAGAAACGGCCATTGAGTTACTCCCTATGCTCTCGCAACAGGGACTAACAATGGTGACCAAGACGTTGTTGTACCACGTCCAGAAGCCGCTGTCGGGTGCGCTTGATCCATTGCCGAAATACACGCGGCTTTCCGTGGGAGAAACCATCATGCTGTCATATATGCCATTCGGTACATTGGACGGAAGAATAGTGGAAAGCCTTTTGCTGGTGGGACTCCAGGTCCAGACATTGCCGACACCCCCTGTTTTGTCACCGCTAAAGAAGACGCGTCCATCCGGGCCAGCTCCTATCACGTTAGTAAACGATCCAGGGTTTCCAACTCCGGCGGGGAGGATGGTAGAAAGCTGCTTTGTGCTGGGATCCCAGGTGAAGACATTCCCAGGGTTAGCACGTTGGCCAAAATAGACCCTTCCATCAACGGGAGAAACAGCCACTGAGTCAGAGTATCCAGGTGCATCTATCCCAGTAAGCAAGGTAGAAAGTTGGTTTGTGGCCGGATCCCAGCTAAAGAATCTGTCGCTGGTGCCAGAATTGTTTGTCCCAAAATAGACTCGCCCGTCAATAGGGGAAACTTTCGTTGAATACCAGCCCGGCCCTCCGAGTACGGCGGGTAGGATCGTGGATAAAACATTGCCTTCCCCCCCGGCATTGGCCGGACACGGATTGAGGTACACCCATTGGTGGCTGACCAGGTCAATGCCCCCGGTTTGGGCCCGTCCGGCAATCTGATAATAAAAGCCCCGGCGCTCTTGTACCCAGGCGCTGATGGTAATGGCTGGATCTGTGTTCACTAAGGAACCATTGGCGGGGTTGGTAATTTTGAGCGTCTGCGGCTCCAGGTCGTCGGTCCCGTTTTTGGCAAAGGCGGTTTCGGCGTCTGCGGCGTCATTATTTTGAAGGTAAATGTAGAGGTTATCGACCAGACGGGCGATGGCGATTTCGGTGGCTCTTCGCGCCGAGATGTTTTTGCTGGATAAAATCCCTTCTTCCGGGAGTCCTCGGGCCATCAGCAGGCCAATAACCACCAGTTGAAAGGTCAGAATGATGATAAACGAAATTACCAGCAGCATCACTGAGCCTTGTGAGGCAGGGGGAGCATGGCCGATTTTAAGGGGCTTGAGCATGCTTTTCACACGATTCCTACGGCGTATTTTATTATCGGCTTAAAATAATATTTTTTTAGGGGAAATGCGGATGGAACCACTGGAATTATTATCAACAAAATTCTTATTCAATGAAAGTTAATTATAGTGGAGGAAGTTAATTATGTGAAAGCTAGTAATTTCTCTGACACGCTCCGCCTCCTGGTTTCCAGGTCCAGAAGTAAGTATCATATGAGCCGGTGCCACTGCCCCAATAAACCCGCCCGTCAATAGGAGATACCCCAACTGCGGAACTTCCAGCATTGGGTATGCCAGTAACTAGTGTCGATAAGCCGGTATCTCCATGCCAGGTAAAGAAGCTGGATGGGTTGTAGTTATAGCCAAAGTAAACCCGGCCATCCTGGGTGATGGCAGTGGAATACCATCCTGGTGAATAGACCTCGGAAGGCAATAGGGAGGAAAGTCCAGTATTGGGGTGCCAGGAGAAAAATTGACCTGTTGAGGGATAGGTGGACGCCCCAAAGAACAGGCGTCCATCTTCCGGAGAGACTGCCATAGAGAGAGCACCGGGCATTGGATAATTTTTTAAAATGGTTGAAAGTACCCCGGCGCCTGTTCCATTATCTTTCCAAGTCCATAAGCTTCCCGGGTTCTCTGTTCCCTGTCCAAAGAAGACCCGGCCGTCATACGGGGAAACAGCCATGGCTTTTACCCCGGCGCCACCTTCCTGCTGAGGCAGCAGCGTTGAAAGCTTTCCTGCATGCCAGGTCCAGACTCTGGAACCACTGGATTTGGCTCCAAAATAAACCCGCCCGTCAATGGGAGAAACGCCGAAAGATTCATCCCCCATGTTTGAAACACCATCCCCAGGTTTGATAATGGTGGTCAGCACGCCGCTTTTCCAGGTCCAGACCCCTGCGTTGCTTGCCGCCTGCCCGAAATAAACCCGCCCGTCTACCGGGGAAACGATGGTTGTGTTGTATCCAATGTCTTCGCAACAGGGAGAAATAATCGTAACCAGGGTGCCGTTGAACCACGTCCAGAAGCCGCTGTTGGGTGAGTTGGCGTTGTTTCCGAAATAGACCCGGCTTTCAATGGGTGAGGCTTTTAATCCATATTCTCCGGCTTCAATAATGCCTGAGGGAAGGATGGTGGAAAGCCTTCGGGTGGTAGGATCCCAGGTCCAGACGTTGGCAACAGCCGTGGGTTCATTGGAGCCGAAGAAAACCCGCCCGTCTGGGCCAACATCTATAGAGCGCCAGCCTGGCTGTTCTACGCCTGAGGGAAGGATGGTGGAAAGGCGTCGAGTGGTGGGGTCCCAGCTGTAGACGTTTCCAGGGGCGTCTTCTTGTCCGAAATACACCCGTCCATCCACTGGGGAGATAGCGACGGAGTAGTCACCTGGATCGTCGACACCTGATGAAAGCAAGGTGGATAGCACATTGGTGGTAGGCAGCCAGCTATAGATATTTCCACTGCTGCCGCCGTTATCCTGGGCAAAGTAAACCCGCCCGTCTATGGGAGAAACTCCTACCGAATCCCGTCCTGGGTTTCTTCTTGTACTGGGCAGAATGGTGGATAAAATATTGCCTTCCCCACCGGCGTTGGCGGGACACGGATTGAGGTACACCCACCGGCGACTGATTAAGTCAATGCCTCCGGTTTGGGCCCGTCCGGCAATCTGATAATAAAAGCCCCGGCGCTCTTGTACCCAGGCGCTGATGGTAATGGCTGGATCTGTGTTCACTAAGGAACCATTGGCGGGGTTGGTAATTTTGAGCGTCTGCGGCTCCAGGTCGTCGGTCCCGTTTTTGGCAAAGGCGGTTTCGGCGTCTGCGGCGTCATTATTTTGAAGGTAAATGTAGAGGTTATCGACCAGACGGGCGATGGCGATTTCGGTGGCTCTTCGCGCCGAGATGTTTTTGCTGGATAAAATCCCTTCTTCCGGGAGTCCTCGGGCCATCAGCAGGCCAATAACCACCAGTTGAAAGGTCAGAATGATGATAAACGAAATTACCAGCAGCATTACTGAGCCTTGTGAGGCAGGGGGAGCATGGCCAATTTTAAGGGGCTTGAGCATGCTTTTCACACGATTCCTACGGCGTGTTTTATTATCGGCTTAAACGTGAATTCTCTATAAAGGTCAAATGGAAGTGAGATTGGTTAGAATCATTATCAACCAAACAGGGCATTTTGTGGAAGCTAGTAATTTCGTTGACACGTCCCGCCCCCTGGCGTCCAGGTCCAGATGTTCGTATTGATACCCGCTCCTGAGCTCCAGTAAACACGGCCATCGATGGGAGAGACAGCGCTCGCGTCGACCCCGGCGTTAGATAGCCCAAAATGCAGCGTAGACAGCCCGGTTGCTCCATCCCAGGTGAAGAAGCCGGAGGGGCTGCTGATGTGGTTGCCAAAGTAGACCCGCCCCTCAGTGCTGACATGAGTAGAGTGATAGCCAGTTGTAGGCAGTCCGGCTGGTAAAAGGGATGAGAGTCCGGTACTTTCATGCCAGGAGAAAAACTGGCCGGCATCTGGGTGGGTGAATGCCCCGAAAAAGAGGCGACCATCCACCGGAGAAAATGCCATAGCGCCATCGCCTGGCCTTTTGTAGCTTGTCAGGATGGTGGAAAGGATACCCGCCCCGGTCCCGTTATCCTTCCAGGTCCAAAACTTGCCGGATGACTGACCGTCCCCGAAAAAGACCCGCCCATCCTCTGGAGAAACCGCAATGCTTTCATCACCCACGACGGTATCCAGAATCACTGATAACCGTCCAGCATGCCAGGTCTGGAATTTGGGGCTGGTGCCAGAGGTGCCTCCAAAGTAGACTCGACCATCTATCGGGGAAACCGCCGTAGGTTGGCCGTAAAATGAGGCGCTCCCAGAGCCTGGGCTCACTATGGTTGTTAACACACCGCTTTTCCAAGTCCAAAAACCGCCTTTGTTCGCCGACTCCCCAAAATACACCCTGCCATCGACAGGAGAAACGGCCATTGAGTTACTCCCTATGCTCTCGCAACAGGGACTAACAATGGTGACCAAGACGTTGTTGTACCACGTCCAGAAGCCGCTGTCGGGTGCGCTTGATCCATTGCCGAAATACACGCGGCTTTCCGTGGGAGAAACCATCATGCTGTCATATATGCCATTCGGTACATTGGACGGAAGAATAGTGGAAAGCCTTTTGCTGGTGGGACTCCAGGTCCAGACATTGCCGACACCCCCTGTTTTGTCACCGCTAAAGAAGACGCGTCCATCCGGGCCAGCTCCTATCACGTTAGTAAACGATCCAGGGTTTCCAACTCCGGCGGGGAGGATGGTAGAAAGCTGCTTTGTGCTGGGATCCCAGGTGAAGACATTCCCAGGGTTAGCACGTTGGCCAAAATAGACCCTTCCATCAACGGGAGAAACAGCCACTGAGTCAGAGTATCCAGGTGCATCTATCCCAGTAAGCAAGGTAGAAAGTTGGTTTGTGGCCGGATCCCAGCTAAAGAATCTGTCGCTGGTGCCAGAATTGTTTGTCCCAAAATAGACTCGCCCGTCAATAGGGGAAACTTTCGTTGAATACCAGCCCGGCCCTCCGAGTACGGCGGGTAGGATCGTGGATAAAACATTGCCTTCCCCCCCGGCATTGGCCGGACACGGATTGAGGTACACCCATTGGTGGCTGACCAGGTCAATGCCCCCGGTTTGGGCCCGTCCGGCAATCTGATAATAAAAGCCCCGGCGCTCTTGTACCCAGGCGCTGATGGTAATGGCTGGATCTGTGTTCACTAAGGAACCATTGGCGGGGTTGGTAATTTTGAGCGTCTGCGGCTCCAGGTCGTCGGTCCCGTTTTTGGCAAAGGCGGTTTCAGCGTCCACGGCGTCGTTATCCTGAAGGTAAAGGTAGAGATTATCGACCAGGCGGGCGATAGCGATTTCGGTGGCTCTTCGGGCGGAGATGTTTTTGCTGGATAATATCCCCTCTTCCGGGAGTCCTCGAGTCATCAGCAGGCCAATAACCACCAGTTGAAAGGTCAGGATGATGATAAACGAAATTACCAGCAGCATCACCGAGCCTTGTGAGGCATGAATCATTGCATGGTTGAGCTTGCTCCCTGTTTCTAACGCTCTCATTCTTTTACCCATCGCACCACCAGAACCATTATACTATTTTTCGGCTCAGTCCACTTTTTCTTTAGACGCCCGGATTGACAGTGCTATTGTTGATAAAATATGGATGGCAAAAGTGAATCCCTGGATTAATGCGGAGTTTATGCTGGTTCTATTTAGTAATCAGTCTGGATTCCAAGGTTGTAGACATGATAATATTCTTTAATTCCGCTGTTAAGGTCTCATAATCCATGGAAAAGTCCGTTTCTGAGACTTCTGATGTTGTTGCCGGGTTACTGGCCAGTATGGCGACAACCTGGCTTTCTTCTTGTAAGAGGCCGAAAACACAGGGAGTGTATGTGTTTTTATTTTGATCATGGATTCTGACATAAGCCGTGGGAAAGGTTTTTCCATTGGGAAGCTTTGTGTTTTGCACTTTTTCTATTTGTAAATCCTGCAGGTTGATACCCGAACTCTGTTGGGTGGCTTCATCGACATTTTCTTCCAGAAATTGGTTCAGGGACTTTTCCATGGCCTGCGGGCTGGAGGTATTGAAGATGGGTTGCTTGGAGGTGGGTATGGCAAAGACAAAAACGAGGTTTTGCGTATTTGGGTTCAGCATGAAGACGATTTGGGCCTTATCCTGAAGCAAGCCTTTGGGAATGCCGATAGTGGTATACCCTGCGGGTGGGTTATCGCCAAAAATAGCCTGGGTGGTCTCATCGCTACCCTGTTTAAACTGATTGATCCCCAACATCAGCCCGATGCCGATAACAATGGCAAGGAGTACCAATACAACCAGACAGCCCCCACAACCCATCAGCCATTTTTGCTTGTTTGTCATTTTATACCTCTCCTGTCATACCCTTCTTGCCCAATGAAGTCACATTGGGTATTGTATCAGCCTTCCAGTTGTACCGGAAGTTGAGACTTTCCTTGCCATGTAGTGACACTAACGGGGGTTGGTTCAGGTAAGCCGATTTCGACATAAAGCGGTAAATGATCCGAACCGATAAACGGCCCAGTCTCCCGCTGGAGTGTGATTAGACTCTTGCTGGTCAATACATGATCAATCGGTATGTACAATACCGGGAGAATAGAAGGCCAGGATGGCTGCAAGCCAAACCCATACTGCGTATCTTGCAGATCGGCTTTTTGGATCAGGTTTTTAAACTGGTAAGACCACGGCGTTGAGTTGAGATCACCGACAATCACCAGATGCTCTCCCAGTTGCTGGCGCTGTTGGATCCAACTGTCCATTTGCGCTCTTTGCCGTTGCAAGTACTCCGGCG
>CAYLWC010000053.1:0-9996 GCA_964387265.1 uncultured Vampirovibrionales bacterium | reverse complement strand
CTTCGAACCAAGAGGTCGGGAGTTCGAGTCTCTCACGGGGTAGTTTTTTCTTGCCCGAAAACGGTTGTCTGAAAACGGTGAATTTTCAGACAACAGAGTTATCCGCTCAATTCACCTATGATGCCCTCGGGCGAAGAGTTAGGTATAATAAGGGCAGTACCTTGAAAACGTATCTGTATAATGGATTGGATGCCCTCTCTGGTGGCATCTCTCAGTTCCTTCATGGGGTCAGTCAGAAACATAACCAGCTGAATAGACCCATGGTGAATGGGGTGGTTAATATTAGTTTTCTTTCTATCAAAGCCTGAAAGTCCTTTATAATAGTGAGCATGATGTTGTGAGTGAGGGGTGTGTGGGATGAAAATTTTTCAAACGATGCGAGTTTTTCAGGCGGTTTTGAGTTTTTCTATGGTTTTTGCGCTGGTGCTTTTAGCCGCCTGTGGTGGCTCTTCCGCCCCCCAAGAATTACAGCGTGGGGTGAAAACCGTGGGGAGAATGCTCTCTCCCAATCAAATGAAGCAGTCCATGTTTTATGCGGCTTATCCTGAGGGGACACCGTCTGAATACGTGCGTTTTATGTTCTCTCCGTTAGGAGCTGCGGAAATCCCGCCTCAGGAAGGGGGGCTTGAGGTACCCGAAGGCACCAACCTGGGGCCTGGTGGCCCGCCGCTTCTGCCCAAAGGGGTGATTCTGAAACCCGAGAAGCCGCTGGCCGATTCGGAAGATTACCAGTTGGTGTTCAGCGCGGATGACGCCAAGGGGGTGGTGATCGTCAAAGGCTATCTCCCCACCAAAACAGAGCCCAAGGCTGAGCCAGTGTTAACCAAAGAGTTCTCATTGCCCAAAGTGGAACCCGACCCCATGGCCCAAGCCGCCTTTGAGTCCAACCGGGATCTGGGCGCCTCGCCCTGGTAAGAAAAACCTGCCCGCATGCAAATTGGAGTAGCGGCATGTTTTTATTTATATATGAGTAATGTTGGTGTGGTATGAGTTTCCCCAATTGGATTAAGCATGAGATTCAGCGCGCGGAAGAGCGGCTGAGCGTGCTGAGAGGGGATCCCCCGGAAAAAATCATCCTGACCCACCGGCTGAATGTGTTGCAGGAGTGCCTGTTTCAATACCACCGCTTTCACCTGGGGCGGCGGCGTTGTGATGGTTAACCCAATTGGCGAATGATCTGATACGTTTGCGCCAGGCCTGTGACGAATTCATCGTAACAGTGCTGGTTGGGATAGAGCCGGGTTAACTGCAAGGTATGCTCCCAGGCTTGCAGCAAGGAGTCCAGAATAGGCCGCTGCTTGGGCGTGAGATGAGGCAGGGTTTGTTGCTTAAAGGTGCGGGTCCAGCGTGTTAATTCTTTTAATTTTTGCTCTGAGGTCATGGGCGCTCCCGGTTGGGGCTGCTTCAGGCGGTACTCTTCATTGAGCGTGTGATAAAACCGGATCGCGGGAAAGGCCTGTTGCATCCGGTGAATGGCGTCCACAAACTCTGTTTCCAACCGTTGTTTATCTGGGTGCGTTGAGTGGGTGTAGGTCTGGCTGTACAGACGAACGGCCTTCACAATGGCATCGGAGGTTTGACGTTCCAACGGGTGAATTTCAAGGGCTGGAGTGGCGGTGGTTTTCCGGCCACGAAATAAAGCCGGAGGTCGTGTTTGAATCTCTGGGAAACTGATTGGGAAACTGAGAGGTCGCATGAATTACACCTTGGGGATTTGGCTTCGCTTTGACTGGATTAACACGCCAATAAGCGTAATTGTGCTTAAAATCACCATCAGGCCCGCAGGCATAAAGGCGGCTCCATTCATTAAGCGGTAGCCAAAGAACAGCAACAAAACAGCGGATAATGCGACTAACCCGTAGAACCCGACCGGTTTCTGCTTTAGGTAGGCCATGGCGCTAATCAGAATCAGCACGCCTGAAGATCCTCCAGCTATCAGGGACACGGTACTGCCGGATTTTAAATATCCAATCAGCCCCCCGACAATGGTGAGAATGCCATATAACAACGCAAAATAGCCCATCAATACCTGACTCCTTTTGGATCCTGCCACGCTGCCTATGCTAGCACAGACAGGCTCGCCCTCGAAATGACAGATCAGCCACGGATAAAACAGAGCATGCCTGAGACCTAAAACTCAAGCGTTTTGGGTTGCTCTCCGTTTAAAACCCATGATGTTAAAACCCAGAATGGCCGGTGATTTCAGACATTTCCAAAAAACAGGTTTAGAGTGCTCAGAAATCGGGAATATAGAGGGGAGACGCTATGAGGTGAGCATCCAGGGGGTTGAACCTGTGGATTCTCCCATGTTTTGTATGAGGAAAGAGATCTATTACTATCCTTGTCCACCCGGTAGGTGTATTGGGCTGGATTTTGGAGAGTGTCCATTAATTGGAGAGTCAACGTAGAGAGTATCTATCCCCCTTTTTGTTGGGTCGTGTGCGAGTGAGTGGATCCAACGCAATTATATAAGAGGATGTGCAGATGATTCGTTTCATCCAGCGCCTGATCAGCAGGCTGCTCTGGGAACAGGAAGCCCGAGCGCAGGAAATCTCCCGGCTCAGACAACATCAGTCCGATGAGGATATCCTGGATTTTCTGCTGGAAGAGGGTGCGTACCGCCAGTCAGCCTAAGTCTGAAAGCCCCTAAGTCTGAAAGCCCATGGTCTTGGTCAGCTTTTTATCCGGCCGCTTTTTGTAGGTTTCCACGGCCTCGAGCAATTGCTGCTGGGTAAAGGCAGGCTGGTACGTATCCAGCGCTTTGGGATCCTTCTCAAGCTGCGCCTTGGTATCTGCGGGAGTTTGCAGGTCCAGCGTCTGTTTCAGGTTGATCATGATGCTGCGCAACGCCCGACCACTCATGCCATCGGTGACTTTGAGGATCTGTTCCCAGTTCAACGGCTGGGTGGGGCGGAGTCCTTTTTGCTGCAGGTGCTGCTCTAACTGCGCCTGGCGCTCTTGGGGGGTCGGGAGCTTGACCTGGACTGGCTTGTTAAAGCGCTCCAGCAGGGCCGGGTCGATATTTTCCGGGAAATTGGTCGCTGCCATAAACAACACCTGCTTTTGACGCTTCTTAATGCCATCCATTAATGCCAGCAGCTGGTTGATGGTGTTGTTGTATTGTTGCGTACCAGCTTCACTGGAGGCCACCCGCATGCCCAGGCTATCTAATTCATCAATAAAGACGATTACCCGGTTGCTGGGAATCTTATCAATGGCCTGTTCCAGCTTCTCGACGTTTTCTGCCCCTTCTCCAACGTACTTGCGCACGAACTCCGAGGCGTTGACATATAAAAAGGGAGCCTCCAGTTCCTTGGCCGCCGCGCGTCCCAACATGGTTTTCCCGACGCCAGGGGGACCATGCAACAGCAGGGAGTCTTGTTTGCCATCCGGGTCCTGGGCATACAGCTTGTTGTAGTAGTTGGGGTATTTCAGCCGGTCTAAATGCTGCTTTAACAGGCCTTTGGCTTCATCCAGCCCGATGACGTTCTCAAAAGTATCATCAATTTCAGCGGGATCCAGGAGCTTGACCAGGCTGTCAGGTGAGGTCAGTTTGTTTTGGCTGACCTGGGTTTTGCTCTGGTGTTGGAGGAAGCTTTCTATATCCCGCTTGTTCAGTTTTTTGGTTTGGGTGCGTTTCGGGTTAAAGTGTTCCCCCAGGGTGTTGAGCTGGAGGACCAGATCATGAAAGGCGGGGTTTTCAGGGAGGGAGTGGCAAAGTGCATCTAGCGCGCCTTTATCTAGCTTCAGGTTCCAGAGATCCAGGGTGTGTTTCAGGTAAGGTTCTTTATTAAAGAGCGTTTGCCATTCTTGCTTATTCAACCCCGGTACCTTAAGAGTTTCATACAGCCCCAGGGGGGTTGGGGTGTTTTTCACATCATACACAGGGCCATCCAGCATGTAAGCAAGGGATGACTCTGGATCCACGTTTAATTCGTGTTCCGGGGTGTTGATGAGCAGCTGTAGTCCGGGATTCTCCTGGAGAATCCGTTTGCTGGCATGGAGAAACCGTTGGGTCTGGATAAAGTCCGGCTCATTCAGCACAAATACCGTCGGACGGCTCAGCGGATCTTTAGCGCCTTTCTGGAGATTGGCCTCGACCATCAGTTGGGTGAGTAGCACACTTTCGCTCAGGCCGGTTTCATCCACCAGATCAAAGAACTGACTGGCATTTAGGGTGAATACAGGCCGTTCATCCGCCAGTTTGGCCAGAAAGCCGTATCGCAACGGAGCATCCCCGGTGAGAATGGCGTTTCGTAGAATAGAGCGGTTCAGGATATTTTGAAACTTTTGGTAGGCTTCGGGGCGCAGATTCTGATATGGATTGGCCGCTTCCCCGGCCATCAGGGACAAATCCGGGAATTCAACTATTTCTGACTCATCCATTTCTGATTCATCGTCTAACGCATCGTCCTCGTCTGCGTCCAACGCCTCAGCGTTTTTTTCTATCCTAGCTTCTTCTGGCGGGTGGTTAGCTTGTGAGGCTGTTTTTGAGGTGGGCGGAAACAGCTTTTTGAGGGTGTCCGCAATCTGATGGATCAGGTGGGAGAGCCAGAGGGAAAACCGCTTCAAAAGTCCGGAGCGTGTCTGAGGGGTCACTGGAACAGTGGGAGCGGAGGCGATGTGCCTGCCTGAAAACTGAAGAGATGATTCGGCCCTGGCTTTTTTACTGATGGAGGATGTGGTTTGACTGGTAGAGTGTGGTGTAATGGGCGAGAGTAAACTCATGAGACAAGCGCTTTCTGTTGGGTTGGAGGGACATGACTGTATTGAGGAAACGGCCCTCAAACGGCGGAAATGTCATTTTTTTACGAAATGTAACAGTGCCAGTGGGCCATTGAGGTCGGTTGATTCAGTGTATTTCTACAAAAAGATGGGTGAAAAACAGGCAGGCCGTTGTGTTGAGTTTCCCCTTGAGAAGGGGCTGGAACAAAAGCGAGCCATCCCCATCATGAATGATAATGGTTGAGCTTGTACACAATTGAATTTTAGAAAGCGAGTTCTTTGATGAAGCAAAGACTGTCCCGGTGGCTGTTAGCTGGTTTTTTGTTTTTACTGGCCTTTGGCGTATTGATGTTGGCTGGATTGGGTCTTTCTCAAGCCTTTGCACAGGAAAAACCGATACGGCCTCTCCCGCCAAAACCCCTGCCGACGCCCATCCATGAAATTATCGTCATGCCGGGGCGGATCATCGCCCCGCCGGAGGTAGCCAGCCCAATCAGCCTGAAAAAGTACGATGTGAATGTGTCCATTAAAGATAACGTGGCCACCACTACCATTGAGCAGGTGTTTGTCAATAACACCAACCGGACGCTGGAAGCCAGCTATCTATACCCTTTACCGGAAGATGCGCATTTTTCCAGCTTTACGCTCACCATTAATGGGGAAGCGGTGGAAGGGAAAATTCTGGATAAAGACGAGGCCCGGAAAAAATACTACCGTATTGTTCGAAAACTCATTGATCCGGGCTTATTGGAGTATGTGGATCAAAAAACCGTTCAGGCGTCTATCGCCCCGATTTTTGCCCATGAGGAAAAGAAAGTGCAGCTCAGCTACACTCAACTGCTCCGGCAGGATGGGGGCATGGTGAAGTATCAATACCCTTTTGGTTTGCAAACCGGGCGGGCCATGCCCATTAAAGAAGTGGCGTTACAAGCGAAAGTAAAAACGTCCCAACCGCTGAAAACGGTGTATTCTCCCAGTCATAGCCCGGATATTGACCGAAAGGGAGATAGGGAAGCGCTGATTAGCCTAAAGCTGGACAAAGCTCCCCAGGAGAAAAGTTTTGTCTTGTACCTGAGCCAGGACAACCGGGAAATTTCCATCAACAGTTTGCAGTATAAGAAAACGGCTGATGGGGATGGGTACTTTCTGCTGACCGTTCGCCCTCCGGCAGACCTGGCTAAAAAAGAGATCGTGCCTAAAGATCTGGCCCTGGTCATTGATACCTCCGGTAGTATGGGGGGGCAGAAGATTGTTCAGGCCAAAGAAGCCCTGCGCTATATCATCAACCAGCTTCGGCCTGGGGATACCTTTAACGTGGTACAGTTTAATACGGATGTTTCAAGCTTTAAAAGCGAGCTGGTGAGCGCCACGGCAGACAATAAGAAGGCCGCCTTGGACTATGTGGATGATTTGTATGCCAGCGGCAGCACCAACATTGAGGCGGCGCTCAAGCAATCTCTGTCGCAGCTGCCCAAGGCCACCCAAAACCGCCCCGGTTATGTGATCTTCCTGACCGATGGGGAGCCTACGGTTGGGATCACCGATACCGAGGGACTGGTCAAAGTGGCTAAAGAAGCCAATGATCGCAACGCCAAACTCTTTAACTTTGGGGTGGGTTATCACCTCAATACCCAACTGCTAGGGAAGCTGGCGGAAAGCAATCATGGGAGCACCACTTACGTGGAGCCCAACGAGAACCTGGAACTGGCCTTGACCAGCTTTTACCAGAAAATTGAGGCGCCGGTGCTGACTGATGTGAAGCTGGTCTTTGACGGGATTCAAGCGACCCGCTTGTATCCACAAGAGATGGGCGATCTCTTTGCCGGATCCGAGGTGGTGTTGCTGGGTCGCTACACCGGGGGTGGGAGCGGAAAAATTACGTTGACCGGTTTTGTGGGTGGAGAATCCAAGTCCTTTAGTTATCCCATTCGCTGGGAAGAGGAGGTTATCACCGCCCATAGCCATCTGCCCCGTCTGTGGGCCGGGCGGCGGATTGCGTACCTGCTGGAAAACATCCGCCTCCATGGGGAAAACGCCGAGCTGAAAGAAGAAGTGGTGGATCTCAGCAAGCAGTATGGGATTATTACGCCGTACACCTCCTTCCTGGCCTTAGAGCCAGAATACCTGTCATCTGCCCCGGCTGCGCCTCCCCGTTTTAGACCGATGGCGACGATAGGCGGCGCCAATGGATCCGCCATGCCAGCGGGGGCCATGGCGGCTAACCGTGGACAGTCTGCCGTGCAGCTGGAAAAAAAGCTCCAGCAACTCAAGGCCCAGGCGTCGATGGATCAGGTGCAGGAGGCCACGGCAGGCTCTGCCGTGGTGGGTATCCAGGCCGTGGGAGATAAAACCTTTGTTCTGTCCCCCGAGGGTGTCTGGACTGATACGGTCTATGACGCCAAGCAGCATGGCAAGCCATCGACCGTCACGTTTGGGACGGATGCTTATTTTGATTTGCTCTTGCGTAAGCCGGAACTGGCCCCATATTTTAGTCTGGGGCAATCAGTCCTGGTGGTTCTGGAGGGTCACGCCTATCAGGTAGCACCCAGTCTAAGCAGCTAGGGCAACGGTTATCTGAAAAACAAGCCCTCGAGGGTGCCCATATAACGGCCTCTTGGGGGCTTTGCCTTGCTTTTCTTGTTATTGCTTTTCTTCTTAAGGTTTCGGCTGGTGCTTTGGCTTTTTTTTGATTAAAGTAGTAGCTCAACGAAGCAATTGTCTGAAAACACGCCAAAAAAGAAGCTGTGCTAAAAATGATTTCCGCCCCCTGGTTTTTGTTTATTGTGCTATGTATAGATCTCCTGCTTTGGGGGATTGCGGTGGTCATTGGGGAAACCCCGGCCAGTTATATGGGGGAAGGCAAGTTTATTACCTGGTTATCTGCGGCTCAATTGATTGGGACTGGGCTATTCTTGGGATGGATTTACTGGCAAAAAAAGCAAAAACCCTGGTCCCTGAAGGCTTCATCGACCATCTGGCTGATGATGGCGGTGGGCTTTGTCTTCTTGGCCATTGATGATTTAGCCCAGGTCCATGAAAACATGGACAAGTGGATTCACCTGGCCTTGGGGATTCAGGAAAACAACTGGACCGATCGCTTGGATGACCTGGTGATTGTCACCTATGGGCTCATTGGCCTGGGCTTCTTTATCCGGTACCGGGAAGAACTGTGGGCATACCGAGCCTGGTGGCCGTACTTGGCCCTTGGTGTAAGTTTGTTTATTTTTAATACCGGCTTTGATGCGATGATCAACTGACAAGATGTTCTGCCTTCCCTATTTTCAGGGGTTACATTTCAAGAGATTCATTGGAAATGGTTGAATGCTTTTGAGGAGCTGACCAAAATTCTGGCGGAGGCGGGATTGTTGACAGCGGCCTATGGCTGCTTGCTTCAGGTGCGGCAAGAGCGAGCCAGGATAGAACCCGTATCCCCTCTACCCACCCCTTTGGAAGAGGTGAAAACCGCCAGCACACGGTCTATATAAGCGGATTTTAGTCAGACAAGCCAAGGCTTGTGTACTCGAATAAATTTTCGTATGATTGGGTTATAACGTGTGGTGAACCTCAGGAGCCTGATCATGCAGCAGGTGGAAACGTGTTGTCCGCTGTTTTTAACACCGGTGCCAGCCGGATTCCCTTCCCCGGCGGAAGACGTGATGGAAGGGGCCCTGAACTTACACCATTATGTGGTCAAGCATCCAGCGGCGACGTTTTTTGTCCGGGCGACCGGAGATTCAATGGTTCCAGCGGGGATTCACTCAGGTGATATCCTGGTGGTGGATCGGGCCTTGGAGCCCAAAGACGGCCAAGTGGTCATTGCGGCACTCGATGGAGAGCTGACGGTCAAACGCCTGCGGCAAAAACAGGGCCAACTGTTTTTAGTTGCTGATAATGCCCAATATCCCCCTATTGAGGTGAAAGCGGACAGTGACACCCATGTGTGGGGCGTGGTTACATATGCCCTGCACGCGCTCCATTAAGAGCCACGTCTTTGGTTTCCAGCTGAAAGCAATAAAGGCCAGCCGGATGCGTCCAGGATCGCTCGTAAGGGTAATTTTCGGCCAGATCGGTACCATCCTTTGGGCTGGCCAGCTCGAAACGAGCACAGAGTTCATAGGTTTTTTCACTCAAAGGGCGGTATGTGAAGGGTTCTCCGGTCACAGGATCGGTGGTGTTGATGGACCAGCCTTTCATGCTGGGACGAGCAGCCATCTGCTCTAACGTATCAGGAAGCTGGCCTTCTGATTGGTAGTAGGTATTCACCTGAAAATAGAGAGCTTCCAGACGCTGGGTCCGCTTTTCATCCAGCTTTAGTTGTCGTTGGTGGCCCGGCCCCCCAGTGATAACCAGCCCAGCAATGATACTGGCTAGAATCAGCAGGGCGCTGGCAATCCAGAGCAGGGTTGGGAAATTGAGCGAC
The DNA here is from genome assembly GCA_964387265.1 of uncultured Vampirovibrionales bacterium. Taxonomy (GTDB): domain Bacteria; phylum Cyanobacteriota; class Vampirovibrionia; order Vampirovibrionales; family Vampirovibrionaceae; genus CAYLWC01. Next base: position 851 of record CAYLWC010000053.1, on the reverse strand, counting down.
CGCTTACTCATGGCCTGGGGCCTGTGCTTCTTTAAGTACACGATCATCTTGCCGGACTTCATAGAGGTAGTAGCTAAAGATTAGAAGGGAGATGACCAGGACCACTGAGGACTGGCTGAAATACCGCAAGGTGAGTTCCCCTTCCAGAAACCGGGTCAGGACCGCCACCAGATCGCCCAGGCTGACAACGGCGGTAATGGCCAGAATGAGATAGATCATCAGCTTGCGCAATAGTGATTCCCGTTTTTCGGTATGATCCGTAATATCCCGGTTAATGAGCCGGGTAAGCAGGGTAAACACGGGAAACGCAATTACCAGCTGGGCAATACTCCAGGGAATCCTATCTTGGTAGGCACGGTAGTTGGTAAAAGCGGGGTCAGGAAGGACCTTGTCAATCAGGCTAAAAAGTAGACCTCCGAGGGCAAAAGCAATCATAGAAAGAGTGACGAAGATGAGAAGATACAGAAACAGGTCGCGGGCAAACTGGTGGGCTTGCATGCGAGGCGCGGGGATAGGAAGTCCATTGGCGTCCACACCGGTATACTGTTCCAGGATTTTCCGAATAACCTGCGGGCTCCAGCCCGCTTGCTCCAGTACCGTTCGAATTTCGTCCTTGCTGCCGCCCCGCTCCAGGGCTTGATGAATGTATTGTTTCAGTTCGGTGGACACAAACACCCCCACTCCTTACAGCTGTGTAAGTACCATTGTACTATTGCACACCGAAAGAGGCCAAATAAAAAAGGCCCGCTGGTATTGGAGGTTTCCGAAGCAGCGTGCCTTGTAATTGAAAATTATTCTCAACTGACATATATAGATTAGCCTATTTGAGAATAATTTGCAACAAGTTTTTT
>CAYLWC010000052.1:0-10910 GCA_964387265.1 uncultured Vampirovibrionales bacterium | reverse complement strand
CAAAGCACCCCTCCCCAACAAAATGGGAATCGGGTAGGGTTTGCGCCTGTTCGGAAAGGGGCACTGGGGGGGTGGGATGTTGGCCCATCATGCAATCTCCTTATTTGTAGAAAATTATCTTTCGAGGGTACCATAAATGCGTCTGGGGTAGAATGGGAAACTCCGGGGAACACCATGTGTCGGGCTAGACCCGTTCTTGTCGGGTAAGTACGGCATGTACCGCATCGGCCATGGCGGCCACCGAAACATCCAGGCAGACGGGATTCTCACAACTGGTTTGCCGAACCTCCCACAGGCAAGGCCGACAAGACAGATCGGCTTGCGTGACCGCATGAAACTGGGGTGCTTGGGGCAAGAGCTTCTTTTCATCGGTGGGGCCAAACATACTGATGACGGGGGTTTTATACCCAACAGCCAGGTGCATGGGGGCAGAATCCACGCTGATGAGTGCGTCCCCACGCTGTATGAGTGCGGCCAGTTGCCGAAGGTTCCGGGTTTTTCCGTATAAATTGGTGAAATGAGTTAAGTCATTGGGCAGTTGTCGGGTAATGTCTTGGATGACATCAGCGTCATCCGGCCCGCCCACCAAATACACCTGATCGGTGACAGCCAGATGCTGGATGAGGCCCGCCCAGTGCTGGGGAGGCCAGCCTTTCAGAATATTTTTTTTGATGCTGATTTGACTGACGCCAGGATGGATCAATAGATTTTTCCGGTCTTTCGGTGCAGCTGGAATCAGGGTTTTGGCCCAGGCTTGATCTGCCTCGGGAGGTGCTTGCAACTGCGGATACACGTGTGATGGCGGGGTGTACGTCTCGTTCAGCATGAAAGAAAGAAATGTGGTGGCCAGTGTGAAGTACATATCGGCGGCATATACGGTTCGGTTCAAGGGTGCTTCCCTGGTGAGAAACACCTGACTGCTTGGGCCCGTCTGGAACCCGACCCGAATTGGGACGCCGCTGCTCCAGAGCATGACAGGGATAAACGGTGAGCTGCCTGCGGAAATGACCGCATCAAAGTACTTTTTGCGCAGCAGGCGGGAGATCTTCCAAAACAGCCGAACTCGGGATCGGCCTTGGACATCCACCTCCACAAACTCATTGACATCGGGCAAGAGATCTCGAATCGCGCTGCTGCGATCTTCCAGAAACAAGGTGAGGTGGGCGTCGGGAAAGGCTTGGCGAATTTCCCGAATCACGGGGGAAAACAAGATTTCATCGCCAATGCCGCCAAAATTTAACAGGGCAATTTTTCTCAGTTCGGGCTTCCCGCTCATGGGCATTTCCCCTGATACATCTGTTCGCTCAGCCAGGCCAAGGCTGCGACCAGAAACCAGAATAGCAGGTTGACTGCGGGCCGGTACCAGATGGTGTCAAAAAAGCCGTAAATAAATGATCCCACAACACCGGTAAACAAGAGAATTGCTAGCCATTTATCGGTTAAGGCGACCGAAGTGTCCAGAAAAAACAGGGTCCGAAACTTCAAGACAGCTAGTAATACCAGGAAAACCACTAGACCAATGGCCCCTTGCTCGACGGCAATTTCCAGTGGTACGCTGTAGGCCCCCAACGCGTTATAGCCAGGGACCATGTATAGCCCATACACCTGCTTAAACGTATTGTTGCCGGGGCCAATCCCTACCACCGGATTGTCCAGAAACATTCGGGTGGCGCTTTGATAGACATTCAGGCGGTAAGAAATGCTGCTGTCTTCCCGCATGGCGAAAATCGAGGCAAGCCGGTGCTGGATCTTGGGAGAACTCATCACCCCACCCATTACAGCGAGTACGCCCCCAATAAGAATGATGAGCCACAGGGCCTTTAGCCATCTTTGACGCTGTAACTCACTTTGATGCCAAAGCAAGTGGCCAACGGACGCGAATAAAAACGCCAACATCCCGGCCAAGGCCAAATATCCGCCTCGGGAGCCCGTTAGCACAATCGCTACCAAGATGGCTCCTCCTGCGGCCAGGCACACCAGGGCAAATGGCCAGGTGCGTTTACGGAGCCAGTAAAGGCTTAATCCGGTGGCGGCAGCAAAGCAAGGGATCAAAAATCCAGCGAGCAGGTTGGGGTTGTATGGTTGCAACGTGCCAAAAATGCGGGTTAACTTCAGTTCCGGGTTTACGGTAGGGTCTGTCCAGGTGGCCAGTGGCTCAATGTGATGGGTATACTGGTAAAAACCGATGAGGGATTGACCCAACCCGATGAGCATCAGGGCCACCAGGGCGATGATTAATCCATGTCGACCGCTCACTTCGACCAGAACCCGGAAACTGACATAGCCGGCTAGGAAGGTCATCCATTTGGCCAGCCCGATGAGGCTGGTGGAAACATAGGACGAGAAGGCGGTGGAGAGCAGGGCAGAGCCTAAAAAGGCCAGAATGATGAGATCAACGACCGTGATCCGGCTTTTGCTTGCCAGCCCGGAAAAAATGCCAATCAGCAGGGAAAAACCGAGTAGAACGCCGGTTATGATCCCTATGACGGTGGTGCTTTGCCAGGAAAGCAACCAGAATAAGACTAGGGTACCCAGAACCAGCAGGCCGGATAATAGTGGGGCCGGGAGTGTTTGCCCCAGGCGCTCAAGCGGAGGGACGAAAGCGCGTGTGATTTTTTGTATCCCCTGGCCAGTGCGGGCCTGGGTAAACCACTGGTCAATATGATGAGCCGAAACATGGGTCAAACCCACCAGGGGCGCCAGCAATCTGGAATGATTTAGGCTGTTGGTAAACCAGCTCATCCAATCAGCTCCTCTTTAGGAAGCTTCCTGCACATTGGCAATCAATCCGGCAATCCGGTAATCAAAACCTTCGACCTCAATACTCATGCCGATTTTGACTTTTACGCCCTCAGTCACATAGCCATCGGCGGTGATCAGCGCATGGTCCCGAACCGTAATTTGGTAGTCATACCCATGGTGATCCAGGGGGTCATCTACTACTTGATAGCCACCAGCATGGTTGGGCAGGATCATTTTTCGGGGAATTCGCTTGACATCCGTAATCAATACGGAGCCACGGGGCTGATTACGAATGGTCATCGACAACTTTTGGCCGGGTTGAAACAGATCCGGCTTCAACGTTTGCACATTACGCAGCACCACGGTGTAGAGAATATCGGTTTCGCCTTTGACCACCTGACCCGAGGTCTGGTGCCAGCCGGACTGGACGGCGATGATGCCCAAGGCCACCAGAAACAGGGTGGCCAGCAAGGAAAAGTCAATGACATTCACTTTGCCAAACAAGCGTCCGTTGGAGTCAATGGGTTGAAAAATGGGGTGAAATTTGAAAGACATGGACTCTCTATCCTTTCCTGTGTTTGGGATCTTCTTGTCAAGGTCAGGCTCTATACGTTCATGGAGACCTGTTGAACGCTTTCTTTCAGAACCCGCTCATCGAGCTGTTCCAGGACTTCAGATAATTCAACCGGTGTGGTAGTAGCCGCCCCAAAGCGTTTCACGGTAATACTGGCTGCCAAATTGCCTAAAATAGTCGCTTCGGTTAAGGTGGCGCCGGTCGCCAAGGCCAGGGTGAGCGTACCAACGACGGTATCTCCGGCCCCGGTCACATCAAACACCTCGCTCCGGTTGAAGGCGGGAATATGAGTGGTAATGCCCGATTGCTCAAACAGCGTCATGCCGTCCCCGCCTCGGGTAATGAGAATACTCTCGGCATTGGTTTTTGATAACAGCATTTTTCCGGCTTTTAAGACCAGTTCTGGGGAATCCAGCTCAAAACCCACGTTGTTTTCCGCCTCCGGCTGGTTGGGGGTGATAATTTTGACCCCTTGAAAGGCCGATAAATCCCGTTGGGAATCTACCGTAATCAGCAGATTGTGTTGCTTGGCCAGGGCCTGGCAGTGGGCAATGACTGTTGGGGTCAACACCCCCAATCCGTAATCTGACAGTAACAGGGCATCAAACTCAGGGGCAATGGTGGTGAGGGTATCCAAAAGCTGGGCTTCGCTGGGGCCATTTAACGGCGTGCGCGATTCCCGGTCAATGCGGACAATCTGCTGGGTAATGGATTGGTTGGTGATACCAGAAATGCGGGTTTTGGTGCTGGTGGGGCGGTCATCATCCTGCACCAGACCTGCGGTATCAATCCCGTCTCGTTGCAAGGCATCCAACAGCAGCGAACAATAATAGTCTTTTCCCGTAACCCCGGCAAGGGTCGTGCGCTTGGCCCCCAGTTTTGAAATGTTATGGGCGGCGTTTCCCGCGGCCCCCAAGGTGATATTGGTATTTTTATGATTTAAAATCAGAACCGGCGCTTCCCGTGAGATACGATCGGTGCTGCCATACACCATTTCATCAATCACCACGTCCCCCACCACCAAGACCCGGCCTTGATGAAGCCGTTGAATGGCGGCCTTAAGTTGCTGTTTCATGGGGGAACCTCCTTGCACAGGAATACACGAGAGCCAGGTCAGCTATGGATGGGGGAACTCCCGACAGGCCAGCCGACAAATACTTATCATACTCTGAAGTTCCGATGGGGTAAAGCGATCAGCCAGCTTGTTCCAGGTTGGGGTTTTTCTCCAATTCAACCAGCCGTTCTTGTAACGCCTTGATCTGGGCGTCTACATCCTCGGTGGCCTTCAGGTTGGGCAAGGCGGTTTGATATTCCACAATGGCTTGCTGGTACAATCCAACGGCTTTTTGGGTGATCGCCTCAATCTCATCGGGCTTCATGGTGTCCGTGTCCACTTCTGTCAGGGCGGCGTCGGCCATTTCTTCATAAACAATTCCCATGGAGCGATGAACGTTGCCTTCGGGAATTTCAGGGTGCTTGAGCAATTCCTGGTAAGCGTTCAGGGCTTTGTCATACTGGCGATCGGCCTGGTAGGCAATGGCCAGGTTGTGCAGGGTGGTGATTTCACTGGGGTCCAGTTCATAAGCTGATTCCAGCCGGGAAACAGCCCCATGGGTATCCCCTTGAGCTAGCAAGGTCTGGGCCCGCTGGTTTAGCTCACCGACCGACTTTTTGTACACCAGATTCTCTGAGCAGCCACTGCTGGCAAAGAGCAAACACAATAGGATCCAGGCGATGGGCTGGGCTGAAAAAAATTTAGACATACGATGATTTCTCCGTATTGGCGGCAACGAGACGCTGAATAAAGGCTTGAATGGTTTGAGGGTAGAGCTGGTGTTCCTGGAGAAGTACGCGCTCTGCCAAACTTTCCGGGGTGTCGTTTGGCAAGACGGGAACCGTGGCTTGGGCCAAGATGGGGCCGCCATCAACCACGTCCGTGACAATATGGACAGTGCAACCCGAATGCTGTTCCTGGTTGCTTAATACGGCCTCATGCACCTTATGGCCCACCATGCCTGGTCCCCCATAGGCCGGAAGCAGGCTGGGGTGGATGTTGAGGATCCGCTGAGGATAAGCCTGCAACAACACCGGGGAAATAATCCGGTTATAACCCGCCAGCACCACCACATCAATCTGGTGGGTTTTAAGGTGATCTAAAACGGCCTGATCCAATGCCTGGTTGTCCGGGAAATCTTTTCGTCTGATTGAAAGAGCGGGGAGGCCTTGTTCTTTGGCGTATTGTAACCCTGGCGCATCAGCTTTATTAGAGATCACAAGTCCGATAATGGCGTTATTGAGATTACCAGAGAGAATAGCCTGGTGAATGGCCTGAAAATTGCTACCACGACCGGATAATAATATGCATAAGCGGGCCTTCACTGGATTATCACCTGTTTTTTTTCGGGTGTTTGAACCAACGCCCCAATGTGATGGGTGGTAAAGTCTGATTGGCCAGAGTTCAACGCCTGAAGCACCGTATCGACCTGGGTGGGGCGAACGACCAATATAAAGCCGATACCGCAGTTAAAAGTATGCCACATGGCCTCATTGCTGAGATTCCCCAGGGCCTGGAGCCAGGAGACAACAGGGGGTGGGTTCCAGCTAGAGGCTTGTATCATCGCCGATGTGTCGGGCGGAAGTACGCGGGGAATGTTGTCATAAAACCCGCCGCCTGTGACATGCACCATCGCGCTGATGGCCTCTGGAAAATCCTGTAACAGCCTCAGTACTGGACGGACATAAATCCGTGTGGGGGCGAGCAAGGCATCGCCAATGGATTGGGTCCAGCCTGATGGGGTACTGTCCAGAGGCAGTTCAGGATGCTCGGCCAGGATTTTTCGAATCAAGCTATAACCGTTGCTGTGAAAGCCAGAGCTGCTGAGCCCAATGAGCTGATCGTCCGGTCGTACTTGTTTGGGGTACAGCTGGTCTTTCTCAGCCACCCCGACGCAAAACCCGGCTAAATCATACTCTTTATCAGTATAAAAGCCGGGCATTTCAGCGGTTTCCCCACCGGCCAAGGCGCAATCCGCCATCTGGCAACCTACGGCTACACCACTTAACACGGCAGCCAGGCACTCAGGGTCAATTTTCCCGGTGGCTAGGTAATCGAGAAACGCCAGCGGTTTGCCGCCATTGACCAGAATATCATTCACACTCATGGCCACCAGATCAATGCCCACGGTGTCATGGCGGTTTAAGGCAAAGGCCAGTTTTAGCTTGGTGCCCACCCCATCGCAGGCTGTCAGCAAGACAGGGTGTTGGTAGCCGGGGGGTAATTCAAAGGCGCCGCTAAAGCCGCCAATACCGGTGAGCAATTGGCCGGTCTGGGTTTTCTGGGCAGCTTGGCGGGCAATATTGACCACAGCGTCGGCGCTTTTTAAGTCCACGCCGGCTTGTCGGTAGGCTTCATCTGAGGAAATCATCAACAAACGGACTCCAGCTCACTACGTCCACCATACCTGAAACCGGCGGTTTCGTCATCTGGGAATCTGAAGGGGGGGCTTGCCCGGTTGAGAGTCTGGCTTCTTTATTCTTCGCTGGGGACGCGGATGGTGGCACTTTGTACCGGGGTCTGCGGTTTACTTTTCTCGGAAGCTTGGGCAGGGCTTTGAAGGGATGGAAGCTGTGGGATGGATTTGGCCTCAGTTGGAGATGTTTGAATGGGTGGTTGGCTCGATGGCGGGGTAATGGGACTGGAATCCTGAACGAGTCCGGCAGGTTGATAGTGTGAGCAGCCGGGCAAGAAGGTCAGGCATGCTAAACATAAAATCATAATGGGCCTAAAAAGCCCCGAAATCCACTGTGTCAACGTCTAACCTCTCCCTGATAAAGCAAAAGATGGGCGGATGATGGGATTCGAACCCACGAATACCGGAACCACAATCCGGGGCCTTAACCGCTTGGCGACACCCGCCATCTTTGCAGTACGTTGTTATTGTAACCCAAGGAAAATCGGAAGCTCAAGCCATTTTTATGTTTTTGTTTTACAATTGACTTAAAAGATTAATCGTCCCTTTTTAAAGTGCGATCCTTAATTAATAGATAGGATGCAGTGGAATCGTGATGGATAAGTTCAGGTGAGCGAAATCGGGGACTTGGGTAAAAACCAATGAAGCATGCATTACAGGCTGTTATTTTAACGGGTGTCCGGCGTAATACCAACCCCTTGCTACAAGGGACGGGGCTGCATAATAAAGTTCTATTGCCTGTTGGCGGGAAACCCATGGTGCAATCGGTTCTAGAGACCTTGGCGGCTTCTCGCTATAGCCCGGAAATTTATATCAGCACTAACGATCCAGATATTCAAAGTCTGGCGGCTCCCGTCCCATTTAAGACGATTCCCAGCGAGAGCAAGGCGGCCCAGTCATTTCTTCGCTCTTTGGAGCGGGTGCCCGGCAAAGGTTGGGTCTTATTTGCCTCAGGTGATCACCCTTTGCTGACCCCGGAGATGGTGGATTATTTTATTGAGGAAGTCATGCGGCGGGACTTAACCCTGGGGGTGGCCATGGTCAGCCGTGAGCTGGTTGATGCCCACTACCCTCAGACCCAGCGAACCTACTTGCCGGTGCGTGGTGGGGAATATTCCGGTGGGAACCTTTATTTGGTGAATAAACAAAAGTTTTTGAACCAAAACGAGCGGATTATCGAAATGATTGATGAGAACCGGAAAAACCCGCTCAAGAGCATCAAGGTCCTGGATCCCATCTCCATGCTCCAGATTTTATTGCGCCGTCTGGATCTTCATGAGTTTGCCCAAAAGGCCTCTAAAATGGTGGGGTGTCGGTGTGGCTTTGTGGAAATGCCCTTTGCCGAATGCTGCATGGATGTGGATAAGCCGTCAGATAAAGACATTGCGGAAATGATCCTGGCTAGGCGTCGTCAGCAAGAGAAACAATCCGAAAATCGCCCGCAAAAACAAGCTACCATTGCCTAGGTGTATATGGTGCCGATGAGTTTGGGTTTGCTGATACTGTTTTTCATGACCTTTCTTGGGCATGGGATCATTCCATTCCCGATCACAGCCTATGTCATCTGGCTGGGCCAGTTTGGGGACCCTTTGTGGGTTATTATTGTGGCGACCCTGGGGAATGTGTTGGGGTGGATGGTGCTGGAGAAATACTTGGCCCCTTTTCTGGAGCGTCGGCCCCATTGGGTGGCCAAAATTCCGGCCCATTATCAACAGTTGTTTATGCTATATCCGGCGGTGGCCATTTTTAGCTTTAATGCCTTGCCGTTTCCGCTAGACCCCATGCGTTTTCTGGCAACCGCATACCAGTATCCGCGCTGGAAGCTCTGGTCAGCGATGGCGGTGGGGCGTTTTGCCCGTTATACCCTGTTGGTCTTTATCGGCGTGACTCTGGCCCCATATCAGCCGATCTTCTGGGGAGTCTTGGCCTTGTTTCTCTTGATGCCGCTGATGTGGGGTAAATTCTGGCTGCGTTCAGGTACAGCCCTGAAAGAAATGCCTCAACAAGAATAAGAACTACCGCTGGACGGGCTCCTTGGCAGGTACCCATATGGGGGCCGGTTGCGGCACGGCGGAAAAAAATAGGCGGGTAAACGCCAACAAGGTGTGTTGCAGGCTGCTGAATATCAAGTGGGCAAAACGGGTCGCAAAACAGGTCATGGCTTGCTCTCCTTCAGAGGGTCACCGTATATCCTATCTGCATATGGGGACGGGAGCCGGTGGGAAAAGTTCTGGGTTTTTTCAGCTGGGGTGGGTTACCGCTCAAGAGGGTCAGCCGGTGGCCTCGCCTTCTGGTGGGATGGATCGCTTGTGCGCTTGGAACGTGAGCAATTGAAAAAGACCATACATTGCGAAGGGGATTAACAAGGGCTCCATTGGGATCCGGTACCGGGGATCGGCTACCGTCAGCCAAGGGTATAAGCATAGCTGCCCCCAGGCCAGGGCCAAAATCCAGAGTTGGGGGTTTTTAAAGCCATCGGAGCCTCTTAGGCACAGCCCCGCTCCAACCAGGCTAAGAAGTAAGATCGGATTCCAGTATAGGGTTCGGGGATCCCAATCGGTGGGGGTCAGCAGGAGTTGGATGAATGCCTGAAAGGTTACCATCAGGTAGCGGATCGGTTGGGTGGAGATGGCTTCCCAGACCAGGGGCCGTGCGGCTTCATCCGCCTTCAGATAGATCTGCCAGTAAGGCTGGTGGTTTTGCATGGTTTGAAGCACCACCACGTCATTAACGGCGTTATAGGTTTTATCCGGGGGTTGTATGGCCCTGCGTTCCAGGAGCAACTGGGCAAAGGGGGACGTGGTTGCGGCTTCGGGACGGATAAAATCAACCACTTTATACAGTTGATTCAGTGAGCCGCCAGCGGCGTAACTCCAGTGCCCATGAGCCATGCCTTGGATATTTATCCAGGCGGTCAAGGCGATAATAACGGGCAGGCAATAAAGGATGAGGGTACTGCTCATTTTGGGGAGCATCTGTTTCCAGAGCATGAGGCAGGTCATGCCGGGAATGACGAGGGCAACCGGCTTGATCCAGACCAACAGGGCCACAAGAATGCCGAGAAAAACCATGTGCTTGTCTTGGTAATGGGGATGCACCCGTAACCACGTGTATCCGTACAGGCATAAAAGCAAGGTGTACAGGCTTTCGGTCAGGATAAAATGTTCATGTTGAATCAGGTTGGGAGATAGGGCAACCAAAAGCCCTGTCAATACGGCGATATTTTTATGATGGAAAAGCCGAAAGGCGATTTCAGCGGAGAGCAGAGTGGTCATGCAGCCAAAGAGGCTTTGTAAAACGACGGTGAGATGGGTTAATGTTTCAGGCATCCACAGGTCGGTGGCTCGCAAGAAAAGAATCTGGGAGGCCAGAAACAGGATGTATCCAGGGGTGCGTTCTGGGTAAATATCGGAAAACGTCCCAGATAACAGGGCTTCTGCAGAAATGAGGTAAGCGCTGGAATCGGGCCAGACCTTGATTTCAGTGGCAGAACACAGAAAACGGGCGATCAGGGCGACCAGCAAAATCAGCCCAAGGCGTTTCGGGGAGAGGAGCAGGTGCGGGCGCATTAATACGATCCTTTCTGTTTCAAGGTCAACAGATGACTGGGGAGGTTGAAAATCAACCCCAGGCATAGTAACAGGCTCAACAGACTGATAAACAGCCCGGTGTAAAACTGGGTTGGGAAGTAACGAAATTGAACCTGATGGCTCCCCTGAGGGACGGGAACGGCCATAAAACGGTGGTTAGCCAGAAATACCGGGGCAGGCTGCCCGTCAACCCAGGCTCGCCAGCCCGGAAAGAAGGATTCTGTCAGGACAAGGTAGGAAGAAGAATACGGAGAAATGATATCGACCTGAATTTCTTCCGGGCGATCCTGAACGATTTCAACCTGGCTTGGCTGAAGGGGAACCTGAGGGACGCTTCCCTCTTTGTTGTATCCTGGGGGAGGCAGGGCCGCGATTTCCACCTGCTGTTGAAGGGGTTGTCCCTGAAAATTGGGGGTCAGAATTTTATAAACATGGATGGGGTCCGGGTTATAGATTGGGTTGGGGGATAGATATACTCGAGGAACCGCGTTATCGCCGCGAACGACCTTGAGGTTCCGATTTCGATGAGTCCCG
>CAYLWC010000051.1:3580-11183 GCA_964387265.1 uncultured Vampirovibrionales bacterium | reverse complement strand
TAAGTGCTGAAAGCATCTAAGTACGAAGCCCACCACAAGATGAGATCTCTCACGGAGTTAATCCGGTAAGTCCCCTGGAAGATAACCAGGTTGATAGGAGGCAAGTGGAAGCGTGGCAACACGTGTAGCTGAGCCTTACTAATCGGACGAGGGCTTTTCCTATTTGATTCATTTGGATACAGACTATCAGTTTTTGATCTATGCAGCCTTCAGGGTACTTCAAGTCCCTCTCCCTATCTCTTGGGTGCTTCAAACCAGAAGCCAACCAGCCCAGAGATATAGAGACGAAGTTTCCTTGGTGGTTTAGTGCCAGGAAAACACCCGTTCCCATTCCGAACACGGCCGTAAAGACTGAGCACAGCGACAATACTCGGACCGTCAGGTCCCGGAAAGATAGCTCTCTGCCAAGGGTTTAATTTAAAAAAGCGTCATTGATTCTATATTAATGGCGCTTTTTTGTTTCTTCAGTCTCTGTTTGCCAATAAAATGGCTGGCGTTGTTGATAGCCAGCCGATTGCTAGGGTAGATTTTAAACGGGTGACCATGACCTGGCTTTTGGATTGAAAAACTCCTGTAGCTTTCCCCACCAACTCTTTGTGGGCTTTGCTTGTAACACGTCTATAAAGGAGACGGGTCGATACAGGTCATTGAGTGTGTACAGATACCCCTGTTTCCGTAGCTCATAGAAGGCGTCGAGCACATCCAGTGGGGAACAGCCAAAAAACATCGCCAGCTCCATAACAGAAGGGATGGAGAGCGAGTTGGCGTACTCCTCGGCGAAGAGTTTTTTCAGGTATTGAGCGATCTGAATAGATACGACCGCTTGATGATTCACTTTATAACTCGGAAATATTTCAAGGCCAATATGGTGGGCCTGGGGCTCAGCCATTGGCCCTTCTGCTACCGACATACAACCAAACCTCCCTTCTTCAGTCGCCCTACAGTGAGACATTCACAAGAGCATTGCAATGAGTATCAAGATACCCTGCGTTTACGTTGTTGGGGATCATCCTCTTCGGAGAAGTCATCCTCAGGAAATTTCAAAAACTGAAGTTCACTGTAGACCGGAATTTCTAACTCTTCATATTCCGAGCGACTCAAATAACCTTTGTTTTTGGTGCTCGCTGATTTGTTTTCAGGCTGCTGTTTTTTATTGGAAGCGTACATAGGTTGCCCTCCTGTTTACTCCTCACACTATCAGCAGGATGACCAACAGAGTCATTCCAAAGACAAAGTCTCAGACGCATTTTTCACCTTGTCCCTTGGTAGGGTGGTCCACCAGTCATAGCCTTGATACCTTCATTATAATGTTGTGCTGAACGGTTTTAAAGACTCTTAAGATTTTTTTAACATTTCGTGATGTTTGTTTGCGGTATGGAGAGGCCCTCAATCCTGGTAGGTTGATTCCTGTGCCAGTCTTTATCATAATCTGGGTAGGAGCTGTATTTATGAAACAGCATCATCATTACAAATCACCGGATTTAACCCATTATCATGGCCCGTTTGACTTGATTGGGGACATACATGGATGTGCGGATGAGCTGGAAGCCTTGCTTCTTAAGCTCGGGTACCAGATCATGCTTGAAAAACCAGGCTTGGATCTGGATAGTGGGACGGTATATCGCCACCCTGATGGCCGAACGGCTGTTTTTTTGGGGGATCTAATCGATCGTGGCCCCCGTGTGCTGGATACGCTGCGGATTGTCTATAACATGGTTCAGACCGGATCCGCCCTGTGCGTCATTGGAAACCATGATGACAAGCTTCTCCGTAAACTCAGGGGAAGAAACGTTCAGGTTCGGCATGGGCTGGAGGTGACCATGGAACAGATTGAAAGGTTGCCGACATCTTCCAGAACGCAATTTTCCAAACAGTTGGTGGCGTTTCTCTCCTCGCTGATGAGTCATTATGTCCTGGATGAGGGGCACCTGGTCGTAGCGCATGCGGGCTTGAAAGCCGAGATGCATGGGGTTATCACCGATCGCTCTCATGCGTTTGCTTTATACGGGGATACAACCGGCAAGCTGGATGAGCATGGCCTGCCGATTCGAGGGGACTGGGCCGCTCAATACTCGGGAGATGCAATGGTGGTCTATGGACACACCCCGGTTGGTGAGCCAACCTGGGTGAACAATACCATCAACATTGATACCGGCTGCGTTTTTGGTGGAAAACTCACCGCCTTGCGCTACCCGGAACGAGAACTGGTTTCCGTTCCCGCAAAACAGTGCTATTACCCATCGCCTAAACCGTTTCTACCTGAGCAGGTTTGAATTAAGAGCGAATACGGGCTGTTCCGTTTAGTCTACCCGGTCAGGGAATAGACAATTTCTGTATTGCCGCCTAGGATTAACAGTGAATGAACAGTGAATTAATAGGGAAAACACCTTAATACAGGCTCGTGATTGACTTGATTTGATGACAGCACCGTAGATGGGGAGGGACCAACATGACGGATACAGGACAACGGGTGGAAAAGCGACCGTATCACCTCACGCCGGATCACGTCCGGGGTGGATGGAATGTCTATATGGACGAGCCAGACGCTGAAGTAATGCATTTTGACAATAAACAGGCCGCTATTATCTATGCAAGACACGTGAGTCGGATTGATGGGGTGGATTTGTACGTCCACGATGAGCATAACGATATCGACTGGGTGGAGGACCGGGAGGAATGGAGACAGCAACCGGGCGTGGAATTGCGAATCAAAGATGAAAAAAATCCATTACCCCATGAAGTGGAAGAGGCGCTGGAGCAGCTGGATTACCTGAAGGGAATCCCCAGAGGTCAGCCCCAGCCTAAAAAGTAATATGGATATCTAAATCTTCTGTTGTGCTATGTCTGCTGGGCAACGGAGGGGCGTTTGACCGGAAATTCCATGACATCACCGGCACAGATTTCATAAACACGGTCATAAACACCCAATTGAATGGATGCGCCTTTGGATGGGTGTACGGAAATCTTCAGTCGTTGATGGGTAATATCAAGTTCAAGCGATTGATGCCGGTAGTGTATGGAAAACTGCATCCGTTGAAGCGGATCGGGAAGCTGCGGGTTGAGCCAGAGTATACCGTCCCGGGTGACCATCCCGGTATAATTCCTCTGAAAAATATCAACTGTCCCTGCCATGGCGCCCAGATGGATTCCTTCTGGCGTACTGCCATGCAAATCCAACATGTCATGCTCCAAGGCCTTCACCAGCAGTTCCCACGAACGGGGCCGATTGGAGCGGGAGGCGACCCAGGAATGAACAACCCGGCTGAGGCTGGAGCCGTGAGCGGTTCGAGAGAGGTAATAATCAATGTTTTTGGGAATGGTTTCGTAATAGAAAGGATAACCCAGGCGATCAAACAGGCTTTTTAACTCCTCGGAGGAAAACAGGTAAAAGAGCATCAGGACATCGGCCTGTTTGGATACTTTGTAGCGGTTCGGTGTCCCATCTGTCTCAATCAGCACTTCTTTCAGCTTGTCGCGATCTATCAACTGCTCTCCGTTATGCCGCCAGGGAAATTCTTCAAGATGCTCGTAACCCTCAAACTGGCTAATGATACCGCTTTCTTGGATGGGGACATACATCTTCAGGCTGATATCTTTCCATCGCTGGATTTCTTCCGGGGGGACGGTGATTTCGTCACAAATTTGTTGCAGGGCGTCTGTAGGGAGGATCTCTACCAGATCCAACGCTCGGCACAGAGTCCAGGCAGCCATCATGTTGGTGTAGGCATTATTGTTCAAGCCGATCTGAGAAGAGCCGGGATAGGCGTTGTGATATTCATCCGGTCCCATCAGGCCCCGGATTTCATAGCGATCGCGGTCCGGGTTATACTCAGCCGCGGAGGACCAGAAACGGGCGATCTCCAGAATCAGTACGGCTCCGCAATTTTCCATAAACTCAATATCATTTGTGGCTTGGAAATACTGCCAGACGTTATACGCGATGGCCGAGTTGACATGCCACTGGTAATACGTGCGATCAGGAATCCAGTGCTGTCTTTCCACATCCAGATGAAATCTGGGTGTCTCTTCCTGACCATTGCTTCCGCTTTGCCATGGAAATTTCACACCGGCTAAATTGAGTTGGGAGGCGGCGTACCGGGCTTCAGGCATTCGGTGCTTACGGTACCGGAGCAGGGAATTGGTCAGCTCTGGTAGGCGCAAATTGATAAAGGGGAAAATAAACAGGTCATCCCAAAAAATATGCCCCCGGTACGCTTCCCCATGCCAGCCTCTGGCGGGTATGCCCACATCCAGGTCAATCGTATTGGGTGAAGCGGTCTGGAGCAGATGAAACATATGCAGGCGCAGGATAAGCTGGGTTGAGTAAACGGCCCCATCATTTTCGGACGTCTCTATCTCAATATCAAATCGTTGCCACAGCCGTTTCCAGGCATTTTCCTGGCTGATGAGCAAATCCTGGAATGATGGAATCCGCATGATGGCGTTGATTGCTTCCAGCCCAGTCTCGGAAATGGCGTTATCCTTAGAAGTATACAGGGTCATGGTTTTTTCAACGGTCACCACATCCCCTTGAGACACCTCCACCATGCAGCTCTGGCCACTGAACGCGGGATGGTTAATGTTGATTCGGGCCACGTCAACTTGCTGGTGATTTCGATAAATCAAGGTCCTGGCGGCCTCAGCGACCTGAATCTTAGACTGGTTGGTCTGCATGAGGAGAAACAGAATGTCCCCATTATCCAGAACACTGGATTCCATAGCCTCCAGATGCTTGTTATTAAGATATCTGTAATTTTTAACGCCGTTGTTGACCACGGTGCCATCCAGGGCGGTCTTAATTTCCAGATGCCCGGACCAGTTTTCAGCCGTTAGCGTGGTTTCCAGACCCGCAAGATGGAAATGCTCCATGTGAACGAAACGGCGTTCCTCTACGGTGCAAATATGGTCCTGGGCGTCCTTAAAACGGATGTGTCGGGTCAGCACACCTGCTTTTAAATTCAGTGATTGCTGGAACTGGAGGATCTCGACCGCCTCCAGATTGAACCAGGTCCCCCCATTAATTCGAAAGGTCAGGTACAACCAGTTCGGCAGGTTCACCAGATCCTCATGGGGAATTTCCTTCCCGGCCACGTCGGTAATGAGCCGGTTATACAGGCCAGCCCGATATGTGCCGGGATAATGGATATGATTGGCAGGAGATTCCGGGGTGGCTCCCCGGCTGACAAAATATCCGTTGCCCAGCGCACAGAGGGTTTCGCGCAAGCCTTCCTGATCGGGTAAGTATTCTTCATACGTTAATATCCAATGGTCGCTCATAGGGTTACTCCTGAATCCGTTTCGTCATTTTCTTGTCCGTTACACCGGCGGATCACCTCCGGGGCAGGACTCAACGCCGACTTCCGATAGATCCTGAACCACAATATCCGCCCCGTTTTTTCTTAACGCCTGGGCATGCCCTCCCCGATCCACCCCAATGACCAGCGCGAAATTTCCCCGCTTGCCAGCCTGAACCCCTGAAAGGGCATCCTCAATGACAACGCTCCTATCTGGAGAAACTTGAATTCTCCTGGCGGCTTCCAGAAAAATATCAGGCGCCGGTTTCCCCTGGAGCCCTAATTTCTGGGATTCGATACCATCGACCATGGCATCGAACAATGTGGTTAAATGAGTGGCCTCCAGAATTTTCCGGCAGTTGCGACTGGAAGAGATGATGGCGGTTCGCATGCCCAAATCCCTGATCTGGTAGATTAAATCGACTGTTGTACCATAGACCTGGGCGCCCTCTCGTTCCAGACGCTCCAAAAACAGCCTGTCTTTTCGCTTCCCCAGACCGTAAACTGTATCCTGATCAGGGGAATCCTCGGGATTACCCAGGCTTAATTCAATGCCCCTGGATGCAAGGAAACTTTCAACGCCATCAAAGCGGGGTTTTCCGTCCACATAGGTCAGGTAATCCGTATGGATATCAAATGGCTGAAACGGCTTCTTTTCTTGCCGGGCATGCTGGCGCAGAAACTCATCAAACATCTCTTTCCAGGCTCGGGCATGTAAATCCTGCGTCTGAGTTACCACCCCGTCCAGGTCAAAGATAACAGCCTGATACTTTTGCGGTGAAAGAGTGATTTGCTTGCATGATGGCGGTGGGTGATGAACCGGCTTCATGATTTTTTCCTTTACGCTGATTTCAGGTGAAAATACGCCAGGGCGGTTTCCAGCGAGCACGGGTTTTGATGAAACCCCTGCCAGGGATCGGGCAATTGGGTGAGTCGGTGAAAGATGCTTTGAATGTTAAATTGCTGGGCATGATGAATTTCATGCTCCAGCTCCTTCCACTGGAGTGGGGCCGCCACGGGGGCGTTGGGTATTGGTCGGACCGAGTAGGGAGGAACACTGGTCTGGGCGTATGAGTTGCGCAGGTAGTCCAGGAAAATGCGCGAGCCACGGTCTTCTTTTCGCATTTCCGTGGTGAGCGTGTGAGGGTTCTGTTGGACGAGGGCTTCCGCGACGTGCCGGGCCATGGTTCGGACCGTATCAAAGTCATGTTGCCCATCCAGCGGGATGACGACATGCAGTCCCCGAGAGCCGGTGGTCATGACGTAGGATCTCAGCCCAAGCTGGTCTTCCAGAAATGCCCGCAATTGTTGGGCTGCGTCAATAATGGCGTTGAATCCACTTTGGGAAGGGTCCAGATCGAAAACGAGCCGGTCGGGATAATTCGGATGATCCGCTGGGCTCAGCCAGGTATGAAAAGTAATGCACCCCTGGTTGGCCATATAGATCAGACTCTCCAGGTTATTGCAAAGTGGGTGGGTGATTTGGCCTTCCTCTTTTTCCAGCGTGACCCGATTGATCCAATCGGGAAAGTACTTAGGGATTTCTTTTTGGTAGAAGCCACTTTGGGTGATGCCATTTGGGAAGCGATGCATGACGATGGGATGATTTTTCAGAAACGGTAACATGGCGGGCGCAATCTGGCGGTAATACTCGATGAGATCTTTTTTCTTGAAGGATTGCTCTGGAAAATAAAGCTTTTCCGGATTAGACAGGTTAATTTCATGGGAGTGAATGGTAATCGTGGTCATCAGGCTTCCTCCCCCTTTTCCGAGGCATTCTTTTTAATATCTTCCATGCGCCTTCCTGAAAGAACAGATGTATTCATTCGCTCAAGATTGGGTAAATCAGGCTGATCCTTCTTTCTGATGAGCAGCCATTGGCGGCTTGTCGGGCTATGACTTCGTTTAATCAGGGCAAATTCCCCCTCCAGTTTTTTCCCATGAAGCTTGAAGGATAAGTGACCTTGCCGGTATCCGGCTTCGATACTTTGCGGTTTCCGGTTTCGGGTGCGGCACTGGTTTTCATAGGTGCCCATATCCCAGACCATAACGGTACCGGCGCCATATTCTCCGGCAGGAATCACCCCCTCAAAGAGGGCATATCCTATGGGGTGATCTTCTGTTTCCACCGCCAGACGACGCTCTGACGGGTTTTGGGGAAGACCCTTGGGAACGGCCCATGATTTCAGCACCCCGTCAATCTCCATTCGAAAGTCATAGTGCAGTCTGCTGGCGTCATGCTTTTGCACCACAAACAGCGGCGTTGATAATTCTGGAATCACATCTCCCGGCGGTTCCGGCGATACCTT
>CAYLWC010000051.1:0-3480 GCA_964387265.1 uncultured Vampirovibrionales bacterium | reverse complement strand
ACAGCGGCGTTGATAATTCTGGAATCACATCTCCCGGCGGTTCCGGCGATACCTTAAAATTTCGCCTTTGACGATAGGAAGCCAAATCGTCTGTCATGATCGCGTCTACCCCTGATACCTGTTTGTATTATCAGGAATGAAGCCAGGTTTCGACAATCCCCGGTCAGGCTATGAATCTTACCCCGGTGGCTATTCTTGCAGAAAAAGGCAGACCGTTTTGAAAAAAACGGTGCTGCCTTTTTCCAACGCAGATCATCTTGTGCCAGGCTATCGCATTCTGGGTTCGTGGGTATAGCCCGCATGCAGGCGTTTATACATAACCGCCTGAAAGAGGGCTGATAACCCTACCAGAACATAGATAAACCCGCTAATGGGGTTGACCTCACCGAAGAATGTGCCCGTCATGGCGGCCACCAGGTCAAACTCAAACAGACCGACCAGCAGCCAGTTTAATCCGCCGATGATGAGCAATACCCAGGTGATTTTATCCAGTGCGTTCATGATCCATACTCCTTTCTTTACGATATTTCAGGATGTGGCTGTGGAAGCTGGAATTTTCTGGGCAACCATTTCCGCCAGCTCACCCAATCTGCAGCTAAATCCGTATTCGTTGTCATACCAGCCAACCACCTTTACGGTTTTTTCATCCAGAACATGGGTGAGCGAGCTGTCAATGACGCAGCTTCGAGAATCCCCGATATAATCTGAGCTGACCAAGGGTTCACTGCTGTAACCCAGAATGTTCTTCAGTCCGTTGTCCGCGCTTTCCTGCAGAACCCGGTTGACCTCTTCCCGACTGGTGGGTTTTTCCACGTTCAGGGTGAGATCAAGCAGGCTGACATCGGGGGTAGGAACCCGGATGGAATACCCATCCAATTTCCCATCCAACTCCGGCAGGACTTTCCCAATGGATTTGGCGGCCCCGGTGGTGGTGGGTACAATGTTTTGTGCCGCAGCCCGACCGCGTCGCTTGTCTTTACCGTGGGTACTGTCCACAAGTTTCTGGCTGCCCGTGTAGCTGTGAACCGTGGTCATAAACCCGTCTTTAATTTGGAAGTGCTCATGGAGCACTTTGACCATGACAGACAGGCAGTTGGTTGTGCAGCTGGCGTTTGAAATGATCTGATGCTTATCCGGGTCATACTGGTGATCGTTGACCCCAATATTAATGGTAATGTCCTCGCCCTTGGCCGGCGCGCTGATAACGACTTTTTTCGCGCCCGCCTCAATGTGTTTTCTGGCCTGATCCGCCTGGGTGAACTTTCCGCTGGACTCAATCACCACCTCGATACCCAGCTCCTCCCAAGGCAAGTTTTCTGGCTCCTTTTCACTCAATACGGGTATTTCCTTTCCGTTAACGACGAGAGAACCTTTGGTATGGGTAATATTACCTGGGAAGCGCCCCAGAACCGTGTCGTGCTTGAGTAGATAGGCCAGATCTTCAGGCTTTGCAAGATCGTTGATGGCTACCACGTCAATACTTCCGTTTTTTAACCGCTCATAAAGCGCCCGAAATACGCTGCGGCCAATTCTGCCAAACCCGTTAATCGCGATTTTCCCTTGACCCATTATCATCCTCCTCCTGTAAGCTCAAACAAACAACAAACCTGATTAACGCCCTGCCCGGCGGGTCTGTATTGCCATACCTGCCTGCTTGATTCGTGGAATCGTCCGGGGCGCTGTTTTTTATTCAAGCTTCAACACACTAGAATGACATTTGTCGGAGTCTCGTGCTATTCCCCAAGGGGAGATACTTCATTAGACAACTGGATGGATGAAAGCATGAGATGGGTTAAAGTACGAGATGGATGAAAGCACGAGCCTGAAATCCGGCTCCGGCATACATTTATTTCTCTGCAATCCCTATATAAAACGGGAGGCTGGGCTTGGGTTGCTTAAGCAAAATAATGTGAAAGCCAGTGTCTTGAATGTCTTCTATCGTGTTCCGGTTTAAATGGCACCCTGCGGCCAAATGGCGCTGAAGGGGCGTGAGCCAGTGTTGTAATTTTGCGAACGCCGGTTTTTCAGACAGCACATGTTCCATAAAATAAAACCGGCCTGAAGGTTTCAAAACCCGGTAAATTTCTGTCAACGCTTTTTTGGGCTGTTGAACCGAACATAGGACCAGGGTGGAAACCACATTGTCAAAGCGCTGGGCCTCGAAAGGAATTTTTTCAGCCGGGGCGGCAATTAATTCCACAGGGCGCTGCGTTTTTTGGATAGCAGATACGGCGTATTTTCGCATGGACGCATCCGGTTCCAGCAAGACCAGCCGGGTACCCCGCTGGGGGTCGGCAGGGTAAAAGGGCAAATTCGATCCACCACCCGCACCAATCTCAAGAATACTTCCCTCCATGTTTTCCAACAGTTGTTTTCGATACCGGTTAAAGCCTTTATGAAGCAATTGCCAGCAGGCGGAAAAAATCGGGTGGTGGCTTGGGTGGTCTGCATTCATCACGGGGGAATTCTATGGGGTTGTTATTCAGCTGTTAGTTAAAGACGGTTTGCTAGAGCATGGATTTAATTTGATCCACAGAAAGCCCGCTTGCTTTTTGAGCCGCCAGCAACGGGGTCAGGTTGGCGGTTGCGAAGGAGGTGGTCCGTCCTTCCGCGCGGATATTGCCTTGGCCTGAAGAATTGTTGACTGCTCCATTGGTGGTGGACTCAACCACAAACGCGTTGTTGCTCCCCAGTTGGTTTGTGGTTCCACGTCCACCGTTACCAGCAGCAACGGCCACTGGGACACCCAGAGATTTTAGTTCACTAATCAATGACTGTACCTGGGCCGAGTTTCCGCTGGCCTCAAAATCCTGAAGGGAAATATTAACCGCATCCACCTGTTCGCCGTTACGGACCTGCTGCACAATGCTTTGAAGCGCCTGGGCCGTTTTTGCGGTTGGGTTTCCTCCCGACACATCAAACTGCATCAAGTCCACCTTCCCGGCCAACTCCCCGTTATTTCCGCCGGAACGTAGGGTCTTGGCCACCTCTTCGCCATGATTAAAGCCGCTGTTATCGGTGGAAAAATTATCAATCTGCGCGATTTTCAGTCGGCCTGATGTTGATGCGGATGGCGCTGCGTTACTACTGGCGGGTGCTTGGCTTGGGTTGACTGATTTGGCGGCCATGGCCTGGCTGGCATTAAAATTGCTTTTGGCCATGACCCCCAATAATGCAACAATTGCCATTAAGTCTGCCATGGGCGAGGTCTGCGCCGCGGGTTGGTTTACTTGTTGTTGCTGCATGGGCGTTAGCAGCTGGTTGGGATTGTTAAAATTTTGCTGAATCTGAGCAGCCGTATACAGGGTATTTTGAGCAAACCCGCCAATATTACTGACCATGTTTGTTCTACTCTTTCTCTCTCTTACTTCACTCGCTTCCGTTGATCCACTCAGTGATGTTAAATGCTCGCGTCAAGTTTTCATCACGGGCATCGCCCGATGAAGAATGGTTCACTTCTCTCTCTGATCTCATTAATAA
>CAYLWC010000050.1:0-11649 GCA_964387265.1 uncultured Vampirovibrionales bacterium | reverse complement strand
GGTTTATATTATTTAAAAAACATTCGATTGAGATGGAATGCTTGATTTATATCAAGTGCCCCCACTAATTTTTTTCTACGGCTCAAAAACCATCGAAAAACCACCGAAACCCAGCGTTAAAATCCCCGTTCTTATGTATTGTTAGAGTTGATTAAAGTCAAGGAGGTATTCAAATCCCCTTGCTACGATAAAAATATGAAAAATCATTCAATCAAGGAACTGCTTAAAGCATGTGATTCCTTCAGCCATTTGTCTGAAGAAGATTTAGGGATCCTGGAGTCGATTTGCCGGGTAACAAAACTACCAGCTGATCGCTTGATTTTTCAGGAAAATGACCCCTCTACATCGTTCTATCTCATCATTTCTGGCCGGGTTCAACTTTATAAGTCATCAGAAGAGCAGAAAACCATTGTACTGCGCATTTTTGAAGCAGGGGAAATCTTTGCAGAATTGCCGGGTTTGGGCTACATGAATACCTACCCGGCAAGCGCGCTTTGCATGGAGCCAACCGAGCTTCTGGTCATTGATGGCACCAAATTTCGGGGGCTTCTCGGTCGACGGCCTGATATCCAGATTCACATCCTACAGCGTGCTTCCGAGCGCCTCAGAAACTTCAACAATGTCATTGCCGATCTCTCCATGAAAAGTGTTGACTCAAGGCTTGCGAAATACTTGCTCACAGCCAGTGTAAATACGCCTGAGCAGGCCATTATCCGATACCAGAAAAAAACGGTGGCCTCTTTGCTCGGAACCATTCCCGAAACCCTTTCTCGGGCCTTGCGGCGGCTGGCAGACAAGAAAATCATTGTTGTGAACGATCACGCAGTCCAGATTTTGGACCGTGAGGAACTGACCAAGCTGGCCAACGGGAATTAAGCGTTTCGAGCTTTCAATACGTGTTATAAAGAGGCTTCCACTGTTGGCCCCTATTATTCCCGCACAAAAAGAAAGAGGAAAGATGCAAGACTTTCCTCTAACATAAGGGTAAATGTATCTCACTAACATTTGACAACTGAAGGTATTTTCTGAGTTCGCACCTCCTTAGTTTATTTTTGGCTTACTAAAAACCATGAGTGTTCTGAATGTTCCGCGATATATTACCCTACTGTGACACGAGAGAGCTTTAATCTTTCATCGTGATGCCTCTTGGAGGCACTACAATTTACAGTGTAATCCATGTTTTTTAAGATTCGTTTGATTATAGTCAAGCGAATAAAATTGATTATCCACCCCAATGGACCACTTACCCTATAACAAATACTCTACGCTGATTTAGCCATTTTAGCCTCCTGCTGGATTTCCCAAAACACAAACAAAAATTACCTATTGACCTTAGTCAATGTGAAGCGGACGTAACTGAGGGATACTAAATTTGGAATTCGTAAAGTGCCTTAACCCTACCCGCTAATCGGCAACAGCGGACAAAACACAGGTAGCCGGCACCTATCACTAACAAACAGGAAAATCGTTATGAGCTTTTCTACATGAGCGAACCACTGATTATTCAGGGAGGGATGGGCATTGCCGTTTCAAACTGGCGGTTGGCAAAAACAGTGTCTGAAGCGGGGCAGTTGGGTGTTGTTTCTGGAACGGCGCTTCATCTTGTTTTTGCAGAACGCTTGAAACGGGGAGATCCTGGAGGACACCTAAGACGCGCTTTATCCGCTTTTCCGTTCCCCAGTATCGCTGAGGAGGTGTGGCGGTCCTATTTTGCCGATGCAGGAGAAAGTCCACTGGTAAAACCAGTTCCGATGTTCCACTTGAATTCCAATGAGGAACTGCTTAAGCTCGTTGTAATCAGTAATTTTTGTGAAGTATTCCTGGCAAAAGAGGGCCACCCAGGAAAGATAGGGATTAATTACCTGGAGAAAGTACAGTTTCCGCACCTTGCTTCGCTGTATGGGGCCATGTTAGCCGGTGTGGATTATGTCCTCATGGGCGCAGGCATCCCACGCGAGATTCCCGCCGTTCTGGATCAACTGGCAACTCACCAGGATGTGTCCATAAAGCTGCATGTTGATGGCGCATCCAGCAACGATGAATATGCCATTCAATTCAGCCCGACAGATCTTTTTAAAGCGAGCATGCCTGCATTAATCCGGCCAAAGTTTATTGCCATTATCTCATCGGACACGTTGGCTTTGACGTTAGCAAAAAAATCCTCTGGAAAAGTCGACGGCTTTGTCGTGGAATTACCAGTGGCCGGTGGACATAATGCGCCGCCACGTGGAAAAGGTACTATTACAGAGAAGGGTGAGGTCATCTATGGCAAAAAAGATATTGTTAGCCTCGATAAAATTAAAAGTCTGGGATTACCTTTTTGGATGGCTGGTGGCTATGGACATCCCCACAAACTGGCAGAAGCGTTAGAAGCAGGTGCTTCAGGTATTCAGGCAGGCACAGCCTTTGCCTTCAGCCAGGAATCCGGCTTATCAAGAAGCCTTCGTCAGGCCATCCTTCAAAAAGTTTTAGATAATAACATCCAAGTCACAACGGATCCCCTCGCCTCCCCTACTGGTTTCCCTTTTAAAGTGGTCCAGCTGGAAGATACCCTTTCTGAATCTGAGGTCTATGAAAAGCGGAATCGCGTCTGTCAGATAGGCTTATTAAGAAGACCCTATAAGCGTCATGATGGCTCATTGGGCTATCGGTGTCCAGGAGAGCCCGTAAATGATTATGTGTCCAAGGGCGGAAAACTTGAAGACACCGTCGAAAAAAAGTGCCTTTGTAATGCGTTAATGGCAAACATTGGCCTGAATCAAACAAATGAACCACCCTTAATCACCGCCGGAAATGCTCTCAAGCAGTTACGGATTTTTCTCCAACCCGGCCAACTCGATTACTCCTCAAATGAGGTAATTACTTATATCCTATCCCAGTCTAAACATGCGACAACATAAATAGTGTGAGGTGAGATGAAATGGAAATTCTGATTAAAAAGCCCAAGGCATGGGTTGCCTGGAGCAGCGGTAAAGATAGCGCCTGGGCTTTGCATACGGCACGGCTTCTTGGAGAGGTCGAGGTGATCGGGCTGATGACCACAATTACAGATGCTTATAACAGAGTATCCATGCATGGAACCCAGCGAAAGCTACTCCAGGCTCAAGCCAACGCGCTTGACCTACCTCTGCATGAAGTCAACATTTCCGCTACCTGTACCAATGAAGAGTATGAAACCCGCATGCAGGAGGCATTGGATATAGCGGCGAGCCAGGGTGTCCAGCGGATTGTCTTTGGGGATCTTTTTTTGGGGGATGTTCGGGTGTACCGGGAAAAGAACCTATCCAAAACAGGTATACGGGGCTATTTCCCACTCTGGCTGAATGACACTGCGATGCTGGCGCAACGGATGATTCAATCCGGCGTACAAGCTAAAATAGTCTGCCTGGATCCCAGTAAAGTCCCGGTCAGTTTGGCAGGCCACTCTTTTGATCAGACATTTTTAAGCGCGTTGCCCCAGACGGTTGATCCCTGTGGAGAGTATGGGGAATTTCATAGCTTTGTTTGGGATGGGCCGATGTTTAAACACGCCATTCCTATCCAAACCGGGGAAACCGTGGAAAGAGAAGGCTTTGTCTTTACCGATCTTTCACTGGCCAAAACCCCAGCCTAATGGGTTTCCTTTCGGGTCAGCAACAACCATATAAAGAAGGGTCCACCCAACAGCGAGGTCAGTACTCCTACAGGAATCTCTCCTGGAGAAATTACGGTTCTGGCCAGCGTATCGCAAATGGCAAGCAACATTCCCCCTATACACACTGTTGCGGGCATCAAAAAACGATGATTACTACCCACCAACAGTCGGCAGATATGAGGAGCCATCAGCCCGATAAATCCAATGGGGCCTGCTACAGCCACAACACCACCCACCATCATGGAGGTAATCACAAAAAGAATTTTCCGGGTTTTAACAATATCCATCCCACGGCCAATGGCGACATCTTCCCCTTGGGCAATCAGATTTAATTCATAGCATAATCCCGCTAATACAAACATGCCCGGTAAAACAAACGGAAGCATGCCAATGAGTAAGGGATAATCAAACCCTTCAAATCCACCCAGCAAAGCTCTCAACACCCGAAAAATATTGGAATAATCACTGAGGTATTGTAAGCACACCACGGCGCTGGCAAAGCAATAATTAATAGCCACCCCGGCCAACAACAGGGTATCAACAGAAAAGCTCCGTTTCAGACGGGTGATGCTATACACCAACAGGACCGATCCTCCCGCCCCGACCAAGGCAAAAAGACCTGGAAACGAATACCCACCCCAAGTAAAAGTCAGCCCCAAAAATGCGGCCAAGGCCGCAGCAAATGAGGCACCACTAGCAACACCCAGGGTAAACGGCGTTGCCAAGGGGCTTCGAAAAAGAGCCTGAAACGCCATTCCACTCACCGCTAGACTAGCGCCAGCGATAAAAGACGCCAAGACCCGTGGCATCCGAATATTCCAGTAAATACCCGCATCCAATCCCTCTCCCCGCAGGGCCTCTATAGGTGAAACGAACACGGGCCCCGTGCTTGGCGCCAGGAGTAATACAAGGCAGGAGAATGCCGCCAATATCCATAACTGGCTCACCCGACTCAGACTCACACAACGACCCTCTCTGGAAAGACCATGGGAACATTATCGGGATCAGTCTGAACCACCTGGAAGCGGATCCCGAAAATCGAAGCCAGACAGTCCCGCTTCAGCAAATCATCCGGGGTTCCAAAATAAACACATTCTCCCTGCTTCAGAGCGACAATCTTTTCGCTGATTTGAAGCGCGTGGTTGAGATTGTGCGTCACCATCAGGATGGCCGTTCCCGCGCTCCGGTTAATACTGGAAAGCAGACTCTGAACTTCCATCTCATTGCGAGGATCCAGAAAGCTGGCGGGTTCATCTAACAGGAGAATGGGCGTCTGCTGCGCCAATGCCCCCGCAATCAGAATTTTTTGCCGTTCCCCGCCGCTGAGGGTATGGAGAAATCGCTTCCGTAAATGCTCTGTATGGGTCATATCCAACGCCCGGTCCACAGCCTCATGATCGGTTCGCGTGGGCATGGAAAATGGTTGTAGATAGGGATACCGCCCCATTAAGACATATTCTTCCACCGTACAAGCAAGACTGATATCAATATTCTGCGGTACATACCCCACCCAGCGGGCCCGCTCTCGAGGTTTGTACTCACTCATAGGCCGATCTTCCAAATATATCTGACCAGCATGGGGCGAGAAAACCCCCAGTAAAAGTTTTAATAGGGTGGTTTTACCGGCACCATTCGGACCAATGACAGAAACCACCTCCCCTGGGTAAATATCAACCGAGATATCAGACACGATGGGACACTGCTCGATAAAAAGAGACAGATGACGGGCAGACAGGATTGGAGCCGCGTCAGCCATCATCCTGCCCCATCGTTTCCCAGGCCAGTTCCGGGTGAATCACCCGAGCAAATTTTTCCAGAATACCAGCAATCTGCGGACCCAGAATAGAGGTATTATCCCCACTAAAAATAAAGATTTTCCCATTCTTCACGGCAGATACATCCGATAATTTTTGCCAGTCCTCCACCGCATCCTCTTCAGTTCGTCCACTCTGATGCATGGAGGGCAACAGCTCAATAATAATATCCGGGTTCATACGCAGGATCCCCTCTGAAGAAACCGGCAAAAAACCAGAGAGAGACTCCCCGGTAAAAGCGTTCTGCCCTCCGGCTTTCTCAATCATCCAGTTATACACCCCGTCCTGTCCGGCGATATAAACCTGACGAATGCTATCATACCGGAGATCCCGGTCCACCGTGACCAAAACCTTGGGGCGGTATGAGACACCCTGTGTCAAATCAGTTACCGCCTTAATTTGTTGATGGATAGACTCCACCAAACGATCTGCCTTTTGGTTTCGTCCACAGGTTCGTCCTATCATCTGGATGGATTCTATCACCCCTGAGACGGTTCGATGTTCTACCGGCAAAAGGGTGATATCAAAGTTTTTCAGATAATCCCGGGCGATGTGATGTTCGGTTCGCAAGAGAACCAAATCCGGTTTCAAACGAATAATAGCCTCCATGTCCACATCCAGATACCCACCCACAGCGGGTTTCTTTGCCGCCTCAGGGGGGATCTTGCAAAACTTGGTGACCCCCACCAACTGCTCTTGCAACGCCAGGGCATAGACGATTTCGGTAATACTGGGCGATAGGGAAACAATTCGTTGACAGGCGGGCTCCGCCGCAACCGGCAAGACATGACGGCAACCGGAAAGAACCCCGGCTGCCGTCACCACCAGAACAATTGACAGTAAAACAGTGAACCCGACCCATCGCTTCATTTTACGTGTCTTCCTATTCAATAGTGGGCACCTAGATACCAAAGCGAATTCCTCCATAGGCCGAGAGTCGCGGCACCCCATAACCTTTTACGTCCTCATATGGGGTATCCATCACGTTTACCAATTGCCCAAACACAGAGCAGTACTTGGTTACATGATAGCTTACCACCAGATTCAAAAGCGTGTAAGGATCCAGCTTCGTCCGTACCGCCGGAAACTTACCAAAGTCCATGTCATCCCGGCTACTGACTCGCATCAGATCCACGTTAACCTCCAGCTTTTTGAGCGGCTTGAGGTTGACGTTAAACCCAAATTTATGACGGGGCCGTCTCAACAAGCTTTCATGCTGGCCCAAGTCCCGAGCCGACGTGTAGGTGTAGCTACTCCGCAGGGCCAGCCAGTTAAAGGGCGTCACATTCAGATAGACTTCAGCCCCTTGGGTTCTTACCCGCCCAACGTTTTCATAGGAGAAAAGTCCTAAAGGGGTCGTTGTAAACTGAATCATTTCTAACAGGTTATTATGAAAATAGCTGGCGCCTAGATGTACGCTATCTTTGAACAGTTTCTGATCAAAACCGGCATCCCATCCTTTGCTGGTTTCTGGCTCCAGATCCGGGTTTCCAAAGGCCCCCGCGTATAATTGAAACAGCGTCGGCGCTTTGAAGCCCGTTCCATAGCTAGCCCTTAGTGTCGTACCCGTCTTAGGAATCAGGAATGAAGTCGCCGCTCGGTAAGTAAAGGCACTTCCAAAACGGTTATGATCATCCCAGCGAAGCCCTACTGTGGTAAACCACCGATCCCAGAGCTTGATATGATCCTGCAGATAAAACCCGAGTGTTGTGGCCGATCGATCGGAAAAGTCACTGTTCATAGGACCAAAAAAGGAGACATATTCCGCAGTGGAATCCCCCGTTTCATGTTCCATTTCCAAGCCGCCGGTCAGAGTGTTCCACCGCCCCAAGTGCAGGTTGTTCTGGATATCCATCTCAACAAGATCGCTGTTAAACTGGGTTTTTTCACTATCAAAGGGATGATCCGGATCAATGCCGTTTCGGGTACGGCGATCAAAGCGCGAGTAGTTGATCCGGGAAATTTGCTCAAAACGATTTTCAAACAACGATAACCTGGAGCGTCCACCCAGTACCAGGGTTTTATTGCGAAACACATAGTTAGGATCATCGCCCAGGAAACCGCCGAAACTATCCAGATCCGTGTTGGAATCGGAGTATCGACTGATGAAATCGAGTGACAAATTATCCAACGGTTGAATTTCTACCCGCCCGGCCAGCGAGGTATTCTGAAAGCTGTCTAACTCCCGGTTTCCGTAACGGGCGCTGGCAGCAGAAAAACCATTGATGTCCTGACGGGTGCCGCTAAAATTGTATCGAATCCGATCATTCAGCGCGCCGCCCCGGACTTCCGTGGTGCCTTCGACCGTTCCATAAGACCCGCTCCGAACCCTTGCGTTCAAGGTAGGACGCCCCCGGCCTGTCTCCGTAATGATATTAATCACCCCACCCATGGCATCGGAACCATAAAGCGTACTGTGAGGCCCTCGAAGGATCTCAATTCGATCCACCGAGTTAACGGGAAACTGATCCGGGTAGTTAAAAGTCCGGCCCGGCGAAATCGGGTCATTGACTTCCACCCCATCCACCAGAACCAGCGTATGCTCTGAGTTCATCCCGCGCATGAAAATGGAAGCGGCATTCCCCATCCCGCCGGTTCTGACCACATCCACCCCTGGCACCTGGCGAAGCACATCCAGAATGGAAGCGGGTTTCATTTGCTGTATTTGTTTCCGGGTAATGACCGTCACCCCACCCCCAACCCGATCAGCCGGAATGCCGATTTTTGTGGTAGACAGCACCAATGGAGGAGTTTTTGCCGGATTGCTGGCATCCTCTTCCGGCGTTTCATCCAACATTTCATCGGTTAATGGAGATAATTCATCAGAATAATCAATATTTTCGGCGATATCGAGGGTTACCGGCTCCAGGATTTCACCTTCTTGCAATTCATCTGCGGCTAAGGCCAATCCGTTTAATAGCAACGTCACTGCCAGCGAAGCCAGCAAAAAACGTGAAGTCATGCTCAACTCCTTACATTCAGCGCACACAAATATCAGCGCACGCGCACTACTTTTCCCGTACACATGGATTCAACCGGCTCTTCTTGCTATCCACGGATCGTCAAACGATCACACCGACACAAGCAAAAGCCGGACCCTTCTTATCCAGTCCCAACAGTGATCATAGACGTTCTCCTCTCATGCTCGTAAGAGTGATGCGATCTCGTCATCCGGTGTTCTGGCTTCCGCAAATCATTGCGTATCACAGCTACGGCATAGCCTTGGATTCTCACCAAGTTTCCCGTAATTACGAGACATTACTCCATCGTACCCTAAAATTTGGCTGTACCAAACTCACTCATTCTAGGGTTGGTTACACATGAGCACAATTGCCGAAATAGGCAATTTTTATTCTTGCCACATTGGGTAATGCCCTTATTAAAAAAATGTGGTACTTACCCCTCGATCATCTCGATAGATGCTTATTTCCATCATAGCTGATTTAGCGAGGATTGACAAAAGTCAATTTATCAAGTTTTTCAAAAGCGAGATAAACTTCCCCTGACAGGGAGATTTCAGCTTTATTGGGAAACCCTCAGCCTCATGGTGCCTGTCCTGACTCTTTAGGATCACTTGAGCAAGCGGGTTTGTTGGCTGTTGCCAAGACCATATGCCCCATTTGAATCAGCGCCTCGATACTCCCGATGAGTATCAGAAAATACCCGATAATTTCTCCGCTTTCTTCAACGACGCGCTTATAACCACTTACGTAGGCCTCGCCCAGGACCAGCTTCAGAAAAGCGCCATGACCAATCAATTGAGCAAACGGAACCGCCACGATAAACCCGGCCCAAAGAATAGAAAAGGCCCTGGACTCTATAAAGCGGGCAATCTGCAATACAAGTTCCCGCCTATACACATAAGTAACCACACCCGCGAAGAGGAGAAGCGCGAATCCAATTTGCCAACCCACCCATGGAAGCAGCCGATCGAGCCACAGATCCAACTCACGGGAAACCGCAAACATGGAAATTGCCGCCAGCACCAGCCAGAGATAGCGGAACGCAGGAACGAAAAGGGTTCCAGCCATAAAGACAGCACTAGCACCAAGCAGCATGAGCAGCTGCAACGTCTCCACTGGACCGCCTTCCTTGAATACCATCAGATCACCGGGCTGAACAAACAGGGAGAGGGAAACGGTAAAACCGAACACAAGGAGTGTGTACACCCCAAAACGCAGTAAAGTTAACATGACAGATTCAGTAAATAGACCCATACCAACAACCTTTTTAAAAGTAAAATAACGCGCTCGAAGAGGCTCACCTGAGCCATTGGCAAAAGACGAGCCTGATAGCTCAGGGCCAGCTTAACTGGGGAATTCCCAACCTGATGGTTTGTGGGGATGGCCTGTCCGAACAGCCTTTTAAAACCTATTGTATCAGGCTTTAACCGAAAACTCACAGAACTATCAAGTTTTATGCCCATTTCTTACCTTATTAGGGCCCCGCATAACACCATTTATGACAAAACTCATATACTCATTGTTTTGCAGGCAATACAGACTGAAAAATCAGGTAGAATCCGATATTCAATTAGGAAAGCAAGAAAATGATAGTTTGAAATTGCAATAAAACAAAAGCGTCCCTTTCGAGATCTCCTTTGTCTTTTATTCTATGGAAATCCCTATTTCGGGTTGGTAACAATTTTGGGGAGCACGTCAAAACCAATTTTTATATTTGTAGCATCAAAATACCTTCACCTGTTTTTCTAGGGTAGTAGAATCGCAGCACCCGAAAGGAACAACAGGTGAATCGCTCAATGTCTTTAAATTCAAGCCATTTGCCGCTGGGTAACTCCATATACCCAGCATATAAATTATCCCCTCACAAAATACTACAAACCCTGTCAATTTTCAAGGAAGAGTTTCTTCGTCAGCATTCTCTGGTTCTCCTGTCCCTTCGGAAATCAGTGTTGCTCGTTCATCGAAAATGAATGATAATGAACATGGGGCATTGGGAAAAAGAATTGGGAGTGGTCAATCCGGCCCGAAATTTAGTGGGGTCACAGGCACCCTGCAAGATCGTCACTGGGTATCTCCTGAAACGTTACAGAAATTGCTTAACGTATCCTCCACGTCTTATGTGGGCAGACTGCCAGTGGCATTTACCAGTTCCATGCAGGAATCGCCCAAGCAGGTTTATCAAGCTTTTGATGAATTGGTACATCTCTTGCGGGGAATGAGAAGGCTCGATGACATCAGCTTTGAGTTTAATATCGGTAATTCAAAGAAGCCTGTTACGATTCAGTATGTTGGAAGCGGGGCTTATGGCACCGTTTATAAGCTCACTGTTAATAACCAACCTTTTGCCTTGAAGGTTTATCATGAGGACAATGAAGTCTCCTCTCATGGCACTTTTGGGGAAAGCGCAACGGGTCTCTATTTCTCGAAAAAAGATTTGAAGGATATTTCCAAGTTTTATTTTGGTAATCCCAAGGCTGGATGGGGTGTCTTTGAATTTGTGACTAAAGATATGTCGCCTGATAAAAGAAAAGGTCAATCAATTAAAGATTTTCCTGTATCATTAGGAGACGATCATGGTGCGAACAGCATTAATGGAATCCGGGTTGACTACGGTGGAATTAGCAAGGGTAGCAAAACAGTCAAAATAAGAAACTTCGATGACTACAAAAAAGCTATTGCATCTAATGATACATCAGTTCAAGCTAGCGCTGCTTCTCAAATATATGACCTGCCCAGCGAGTTCATAAAAGAAGCTGTAAGGATTTACGCTCAAGCAATTGAGCGAAACCGCTCATTCCGTTACGTTAAAGACCTGAAAGTTTCTACCCCCCCCCGCTGAAGAAGCTAAAGCAGGTTTTAAGAAGGATGAAAGCATTTCTACGCCTGGATTGACCTGCTACTAAGAATTTAGACCAAAAGTATCTGGAGAGTGTATCGTCAATAACAGAAAGGAACTCTCCGGAATGAGCAGCAATAAATTCAGTGACCAGCGGATTGTGAAGATCCTGCAAGAAGCGAAAGAAGGCATGGCCAGCATTTCGGAAATCTACCGCCGCAATAACGTAATCGAGTCAAGCTTTTACGCCTGGCGCAAGCAGTACGAAGGCTTGCAAGTGCGGGAAGTGCGCCGTCTGCGGGAGTTGGAACTTGAGAACGTCCGCCTGAAAAAGCTCTTGGCCGAATCGATCAATGTGATTGATGAGATTCTCATTTTGCAGACTCTCATAATGGGTCACAT
>CAYLWC010000049.1:0-13962 GCA_964387265.1 uncultured Vampirovibrionales bacterium | reverse complement strand
CGGACCTCACCCTTATCAGGGGTGCGCTCTAACCAACTGAGCTAATGGCCCATGTCACAACATGCGTATCAGATACGATAACAGCCGCAAAAGATGATGTCAATCGAGGATTAGGATTTTCCTCCGGCTTTGTAAAGCACAGGTGGCTACCGGCTGGAGAGACTCTGAAGCCGGTCCTTGGCATATTTCACAAAGTCATCCTCGGACTGCATCAGCTCTACAAACTTCTGGTAGGCATTTTTGGCGCCTGCCGCATCGTTCTGACCATCCAAAATCACCCCCAGGGCATAATAGGCGTCGGCAAAATCCGGCTTGTACTGGATTGCTTTTCGGTAACTCTGTGCAGCGGCGGCGGACTTGTTTTGCGCGTTATATACAAGGCCCTTATAGTAATGGGCAGTGGCATTATCCGGATCTTTTTGCAAGGTCTGATCCAGCAACGTCAAGGCAGTTGGATAATTTTTCTGGTTAAATGCGTCCACGGCCTTCTGGAACACTTCGGATGTTTCCTGCTGCTCAATCAGGGCGATGGCTTCAGTGGCGTCTGACAAGTCAGGGTCTAGCTCCACAGCCTTCTTATACTCCTGCAACGCCTTTCCAAGCTGATTTTGCTGATGAAACGCAGTTCCCAGGTAATAGTGGTACTCCGCGCTTTTGGAATCCAGGGCCATGGCTTTCTGGTAGTGGTGAATGGCTTTATCCAGCGTAGAATTGGCCTGGTAACTAATGGCTAGATTGGCGTGAATCTCCGCATTATCTGGGAGGATCTCCAATGCTTTGAGGTATTGCTCAATGGCTTCCTGGGTTTTACCCTCCTGATGTAGTTGGACCGCTGCCTGGTAATACTTGTACCCAAGCCCCTCCTGGGCGGATTGGGCCAGCTCTTTTACTTTTTCGTTATCCGGGTTGAGTTCCTGCGCTTTTTTGAATGCTTGTAGGCTTTCCACATCTTTCCCCTGGGCCTGATACACCGCCCCGAGGTTTGCGTATGCCGCGGCCATGTTTGGGTTCTGCTGAATGGCCCGTTGGTAATAGAGGGCCGCGCTGTCATAATCTTTGAGTCGATGGAATTCTTCGCCCACTTTAGATTGTATGAGGGCGTTACCAGGGAACCGATCCGCGTAACTTCTGAGTTCAGCGCCCACCCGGCTGGGATCCGGGTGTTGTTTCACGATTTCCAATAAATCCTGCTGGGCTAATGCATGGTTTGGATCTAGCGATAAGACCCGGTTATACGCCTGAATTGCCCCGTCCGTGTTCCCGGTATCCCGAAACAGGGTGGCTTTATAATAATGGGCCAATGCGTTGTTGGGATCGGTTTGCAGTACAGTGTCATAGGCTTTGAGCGCCATATCATACTGGCGTTTTTCCTGAAACAGTGTGCCGATATTGAGGCGTATCATCTTCTTCACCTCAAACGGGGTACTGGAATCCTGATTAGCGAAATGTTCCGCGGCATTGTACTGCTGGAACGCCTTGTCATACATTTTTTTCTTTTGGTACACCCCGGCCAGGTTGGCATGACCCAACACACTGGAGGGGTGAAACTTGATTTCATCCAGCCAGATTTTTTCCAGTTGGTTTAACGCGGCGGTGTTACCCGGATTCACCAGAAGCGCCTTGTTAAAATGAACGACGGCCGGGTCGACCTCGCCGGTTTTATAAAAGGCATTCCCAAGCTGAACAAGAACCTCATCGGCGACCTCGCCCCCCTGGAGCTTGCTCAGAGCCTGATAATACTTCTTGGATTTATATGGATCGTTCAGTACGTTAAACAGATCACCCAACGCCCGCAGGGCTTCCGCGTTGTTCTTGTTTAGCTCATGAACCCGGGCGTATTCCACAATGGCTTCTTGGAATTTCCCTTGTAGTCGGAGCTTCTTGGCCAGCTCCATGTGTACTTTGGGATCGGCGGGATTGATGCGCAGGTTTCGGTACCCAATGGTCACGTTCTCTTGCGCCACTTTCAGGTTGCTTTCATGGAGCGGCTTCTTGGCAACCCCTTCCGGCCATCCGTAATGAAGATAAAAATAGGCCATCCGAAAATCACTCAGGCCCTTTTCCAGATCTTTCTGGTTGATAAAGTAATTCCCCCGCTTAATATAGGTGGCCGCCAGGTTGTTATACACCACTGGAATACTGATATCTTCAGCCAAAGGCAGGGCTTTACGGAACATCTCAATGGCCTGTGTCAGCTGCCCCTTGGAAAACAACTGCTCCCCCTGTTGGGAGTAGTAAGAATAATCTTGCAGGCCGCCGTAATCTTGCCCGAAGGCCAACCCAGTATAGTTAGAAAAGCTGACAATAACGCTGGTTGCCAATATGGCTGCCCAGAATTTATTGGGTTGTAGCTTCATACCGAGCAAAGCCCCTCTCGAACTGAACATCGGGTCAAAATACCAAATCAGTAAATTAAACCCATGCATTATTATACGCAAGAAGTTACAGAATGTTAATTCGCTACCTGGTTATGACGGACTCAGTCATAAAAAGTTTCAATTCCCCTGGATGGTTCGCGACTGAACAGGCTGGTCAAGCCGGGTTTAAAGTTTCCCCTCGCTTGGCCGATGGCTAAAACAATACAGCCTCTTGAGGAGATTTTTGCCATGGATCATGCCCAACATCTGAATGCCACCAGTCCGGTATTCAACCAGGAACGGAAGTGCCCCGCCTGCCAAAAAGTACTTTCTGCCTTTAATTTTCAAGGTGTTGAGGTCGATGTCTGCCCTGCGGGATGTGGAACATGGATGGATACCGGCGAGCTGGTCCAAATGCATGATAAAGATTTTGAACAGATTGATCGGGCTTTTGAAGGGACGTTTTCTCCCAAGTCTCTTCCCGAAGGGCTGGAAAAGCTCCCACAGCGTCATTGTCCAGTGGATCTTCATAACTTGTACCGCTATGAATGGAATCTGGGTTCCGGCATTGTTCTGGAACAATGCCCCAACTGCCGGGGAGTTTGGATGGATGGGGGCGAACTGGAAGGGGTGGTCCAGTATGTTCAGAGATTCCGTGAAAATCCCCCCGAATTAACGCCCGAGCTGAAGGTCAAGCTGGAAGCCGCTCGCCTGAAAGCGGATCAAGAATTTGAGGCTGCCCTGGACAAGGTGACCCGCCAGACGGTTCGTTGGGATCTGGGCCTGGTGGATGATGTCTTCCGAGGGCTGATGAAAGGCATATTACGCCAGTCTTAAGTTTGCGAAGGGCAAAATTTGAAGGATAAAATTCAATGATGGGGAGTATGGAATCAATCGCGGCTAAGGTGCTCTCACCTTTATTGGCCCCATGGGTTTTTTCTCAGAGAATTTACTGGCTGTATCTGGCAAGCGCGTTTTTGGCCGCTGTATTCCTGCTGATGAAATCTAGAAACTTTAGGCCATTCACCTTGAAGGAGCTATTGGCATACTGCTTTCCCAAAGAGATTTATACCCATCGCTCAGCCCTCAACGATTACTTTTATTTTTACTTTAACTGGGTGTTTTTGGGAATTTTCTTTTTCTCGTTTATGGGGCTCATTCAACCGAGTGTTTCTGAAGGGGTGCAAGGCGTCCTGGAAGTGATGGGGATGGCTGGCCAGTTGGGACAAAGCACGGTGTTTGTCGCGATTTTATACACGCTGACCCTGGCCTTGATGTTTGATTTGGGCGGATTCATCGTTCATTACCTGCAACATAAAATCTCCTGGCTATGGGAGTTTCATAAGGTTCATCACACGGCGGAGGTGTTGACCCCAATGACGGTCTACCGGATGCACCCCGTGGATATTGTGTTGACGGTTGGACTGAGCGGTATTCTGATGGGGGTTGCCGATGGCGTTTTCCATGCCTTGTACACCGGGCAGGTGGGGGTGCTGAATATTGGAGGCATCAATATCATCCTGTTTTTGTTCTACCTGTGTTTGTATAATTTACGTCACTCCCATATTTGGGTGGATTATGGGCCGTTCTGGAGCCGGATCTTGATCAGTCCGGCGCAACACCAGATTCATCACAGCAAAGAGCCCCGGCATTGGGATAAAAACATGGGCTTTATCTTCGCCTTTTGGGATGCTTGGACAGGGACGCTGTATGTTCCCAAGGAGAAAGAAACTTTTGCGCTGGGCATTGGTGATGAAGAGGAGCAGCAGCGGTTTAATTCCATCTGGGCGTTTTTTATCCACCCCTTTGCCCGGATTTTTCATGCTTTAAAACCCCAGGATCCTTTTCATCTCAAGCGAGTGGCTGTGGTGATTCTGGTGATCCTGTTTTTGATGCCGGGGGTCTTATTTGAATACGCCACCCGCAGTCAGGTGGTGACGGAACTCCCTGAAACGGTTTTTCTGGAGGAGTTAACCTGGACTGAAGTCCGGGACAAGCTGGCCAATGGCTATACAACGGTCATTATCCCCACTGGGGGGACGGAGCAGAACGGCCCTCATATGGTGCTGGGAAAGCACAACTATGTTATCCGACGGAATGCCGGCGTGATTGCGGAACGGATTGGGCATACCCTGGTGGCCCCGGTGTTGCCGTATGTGCCTGAAGGCCGCATTCATCCGCCTGAAAATCACATGAAATTTGCCGGCACCCTCAGCATTTCAGAAGAGACGTTTGAGTCCATTCTGGAGGCATCGGCCCGCAGTTTGAAAGCTCATGGGTTTAAGACGATCTGTCTGGTGGGGGATAGCGGTGGTAACCAGGCGGGGCAAAAGCGGGTCGCTGAAAAACTCAACACGTTGTGGAAAAGCGAAGGAGTGACGGTTTTGCATGTGGGGAATTACTATTTTGAGAACGGACAAACGAGATGGTTGAAGGCTCAGGGAGAGAGGTTGGAGAGCATTGGCCAACACGCAGGCATTCGGGATACGTCCGAGATGATGGCCATATACCCTCAAGGGATTCGCCCAGCCGCAATCAAGCGAGACAATCGGTTTGAGGTGGATGGCGTGGATGGCGATCCCCATAAAGCCAGTGCGGCTTATGGGAAATTTTTGCTGGAGTTGAAGGTCAAGGCGGCGGTTCGCCAGATTCGAGGGCACCTCAAAGAAAAATCAGTGAAAACCGCTACGAATTAGGAAGGAAACTGCTCCCGGATCAGCTGTTCCACTTGCTGTGCCAGTTGGATATCCCGTTCCGTAATGCCGTTGACTGTATGGGTCCAGTACCGGATGGTGACTTTTTTATACGCCAGTATGATTTCCGGATGGTGATCCGCCGTTTCGGAAAGCTGACCAATCCGATAAGCCAGTTCCAGCCCTTCCTGGTAGGTTCTGGGGGTGAAAACACATTCCAACATGTGGCCATTGACGTGCCAGTGTGGCAGGCGGGTAAGCTCATAGGCCAGCATTTCTTCAGACAACAGCACCATATTAGCGGGATAAGCCTTTGGGGAGTTTATCCACCAGTTCATATCCATCGAGTTTGGGGTTGTAACGGTAGTATGAAGGCTTCCAGTCGTCTGTGGTCAGAGCCAGATCCGCCCAACCGTACTGGCGGGTAGGCAATACCTGGATGGATTTGCCCCGGCCATAAAAGATTTCCTTACCCCCTTGAACCACGGAGATATCTATCAGACCGTCCTGAGCCAAAATGTTTTGAATCACCTCTTCGGCCAGGCCGTCCTTGTTCAGATCAACTTGCCGACTCACGTACTGGCCCTGGGTATGGGCTTCAGGCTGTACCGGCTGCAGGGTTTTTTGGGCGCTGTCTGTCACGGTCACCAGATTAAAGACTTCCCCTGTATTTCCCCCTTGATTTAAAGGTTGATTGGTTACGGCAGTTTCTGGAACCGGCGCGCCTACGGTCCCGGAATCAGTGGTGGAAGTGCCTAAAAGGCGTGCGGTCAGATCAATTTTTTCCCCTGGCCGCATGACCCGAACTTCTCCGGTCAGGTTGTCCCGCTCATATACAACGCCTTCCCGTTCCTGGCTGTTCCAATGCTCATAGCGGAAAAAAAACTGGTAGACAACGCCCACGAGAACCAGCAGACCAATAATGACAGGCATGGTGAAATCTCCTCTGACACGCATTCTTTCATAATTGTAGAGGTAGATGGGGAATTAGGCAAACCGCTAAAACATCAGGCGGAGCCGTTCCGCAAGTGGGGCCAGAAACAGGACCACCTTGTCTTTTAATTTGCGGAGTTGGCTGGCAGGACCTTGGTATTCGGGCACGGGTTTATTGCTAACCTGAGAAGGCTCTTTTTCACCCTGAAAGAACGGTGCTGAAGAAGTGGCTCTCTTCACAGAAGGTCTTGGTGTGATCTGACTGGCCTGAAACTGAACCTTGGAACAACGCATAAACTGTTTTCCTCTCTCTATTTCTCAACCTGATGAGGCTTTTCTGTATCCTACGCGCTCAAGGTATGTTTTCAATAGGGCAGGTGGGTTTTGCCGGATTCCAGTGCCGTTTATTCGCCTGTTTATTTTACAATGATCTTGAATGGATAGAGTGTGAATAAGGGAGTCAAGAATAATGCCAGGAATAATGCGTTATTTGCTACTGATGATCGCAGGCATGATGATGCTGTCCGCTTGTCAGAGTGAGCCTCAGGCGACGGACGTTAATATGACCCCAGGGCAGAGGGTTTTCGCGGACAAGTGCCTCATGTGCCATCAGGGAACGGGTGGTAAGCCCAATCCGGTTGTGCTGAACTCACGCCATCTGGCTTCAGAAGACGTGTTCCGGGATTTTTTACGAGACCCCAACGTTGGCATGATGCCCGCTTTTCCTGAGTCTCGCCTGAGCAATGATGATCTGGCTTTGCTATATGAATACCTAATGAAAACCGCTTCCGAATTGTAACGCACCGTTCAAAGCTTAGTGGAGGCCTTATTTTTCAGGAGCGCCAGCAGCAATCCGGGGTTCAGTTTATCCAACCAGGACTCGCTGGCAAAGTGATTGAGTAGCGCACAGGATAAATCCTGGCTTGGAGAGACCGAGGGTTTTGAAAAATGCCATGGCGGTTTTCGAAACAGGGGGATTTTGTGGAGGAAATTCGTGGTTTCTACTTGGCGTAGTGTGGCGTCCAGCAGTCCCTCTTTGCCATGACTGGTGCCGGGACCACTGTTTTTCCATCCGCTCCAAGGTAAAGCGGGCAGGGCGTAAGTGGTTAATCCAAGCCCGTTAATGCTCACACAGCCCGCTTGCAGTTTACCCGCTACCTGCCGGGCTTTTTCCTCCGGGCCAAATACCGAAGCCGTCAGCGCGTAAGGGCTTTTATTCGCTATCTGGATGGCTTCTTCGATGGTTGTGTAG
Source organism: uncultured Vampirovibrionales bacterium (assembly GCA_964387265.1). Classification (GTDB taxonomy): domain Bacteria; phylum Cyanobacteriota; class Vampirovibrionia; order Vampirovibrionales; family Vampirovibrionaceae; genus CAYLWC01. Next base: position 6,727 of record CAYLWC010000049.1, on the reverse strand, counting down.
CTTATAATCGGCAAAACGGGACCGAACAGTTCCTGTTGGTGAAGGCGGGCATCGGGAGACGTCACCTGTAAAAGGGTGGGCTGGAAAAACCATCCGGGTCTTTGCAGACGTTGTCCTCCGGTAATCAATATTGTGCCATCTTCCATAGCATCCTGAAGCTGAGCTTCAAGGGTCTGACGTTGCTTCTCACTGATAAGGGGGCCGACCTGGCTGGCAGGATCTTGGGGCGAGCCAATGAGGAGCTGTTCAACCTTGGCTTGCAACAACGGGATGATGTCTGAGGCCATGCTGCTTGGAATCAGTAAACGTTTGACCGCCGCGCACGCCTGCCCGGCATTGGTAAAGCGCCCCCATAGCGCATGGCTGGTAACCCATTCCGGGTCGGCGCCCTCCAGAACAATCATCGGGTCATTACCTCCAAGCTCCAGGCTAGCGGCTTTCCCTTGGGCCTGCATGGCTTGTTGAATCTTTCGGCCAACAGTGTGGCTGCCTGTAAAAATAATGTAATCCGGCCCGCTTTCTACCAGCGCCGCCCCGGTATCACCGTACCCTATTAGCAGCTGGACAATATCTTCAGGAAGATGATGCTGTTTCAGGGCGTTCCTAAAGAGTTGTACCAATGCCTCCCCGGTTCCGGGAGTTAATTCGCTGGGCTTCAGGATGGCCGAATTTCCGGCCATCAGCGTGGCTGCCAGCCCGCTGGCTGGAATGGCAAGCGGGTAATTCCATGGGGAAATAATGCCAACCACCCCTCGGGGGTAGCGTCGTTCATAATGGACCTGCCCCAGGAGAATGGATTTATCAATGGGGTAGCGTTTGGGGCGGAGAAGGCGGGGACCATGGGTTTTATAGTAGTCCAGAACCGCAACGGCAGTCGCAAGGTCTGTTTCTTTGGCGTCTTTTAGGGGTTTCCCGGATTCCTGACTAATAAGGGTTGCCAATGCCTCACTTTGTTGATGGATTTGACGAATGACGGATGAGAAAACAGCCTGACGGGTTGAGAAATCGGTTTGCTTCCAGGTGTCAAAGCAATGTCGGGACTGAGACACCATGGCGGGAATATCGGATGGATCCGTAACGACATAGGTATGCAAGCGTTCTCCGGTTGCAGGGTTCCAGGTTTCCAGGTGTTGAGAGGGAGAGGTCAAAACGGTGTCCTTTTTTACGGGCGAATGTGCCTATTGTACTACCTGCGTGCCTGGATGACTATTTACGTTGCGCTTGGATACTCATGAAAAATTGGATTGAAGTTTTCCCTAAACCCGCCGAACCCATAATTACTGATCCCGGATTGCATCGTTTGAGGCGTTTGACATGTTGCAATCTGGATAAAGTGATACATTATCTAAGTAGTAATGGCTAAGTTGAAGTGAGCGGCGAAACGGATGAAGATTGGACACCTATTCAAAGTTTTTCAATATAACCTCCTCAGACAGGGGGGTGTTGCAGTGACCCCGGAGCAATTGGGCTTAAAAACGGACCCGTATGCGGGGACGGTAGGAAATAGTCCGTTCTCGCAGATCTTGCAGAACCAGCAGAACATGCTGGGCATGACTCTGCCGATGCCGCCAGTGGCACCCACGGAAGTAGGGGAAGGTCAGGGCCGCTTTAACCAGGAAATGATTGCTTATAACCAGCGGCTTCATGCGTATAACCAGAGAATGATGCAGATTATGATGATGCAGATTAGCCAACTTCAGCGAGAAGCTGTTTCTGCGAGGCAACCGGAGACGGTTCAAGGGGCTGGGGGAATTTTGGGGGATTCCTTAATTTAATAATGCCAAATATAACGTGGAACTGAGTATATGAGGAAAGGATGAAATGCGCGCTATGATGAGTAATTGGTCAAAAGTTGCCCTGGTCCTCATGGGGATGGCTATGGTGGCGTCCCAGGGGGCTGTTTGGGCCGAAGAAACGGTCACTACCGATCTGGCATTCATGAAAACGTTTGAGGCGCAGGAATATCAGGGAAGTTTTAACAACACAGCCGCTATGGTACCGCCAGAAGTGGTACAGTATGTGAATAAAGAGCTTTCCGAAAGCGACCTGGTTGAATATCAATCCCCAGGAGATGGTGTTTTGCGGTTTTCTTGCGTGGGGTCCCCGTGTCGCACGCTGGAAGTGAAACTGGAAGATCGCAAGAGCGGTGCGGTGGTTTGGTCCGGTCAGGAAAAAATGTACTACTGGTACTACCCGTACTACGAGCGAAATCATCATAAAGTGGCGGAAAGCATTGTAAACAAGCTTCATGCTGCTTATCAGCAAGCGGTTAACGCCCAGGAGTCAAACTTCCAGAACGTCAATTACGAGCGTATTGAGGTTCCTGAGGAATAGTTAAAAATCATACCGGGTCTTTTGCGAGAACCAGACTGATAACCTTCTGCTCCGGTTTAACCGGCGGAGGGTTATCGGCTGTGTAAACCAACAGCTTTCCAGTCTCGCTAATCACAAACAGCGGTATGATTGCTTCCCCTTGCTGCCTCAGATATTCCTCAAAGCTACTTTCTTTAGGAATTGTGTGAATTTGTATCGAGGCGCCTTGATGATACAGGTTGTCCAGGAACTGGTAGCTGAGCTTGGAGTCAAACATCAATCGGCCACAGAGCTCTTGAGAAACGTCTTTGGTGTCTTCCCGTCCCTGAATTTTTGGGGACGGTGGAAGCTGATATACTTCTTTGGCCCCAAAAATATCCATGAAACGCAAGGCCGCCAAAGAGTTCACCTGATTATTGGGGGTCATGGCGTATAAGTGTCCCAGTCCGGTCAGATCCAGTTCCTCCAGGGCATAATCAGACAAGATGTTTCCATGATACGCTTCAAGTCCGGCCCAGCGGGCAGCGGCGATGTTGCTGTAGTTGGTATCCAACATCAAGACGGGTAAGCCTTCAGACTGGAGTATTTTGCCAATATCCCTGGCCCACCGCTGGGCTCCAAGTATCAAAGCGCCTTGCGGGTTCCCCTGAAGATTCAAAACCTTGACCAGGGGTTTTGCAATGATGCTATAAAGAATGACGGTTCCCAGAATGACGGTAAACACGATAGGAACAATGAGCTCAGCCTGTTCAAAGCCTTCTTCCGCAAGCCGAAGCGCAAAAATAGAAGCGATGGATCCGGCAACGATTCCTCGTGGGGCCATTCCCGCCAGAAAAAGCTTCTCCTGGCGGTTCAGTGTTGAGTGCCGGGTGGAAAAATAAACGCTGATCGGACGGATCACCAGGATCAAAATGGCCAGGAATACGATACTGCTTAACCCCAAGGTGAAAATATGCTCCAGCGGCACTCTGGCGGAGAGGATAATAAACAGGCTGGAGAGGAGCAATACGCGTAAAGTTTCCTTAAATTCCACGATGTGCTTGATATTGGCCACTTTCTGGTTGGCCAATACAACCCCCATGACGGTGACAGTCAGAAGCCCGGAGTCAGCATAAACTAGGTTCGCGGCAACAAACACGGCAAAGACCGTGGTGAGGGTCACGGGATTACCCAGGTAATCAGGGACCCAATGTTGGCGTAATAACAGCGCAATAAACCACGCGCCCGCCGTTCCAAGTATGCTGGCAATCAAAACGACCTTCAGTATTCCAAATAAAATACCGTAAAAGGCGCTTCCGATTTCTGTCGCCAGAATGGCCTCAAACACGAAAATTGCTAACATGGCGCCGATGGAATCAATCAGAATGCCTTCCCATTTCAGAATATGGGAAACCTGTCCGGCAGGGCGAACATAGAGCAACAGCGGCAGGACAACCGTTGGCCCCGTGACCGACAGAATCGCTCCCAGCAACAGGGCGATGGACGGGCTGAGTCCGAATATCAGTAAACCGGCAATCGCGCAGAGAATCCAGGTGATAAGAACTCCCAGGGTATTGAGATTCCAGACAACGCGGCCAGTTTCCCTGAGCTCCTGTATTTGGAGTGTGAGGCTGCCCTCAAACAAAATCAGGGCAACGGAGAAGGATACGAAGGGAACCAGCAGCTGACCCATCAGCGCGTCGGAATCAATGAGCCCAATATGTCCCGCAGTGAGACCAAAAATCAGTAGGATCAGAATCGAAGGCAGGTGAAAGCGCCAGGATAGCCACTGTGCGCTAATGCCAAGGACCAAAATGCTTGCCAGTGATACAAAGATATTGTTTGCAAAGTTGATTTCAAACACAGGTTGACCCGCTCACTCCCATATCCTGTTTGAACCATTTTATAACACGATTTCAATGACTTGTAATGGTTGAGCATGTTTACTGATTTTACAGATTGCCGGCCTTTGAGAAATCCCCTGTTTGCTCCAACTGGGACGATATGACGGTATAGTGGGGAGAAAGTGTGTCTTAGCTTTGGGTAATGCGCATGCCATCTCCATGATCAACGACGTTGGATTTTTTAATGGCAGGCTTTTCCAGAGTCTCATCCTGTTTTTCAGGGGGTAAGGGTAATGTTTCCTCTGGTTCATCGTGTGAATACCCACGGTGTGAGTATTCGCGGCCCAGTGAAATCGTCAGCGAATCCAGAAGCGATTTGTGGGTACTCTTCTGGGAATTCTCGATAATCACATTGGTTTTGGACAGCAGGGTGTTGACCTCCATGCCAAAAATACCGTCCACAAGACCCTGATAGACTTTGGCGTGATTCTGACCCTTGGAAAGACCGCTGCTCGCTTGCTCCAGGGCATTCAGAGAGATAATGATTTTAAGCGCGAAAACGTCACACTGCTTACCGTTCATGATATAGAGATAGTTGAAAGCCTGGTGCATGATGGGATCCTGATCGTACCACCGGCGTTTTGTTTTGGACTTCATCAGGCCAATCACCTTGTGTGTCCCGATTTTCTTGATGCCATTGCGCTTAGTAATGTCGCCAATGTCAACCTGGCTGACAATAGAATGGGCAATCGCTTTTTGAAAAGGCTCTGGCGCTATTTCTAAAAGCTTCACTGCTTGCGACATATGGGATGTGCGGTCATACCACCGCGTATAGCCACCTTTGGACGACATGTTCAGGACTTCCTTTTCGGCCAGTTAATCCTGCCAGTAAATAAATGGAGCAATACGAAAATTTTCGGCAGCTTTCTCAAAACATTGAGAAATAGACTCAGTGGGATCACCTTTCAGAGAGGGTGTCCACTCTGAAACTTTGTTGGAAAACGATATAATAGATATGAGAATGGGTTCATAAGTCTTAACAATGTACCGACGGTGATTAAAGTTTCGGTTTATTATTGCCGAATTACCTGGTAGATCGGATTAGGAGTCGTCTGTAAGCTGGAAAGCATGAGAGACTAAGGAGAAACAGGTTGGTGTCACGAGGATATTCATTAGTTGAGTTAGCAGTTATCATCCTGATAATTGCTCTGTTTGGCGCATTTGCGATGACCTCCCTGATGGGGACCGATGAGGATCGAGACGCGGCGATGGTTCAGGCCGCTCAGGTGTCTTTACAGCAGGTGGTTTCTCAAGGCGCGGCCCGCCTGGATGTGAATCCGGGTCAATTAAACCCCAGCGCTGTTTTAATGGCGGTGCAAGCCACAGTCAACCAAAGTGGCGACGCGAATAACGGCGTCACCTTTGCGTTGGATGGTTCGAACTATAAAGTCAATATCAGCTCATCCGGCCGTGGAGCCAGTTTTAATATCGGGGAAAATGGTGATGTTGAATGCAGTCAGGCCCTTGAGTTCAGTAAGTATGCGTGTACGAATGGCATTATTAGCAAGCGATAGCAAGACGCTTCATACGTCTTTCCACCCGGCGGCAAAGCCGGGGCTGACCTTGCTGGAGATGGCCATCGGAATCATGATTGTGTCCATCCTTGCGGTGGCTGTGAGCAGTCTGTTCAAGGTGGCTGTTGAATCCCAGATGAGCCAGCGTGTCCATGAGAACATGCAGATGGTTGCGATTAACATTGTTGATGATCTCCGCTTCGATATTCGGACGGCAGATTCGGTGGAAGTGTTGAACGGGGGAAACACCCTGCGAATTACCAATGATAACGGAGAGGTTGTCTATACCTGGGGAAACGGCGGTAATTTTGTACGGACCTTGAATAACAGCGCTCAAAAATCCTACAATCAAGGCTTTTCACCTTCGCTTAGCGTTGTCTGTCAACCGGCCTGTTTCCAACAAGTGACCGCGCAGCAGATCCTGTTGCCGGAACTGCGAGTGGAGCAAACAACAGCAGGCGGTACCGTGATCGATCAATTTTTCTCCAAACCCAATTACCCGGTTCGAAATATCGCTTTCGATGTTTTATCAGCCACCGAGTTCCAGTAGCTTTTACAGGTAGCCTTCTTCCCCAAGGCGTTTTAATAGCGACTGGAAGGCTCTTCCCCGATGGCTAATGGCGTTTTTCTGCGAGGTGGATAGTTCGGCCATCGTGGGTGCGGTGTCTGGTGACTCCCCTGGCTTAAGCACTTCCAGGGAGAGGGTAATGGGATCATAACCAAATCCGTTTTGCCCCTGCGGGTGCCGGTTAATCCAGAGATCGGTTGTCCCTTCACTGCTGATGACCTTGTTCTTTTTGGGGTCATAAGCGGCCATGGCGCAAACATACTGGGCGCGTCGATCGTCTATGTCCCGCATTAAGGCTAAAATACCTTCATTTCGCTCTTCCTGGGTAATGGGCATGGAAGGGTTTTTGCCCAGCAGGTGTTTTCGAATCACTTCGCTCATCCACCGATTGGAGTGGATGCCGGGAAAAGGATGGTAGCCAAACTGACCATCCAGAGCCGGGATGATCA
>CAYLWC010000048.1:0-15476 GCA_964387265.1 uncultured Vampirovibrionales bacterium | reverse complement strand
CCGTGTATCCCGGCCCCTGCCCTAGCGCATCCCGCCCCAGAACATGTTCCAAAGTAAAGACCTGGAGGGTTCCCTCCCGCCCTCGTACCGTCACTGGTCCCAAGGATACCAACTCTGGGATATGGGATACAAACGGGGCCACAGTGTACTCACTGAAAATCAGAGGGGCTCCCAGCTGCTTGCTTTGCTCCTGCAAGCGGACGCACAGATTGACTGTATCACCCACCGCCGTATATTCCAGCTTGTTGGCGGGTCCAAAAAACCCTACAAAGGCAGGACCGCTGCTCAGCGAAATACCAAACTCCACGCTCAGCTGGCGTTCATCGGTCCATTTCTTCATCAAGGTTTGCAAGGCGGTATAGACCGCCTGGGCCGCTTCAAAGGCCAGTTCCCGGTGTTGATCTGTCGGCAGGGGCGCCCCAAACATAATTAAAATCCCGTCCCCCATAAACTTATCAACAGTCCCCCGGTGGGCAAAAATCACATCCACCACCACCGTGTAAAACTCATTGAGCAACTCCGTCACCAGATGGGGCGGCAGGGTTTCCGCCAGGCGGGTAAAGTTGCGGATATCCACAAACATGCTGGTAATCTCAAGGCGCTGACCGCCTTGCTTAATCTCATGCGATAGCCGCTGAATCTCCCGGTACACCGATTGGGACACCAGCTTGGAGAGGCTTTGCTCAAGCAACAGCACTTGCCGATCTTTTAGCATGACCCGAAACGTACTGCCAGATAGAAAGGCCACCAGCATAAACAACTCGGGGGTGACCACCGGCAAATAAACCCCCTGCGACTGCAATAAGATGTAGCTCACCCAAAGATACAGCACCATGGTCCCCAAGGTATACAGCAGGGTCTGTCCCACCGACTCCAGCCGCAGGCGAAGGCAGAAGATCAGCGCAAACAACCCCAATAGGATCACCCAGGTCAGCCCGGCAGGCAACGGGCGGACGGTTTGCCCTGAGAGCAAGTTATCAATGGCGGTGGCATGCATATCCACCCCCAAATGCCGCAAAGCCATCGGGGAGGGATGATAGTCCCGGTACATGGTAGCTGAAGAGCCTAACAGGATAATTTTATCTTTTAACCCCGCTTTATCCGTCAACCCAACGGGTGTCGCATCCGGTTGTGTTTTCGCTCGCGTCATCTCTGCCGTCTCGGCATAAAGCTGCCAGAGAGGGATGGAGCGGTGGCTTTGGCGTGGATTCCCATCTTGAGAGGGCAGTAAGCGGTACCAGCGCAGCCAAAAATACCCGTGCGCATCCAGCGGATATTGCCGAACTTGTTCCGGTGCCCCTTCAGGCAATAACATCAGGTGTTGGCTATCTTGATCCAGAACCCATGGAGAATATGGGCTCTGTTGCTCAAATACGGCCAAGGCGGTAGCCACAGACAGGGCTGGAAATATCCCCATCTGGCCAGAGTGAATCCGTACCTGAGCCATCGGCGCCAGGCGGCGAACCACCCCATCCCCGTCCTGGGGCATGTTCAACACCCCCAGGTTTAAACGGTAGTATTGCGGCGTCGACGTGTTCAACAACCGGCTACTGGAAACCGCCAGCCCGCTGATCAGATGGGGTATGGACCGCATTAACTCAAACACCGCTGCATCGTCCGTCTGCTCCAGGTCTAAAAAGTGTCCATCAAAAACCACTTGGGCAGGTTGAAACAGTTGGATTCGCTGAAAAATATCCTGATACACCGATCGGGGCCAAGGGGGTGACCCAAAACGCTCCTTCAGCTTTACCAAAGACTCATCATCAATCAACACCATCACCACCGGACTATCCGTGGCCGGTTTGGCCGACCAGCGGGTCAGCACATCATAAACCGGGCGTTCCAGCGTCTGGCCTGCAAACCACACCCCAACTAAAGCCCCAACAAGCAAAAGGGCGGGCATCACCCGGTTTGGTATCACATGGAATAGGGTTCGAATCACGGACATTCCTCTCTCTCCCCTTATTCATTATATAGAAACTTCCCCACCCCGACATGATCTAGAAAAACCCAACGGTCTCTTGGGCTTTTTCCTCATGAAGAGTGTGGGCGTCAGAGGGTGTGGGACTGTAAAATGTATTGTAAAAATATATAAACAAAGTTAAAAATAGGGGCAAGTTTTTCCCAACCCTCGTTTTTATACTATTGAGATAGAGGAAAACTGATCCAATTTAACCGACTTACGTATGCATTCAATCCTTGGCAGAGATTGAGGGAGAAAGCACAATATGTCTTTTAACATTAACAATAACGGTCCTAACAAACCGCAAATTCAAAAAACCAGCCTGTCCGCTTCGGGGGAAAAGGGCAAGGCTGATGGGGCAAAAAACAGCCTGTTAAATAACCTGTCCTTTGGACTGGCGAATAAAGCTTCTACCTCAGGGGACGCTTTTGTACCCAGCACGCAAAGCCTGGCTCAACTGGCCAATCAAAAAGAGACCAGTCCCAAAGAGCTTCAAAAGCGCCAGGAAAGCAAAGCCGTCGTCTTGGGTGTCCTCGACAAGCTAGAAAAAGAAGGCGTCTTTAAGCAAGGGGCTAACGAGATCAGCGGCAAGTACCTCAGCTCTGGCGTGGTGCAAGGCATGCAAAAGTTTGGCAAACTCCACGAGGAATCCAAGGGCGACACCCAATTTCTGAAAGAGTTCAGCGGTGAACTCAACGTCCTTCAGGAATTAGGGCTCGCGTAACGCTTTCTCAAGAACAATCTTTGCAAAAAATCCTGCCCGTTGAGGCAGGATTTTTTTTGCGTTTTCGTTTTATTGTTAGCGTTAGCGGGATTTAACCCCTTCTGACTTTCCGGCATCCGGCTTGATTTGGCCTTCTGATACCGCCTTGACCAGGGAATAGAGCTCTTCCACCCCAAAGCCGGTGGCCCACTCCTCATTCCCACGCCGAGGATCGGGCTTATGAAATTCCGCCCCGGCCATATCATAATGCACCCAGGGGGTTTTCTCCTGCCCCTTGGGGAGGAACTCCCGCAGGAAAGCGGCCCCTTGGGCAGAATGCTGGAGCATGGCGTCCTGATCATTGGAAAAAGGCGACAGCACCCCAAAATGTCTGGCATCGGCCATGGAGACCGAGTTAAACACATTGGCCTTACCCTTATTCTCCCGCGTCACCCAACGGTGATGGTTCTGGGTTAAGGGAAGCATGACCGAACGACGTCCCAATTGGCGGGATTCAATCTCATGAACCGCCTTCATCAGTGAAGGATTATTCCCGGATAAGGCCACAGCATTTTGTGCGCCCACTCCCCGGATTTTTCCGCCGGTAAGTGTCGCAATATCCGCCACCAGATCCGGTTGATAGGTTTCCATCCCATAATGGATGGCATCAGACAAAATCAGACGCCCTTCCGCATCGGTATTGGAAATCTGGACTGTCTTGCCATTCCGAGCCGTGTGAATGTCATTGGGCAATGTGGCGGCAGAACCCAGCCGGTTTTCCGTCAAAGGCGCAAGCCCAATGACCCGAACCCCAGGCAATTGGGTTTCATCCAGGGCTTTCATGGTAGCAATCACCGCGGCAGCCCCGGCCATATCCCCTTCCATCCGGTGAATGTACTCACTGGGCTTGAGGTTATTGCCGCCGGTATCAAAGACAATGCCTTTGCCCACCAGCAGAATGGTTTTATCGTATTGGCCGTTTTTCGGGGTGTAGATCATCTCTACCAACCGAGGGGCCCGATCCGATTGGGGCGCGTTGCCTTGAGCCACCGATAAAAACAGCCCCATCCGCTTGGTATTTTCCGGGCTTTTCCCTTCCAGAAACGCCCCTTCCCGAATATTGACCGCCAAGGTCGCGGAAGCCAGCCCCTTGGCTTTATCAGCCATGTAACGGGTGGTTTTGAGGTTTGCTGGGGAGTCCACAAAGTGGCGGGCCAGGTTCATGGCCTCTCCAATGGTTTGCCCTTCCTGGACCAACCTTTTGGCTGAAGCCGTTTGTAGCCCCTCTTTGTTAAAAATCACCTCTTGAAGTTTCAGAGAGGGCCGCTTCATCTGCTTATGGAAGTTATAGTTATACCCTTCCAATGCGGTGATACGGGCCAGCTCTCGAATCACCATATCCCGACTGACCCCATCGGGCAGCTTTCTGGGCAACTCAACCGTCACCGTATCCATTTTAGCAGGCAGGGCCTGAAGCTGTTTCTGGAAAGCTTCTGTCATGGTTCTCAAATTCTCAAAGCCATGTTTTCTGCCTTGGCGGGTTTCGTATCGGGCAATCAATTCCCGACCATCAAAGGGTTTATCCACCATCATGCGACTGGCCAACTCTCGTAAAGCCTGGGGGCCGATTTTATCCAGCAAACGCTCAATCCCGTTTTCCGGCAACAAGAAAATCCGGGCCTGTCTATGGTTTGAGCGGGTCGTCAGCGAGCTCACCTGAAGCTGATCCATAGGTTGGCGGGTCGTACTCATTGACAAAGACCGATAAGGCGCTGGCTTCTTGGTCTTGCCAGCAAACAACGGCCAACCCAAATGGGTATTCTGGGACAACGGATTTAACCACATAATATGTCTTTCCCCCTAAGTTGATTTCCCACAATTGACTGTGCCTAAAGTACACCAAGCACAAGCCATTGAAAAGCCCCATGGGCTTTTTCATGTTACGTTGCCCGAAAACCGCTTAACGGGCCATGGCGGGAGCGGGTTGAAAATACTCCGACCAGCGCTCAGTCACTTTTTGCCGGGTGGCTTCATCCATCTCGATTTCATCAGGCCATTCCCGATCAAAGCCTTCGGACGCCCATTTCTTGGTGGCATCAATCCCCACCTTGCTACCATAGGCCCACAGGGGGGCAGCATGATCCAGAATATCCAGGGGCCCTTCGGCAAACATCATATCCCGCTTGGGATCGGTGTTGTTAAACACATGCCAGGCGACTTCTGAAAGATTATGCACGTTGACATGATGATCCACCACGATCACGTATTTACTGAACATCATCTGGCCAAAGCCCCAGACACTGCTCATGACTTTTCGGGCATGGCCGGGAAAGCGCTTATCAATACTTAAGATCACGCAGTTATGAAAGACCCCTTCCCAGGGCAGGTTCATATCCACAATCTCTGAGATAAAGAGCTTTAAGAGTGGCAAAAAGATGCGTTCGGTGGCCTTGCCCATGTAGCAATCCTCCTGCGGGGGCTTGCCCACAATGGTGGTGAGATACACCGGGTTTTTCCGGTGGGTCATGGCGGTGAGATGAAACACCGGGAAATCATCGGCTAACGAGTAATAGCCGGTATGATCCCCAAACGGCCCCTCCCGGCGCAGTTCATCCAGCAAGACATAACCTTCCAAAATAATTTCGGCGTTATACGGCACCTGGAGATCGACGGTTTTACACGGAACCATTTTCACCGGTTCATTATGCAAAAAGCCCGCAAACATCATCTCATCCAACCCAGGGGGGAGGGGGGCGGTGGCGCTATAGACAATATGAGGCGGACACCCCAGGGCCACCGCCACCTCAATTCTATCCAGCCCCATTCGGCGGGCGTTTTCATAGATCCTGGCGCCATCATGATGCTTGTGCCAGTGCATACCGGTGGTGGTGTTGTCGTATTTCTGCAGGCGATACATTCCGGCATTACGCTCACCAGTCATGGGATCTTTGGTGAAAACCACCGGCATGGTGATAAACGGTCCGGCATCTTGCGGCCAGCAGGTAATAATGGGCAACTTATCCAGCATGGGTTGGCTCGGATCGGTAATCACCACCTCTTGGCAAGGCGCCTCCCCCTTATGAGTGCGGGGCAGGAAGTTATTCAGCTCCGCCAGTTTGGGGAGCATCATCAATTTATCCCAGACCGTCCCAGGAATGTCCGGTTTCACAAAAAACTGGATGCGCTTTTGGATCGCTTCATAATTTTCCGCCCCCAGGGCCTGAAGCATCCGCCGGTGAGAGCCCATCGTATTAATCAGCACCGGCATGTCATAGCCGGTCACGTTGGTAAACAAGAGCGCCTTGTTTTGCGCCTCCGGGGACTTGCTGATGCGATCCGTGATTTCGGCGAGTTCTAACTCGGTAGACACAGGAGCTGTAATCTCAAACAGATCCTGTGTCTTTCTTAAAAGCTCGATAAATCCGCGTAAGTCGGAATACTGGGGGGCCATCAGACTCTCCTTATTGACCTGCTGCTCGTGGGTGATTATGGCATAAACACGGGAGGAAACCCATGAGTCACCCTGGACAAAGCCCCGCTTTATCAGACACCTTGGTAGAAAGCCCCAGACTTTGTTACAATTGATCCACACTGAGTGACAACATGAAAACCCGGTTACCCTCCTGCCCCAACCTCTGATCATGGAGACCCTTGCAATCATGCCCTTTGCAACTGTGCCCAAAACACCTCATGTCTTTCTGGCCACCTTGGCCCTGCTGATTGCCAGCATGGTCTTCCTCACCGGGTGCCCCGCCCCGGAAAAGAATCCGAGCATTCCCAATGCCAGTACGGCCAGCCTAGGTAAGGATGTGGTGATTTATTTCAGCAAGCTCAGAGGCAATGAGGTGGTTAGCGAAGGGGTGGTTCGTAAAATGCCAAAAGATTACACCCATTCCCAACTTCACTTTGCCCTGGAAGCCCTGCTGGAAGGCCCCAATGTGGAAGAATCCAAGCAAGGGTATCACAGTGAGATTCCCAAAGGGACCCGCTTACTGGGCATTACCGAAGAGGGGAACAACGTCCGCATTAACCTGTCCCGGCAATTCGTCTCCGGCGGGGGGGCCACCAGCGTCCAGCAACGCATGAACGAGTTGCAGCAAACCATTTTTTCCTCTGACAAGGACCATCAGATCTACATTGAGATTGAAGGGGAAGAGCTCAAAACATTGGCCGGGGAAGGGCTCATCATCCCAGAGCCGCTGGAACGGTCCATACAATAGCATTACCTCCATTTGCAACGGAAAAGACCCGGCCCTCACGAGCCGGGTCTTAAATTTTTATTGCGTTCCTGTGTTCACCACTTATAGTTATCTTATCGACTGTTTTTTTAAAAACTTGAGTCTGGTTTTGAAAAAGCCAAAAACTCTTTAGAATTCTGTCCCAAAACCCAAAATAGGAAGAGGAGCCCCATGAGCACTGTGCTGGCCGAAGGGAAAACCAAAATTTTACGGGAAGGCGCCCACCCCGATGAACTTTATGTCGAGTTTAAAAATGACGCCACCGCTTTTAACGGCAAAAAGCATGCGGAAATCCCAGGGAAAGGGGAACTGAACGCAAAAATCTCAATAATCCTCTTTGATATTCTCCACCAAGCCGGGATTTCCACCTGCTATGTCAGCCCCGGTCAAGCCAGCAACACCCTGGTGTATAAGCGTCTGAGCATGATCCCACTGGAAGTCGTCATCCGCAATTACGCCTACGGCAGCATCGTCAAACGCTTTGGCTTTGAAGAGGGCATGCCGTTTCGGAAACCCCTGCTGGAGTTTTTCCTCAAAACCGATGAGGATCCCCAAATTACCGATGAGCTGATTGAAGAGCTTCGACTGATCCCTGACAGCACGTGTCTGGATGAGATCAAGCGCCTGGCGTATGAGATCAACGAGCTGTTTGTCCAGTACTTTACCCCTCGGGGCATTCGCTGCGCCGATTTCAAAATCGAGTTTGGTGTTGATGAGGCGGGCCGCCTGACGTTGGGTGATGAGCTGAGCCCCGATAACTTCCGGCTGCGGGATGCGCAAACCGGGGCGATTTTAGATAAAGACGTGTTTCGCCTGGATTTGGCCGATTTAGGAGACACGTATCGGGAGCTGCTGCACCGCCTGGAAAATGCCCCGCCTAAACCAACCCCGGAAACAACCCAAACTTATCAGGTGGAAGTGCGCGTCCAGAGCCGAAAAAACATCCTCAACCCCGAAAGCCGGACTGTATTAGATGCCTTGCACACCATGGGGTACTCTAACGTAACCGAGCTGCAAGCGGGGAAACGCTTTACCTTTGAGCTGACCGCCCCCACCATGGTGGATGCTGAATCCAAGGTCAAAGCCATGAGCGAGTCCCTGCTCTCCAATCCGGTAATTGAGGATTATGCTTACTCCCTGAAACTGAAAGTCTAAGCCCATGAAGTTTGGTATTGTCGTATTCCCCGGCTCCAATTGTGAAAAAGACTGCCATGACGCCATTACTCGGCATCTAGGGCAACAGGCGGTCTATCTCTGGCATGGAGACAGCGATCTCCAAGGCGTGGATTGCATCATTTTGCCGGGGGGCTTTAGTTACGGGGATTATCTCCGAGCAGGCGCCATTGCCCGCTTTGCCCCCGTCATGGACAGCGTGCGTCGCTTTGCCGAGCAAGGACGGCCGGTACTGGGCATCTGCAACGGCTTTCAAATTCTGACAGAAACCGCCCTGTTGCCGGGGGCCCTGGTGAAAAACACCTCGCTCCAATTTCTCTGTGATCAAGTCACCGTCACCGTGGAGAATACGGAAACCCCTTTTACCCGCCTGTATCCCTCCGGAAGCCGGATCACCCTGCCGGTGGCCCATGCGGAAGGGAATTACGTGGCCGATCCCGATACGGTAAAACGCCTGGAAGATCAACATCAGGTGATTTTCCGCTACAGCGAAGATATCAACGGGTCGATGAACCGGATTGCGGGCATTTGCAACACACAAAAAAACGTCCTGGGGATGATGCCCCACCCAGAGCGGAACCTGTGGAAAGCAGAAGCCTGGAGCGGAGAAGGACGCCTGTTGTTTGACTCACTCCTGCAGAGTTACCTCAATACCGCAGGAGCCGTTTAATGGCCCGGCTCAAGCTCTTGCTTTACGGGGCGGCCTTGGGGGCGGTGGTATTTTTTCTGGTGCAAAAATACCTGCTGTAATCAGACCGCAGCCGTCAGGGTCAGGGCCGTTTCCACCCGCTGGGCCACTACGTCTTTCCCTAAAAGATACAGTGTCGTCGAAAGATCCGCCCCATGCACCCGCCCGGTCAATGCCGCTCTCAGCGTCCACATGACCGTCTTGGTTTTCATGGGCTTCATGGCCTGGGTAAAGGCCTTGAGATGGGCAGCCACTTGTTCCCGGTTATCAAAGTCTGTGGTGGCTAAAAACTCGCTTTGAAAGCGGGCAAGAACTTGATGAGGCTCATCCCCGGTCAGGACCTCTCCAATTAAGCGGGCATCCAGAATCACTTGGCGACCAAAGAAGTAAATCACCGCATCAGGCAATTCACTCAGGACCGTAATCGGTTCTCTGACTGCATCCAACATAAGTAACAGCTTTTCTTCACTGTACTGAGAAAGATCATAGGCTTCCAAATACGGCTTAGCACGCTCCAAGAGGTCTTTAAGATCCATCGTGCGGATCATCTTGCCGTTCAGGAAGTTGAGCTTGTCCTTATCAAAAATCGCCGGACTCTGGGTAATCCGATCCAGGCTAAACTGGCTGGCAAAGTGCGATAGCGTCCCAATTTCCTCCCCATCGGGCGGAGACCAGCCCAATAACGAAAGGAAGTTACAAAATGCCTCCGGCAAATAGCCCTGCTTGATGAAATCAGACACAGCCGTCGCCCCATGGCGCTTGGAGAGTTTGCTTTTATCCGGGGCCAGGATCATCCCCACATGGGCAAACTCGGGAACGTGAAGCCCCAGGGCCTCATAGATCAGGATTTGCTTGGGCGTGTTGGAAATGTGATCCTCCCCGCGAATCACATGGCTGATTTTCATCCGGGCATCATCCACCACCACAGCAAAGTTATAGGTGGGGGTGCCATCGGATTTCATGATGACAAAATCCCCAATCAACGCTGAATCAAAGGTGACATCCCCCCGGACATGATCCTGAATCACGATTTGACCCCGGCTTTCCGGTACATGAAAGCGAAGGGTGGGTTTGCGGCTCGGATCTTTCGCCAATTCTTCTCGGGTAGCCGGGTTATAGCAACGCAGGCTGTAGACGTAAGGCCGTTTTTCCTCTTGGGCCTGCTGACGCTCGGCATCGATTTCCTCAGGGGTACAGTAACACCGATAGGCTGCCCCTTGCGCTTCCAGCTTTTGCGCCCACTCCTGATACAACGCCAGGCTTTCCGATTGCTTGTACGGCGCGTATGGCCCGCCGACATCGGGGCCTTCATCCCAGCTTAAGCCCAGGGCATGGAGGCTATCATAAATGTTTTGCTCGTAAACGGCCTGAGAGCGTTCCAGATCGGTATCTTCAATCCGCAAAATAAACGCCCCGTCATGACGCTTGGCAAAGAGATAGTTAAACAAAGCGGTTCTTGCGGTCCCCACATGGAGATTTCCTGTGGGACTGGGGGCAATACGAACCCGTATTTCGCTCAAGATAAAACCCTTTCTGGACACCGGTTACAAGGATAGCATACTGAAAACCGGAGAGCCCATCAAGGGTTTTATCAAGCTTCAAAAATCTAGGAGCTGGGCGCAGCCGCCAACGTTTCATCGGGCTTGGGTACCACGACTTCAATGGTGACTTTGGCCACCCCGGAACCCAACATACCAATGGACTTGGCTGCCGCTTTGGAGAGATCAATAATCCGCCCGTGGATAAAGGGACCCCGATCAGTGATCTTGACCAAACAGCTTTTCCCGGTCCGGTGGTTATAGACCCGGACAATGGTGCCAAAGGGCAGTTTTTTATGGGCTGCGGTCATGGCGTTCATATCATACCGGCTGCCATTGGCGGCCCGTCGTCCATGGAACCCAGGACCATACCAAGAGGCCATCCCATGCTCAATCTTGCCGGTCGGGGCAAAGCGATCCATTGGCAGATCCTGCCACAGTTCAAACTGCTGAACGACCTTGTCTTGCAAGGATTCGCCCCCAAGGGCCTTACGGATAAAGTCTGCCCATAACTGAGCCAGATGCTGTTCCGAGTTACCCGACGCCTTGGCAGTTTCGGAATCCACGGTTAATAAGGTCGCATCTTCCCCCAATTTAATCACCATTTTACCCTCTTCCACAGTGGGTTTAATGGCTTCAGCCTTACCGCCGTCATTTAAAAAGTTGTAAAGGCGGTAAGCCACCTGCCGAGCTCGGACATAGGGGGTCATTTCCGCATTGCCGGAGCGGAACTTAATTACTTCCCGGTTATTGATATAGACGCTCGCATGACCGGTTTCCCAAGTTTTACGAACGGAAATGGCAATTTTTTGCTCGGGAGTTTCCAGGAAGTATTGATCCTGAGCGGCCAGCATGGGGGTGGTTTTTTCTACCAGCGCCAGCTGGACCTCTTCGATTTTGTTTTGAAGCTTGGTTTCAGCGGTAACCAGGAGGGGGTGAGACAAAGTGACGGCGCCAACAGTGCATACAACCGCCATAAGCTTTGTTTTATTCAGTAGCAATGGTACATCTCCTATTTTCCGACATATGACGAAAGGAAGTTCGTCTATTTTCAGATTCAAAAGACTTTACTACGCAAACATGCGTGTGACAAATGTAATAAACAAAAATCATCCATTAGATTGACATGCCTGCTGACTTGTTTATAAAGAAATAAAAACCAATAGATATAAAAAATTTATACAAAGCATAGATACTAGCTACATGAAATATAGACAATGCCCGGCTTCTAAACTTCTGTAAAGTTTTGTGTGTCCCCTGTCCCTGTGGTACATTGTGGGAACGATCAAAAGGCAATGTTTCCCCGATGGATTGTCATCACGGCCACCACCATGCACATCATTACCACGCCCATGAGGGCTTAGCCGAAGGCTTGTCTCAAGAGCATGTGAACAAATTAAAGTGGGTGATGGGCTTGGCCCTGTTTTATTTACTGGTCCAATTGGCAGGAGGGTATTTTTCCGGCAGCCTGGCCCTCATTGCGGAAGCGGGGCATAAACTGGGTGATACGGGTGCGATTGGACTGGCATTGTTTGCCGCCTGGTTTGCCCGCCTGCCTGCTTCTTCCCGAAAAACCTTTGGGTATGCCCGCATTGAGATTCTGGCGGCCCTGATCAACGGGGTTGTCTTAATGGCTGTGGCGGCTTTTGTCTTAATGGAAGCCTATGAACGCCTGATGGACCCCCATGCCCATCATGTGGAAGGCAGTCTGATGTTTGTGGTCGCAACCGGTGGCCTCATTATCAACCTGATTTCCGCCTCCTTGCTGTTACCAGCCAAAGACCTGAACCTAAACATCAAGGGGGCCTATTTTCATGTGATAGCCGATTTTTTAGGCTCCATTGGCACGCTGATCTCGGCGGCAGTTATCATGATCTTCCAGGTTGCCTGGGTGGACGCGGGCATTAGTATTTTGATCGCTTTCCTCGTCCTCTCCAACGCCATTCGCATCTTGATTGAGGCCTTGCATATTTTGATGGAAGCAGCCCCGAGCCATCTTTCCTTTGAGGTGGTCCAAGGCTTTATTGAAAACACCCATGGGGTCCGCTCGGTGCATGATCTCCATATCTGGACCATTACCACCGGAAAAGACGCCTTGCTGGCCCATGTGGTGGTAGAGCCTGATCATTTCCGCCACGACACCGTCATGAGTATAGAGCGCGCGCTGCGGGAAAAATTTGATCTCTGCCATATCACCCTACAGTTAGAGCCTCCAGACTTTCAGGAAGATGAGATTCCCTTCTGAGTCCAGCTCCTAACTGTCTCTCTATACTGAAAAAACAAGCACCTCAGCCAGAAACAGAGTCGTTACAATCTCCCTTTTTTTCTGCTATGCTCGTGCCATCAAACTGACATGGGTTACAAGACATGGGAGCCCCCGAAACCCTCGGGTGGCAGGAATACAAAGGAATCGCTTGCATGCAGAAAAAACGAATCATGGTGATGACTGGTGGGGGAGATTGCCCTGGACTCAATGCCGTTATCCGGGCCATCGTCCGCAGAGCCGAGCAGGAAGAGGATTGGGAAGTTTTAGGAAGCATCGAAGCCTTTAACGGTATTCTACGGGATCCCATGGAAGTTGTACTGCTAGATAGCAAAACTGTTTCCGGTATTCACATTCGAGGCGGCACCATTCTTAAAACCACCAACAAAGGAGGTCCATTCCGCTGGCCCGTTAAAAACCCCGATGGCAGCTGGTCTTATGTGGATCGGTGCGATGATCTGGTAGAGCGTTTAGAAAAGCTCGGTGTAGACGCAGTCATCAGTATTGGCGGGGAAGGTTCCATGGACATTGCCCAGCAGCTTTACGAGCGGGGGATCAAAATTATCGGGGTTCCCAAAACCATTGATAATGATCTTTCCTCGACCGATTTCACCTTTGGATTCCAAACCGCCGTACAAATCGCCACAGAAGCGGTCGATCGGCTTATTACCACCGCAGCCAGCCACAACCGCCTAATGATTCTGGAAGTCATGGGCCGGGATGCCGGGTGGATCGCCCTGAGTTCCGCCATTGCCGGAGGTGCCCACGTGGCGTTGATCCCTGAAATTCCCTATGATATCCAGCAAGTAGCTGATCAAATCAATAACAAAGTGGAAAAAGGTCGGGGATTTGCCATTGTGGTTATTGCCGAAGGCGCAAAGCCCATTGGTGGAGAGATTACTGCCCGAGAAAGCGATCAGCCCGGCTATCAAAACAAGATCCTGGGCGGGGTCGGCCACCGCCTGCTGGAGGAATTGAGCGGCAAAATTGATGTGGAAGCTCGGGTCATGATCTTGGGGCACCTGCAACGTGGCGGCTCCCCCACAGCCTATGACCGCATTCTGGCCACCCAGTTTGGGGTGAAATCTGTGGAACTGGTGCTAGACGAAAAATTTGGCCAGATGGTCTCATACCAACACCCTGACGTGGTGTCGGTCCCCATTAAATCGGCCATTTCTGAATACAATTACGTCAAACTGGACAGCGCCCTCGTCCATACGGCTCGAGGGGTTGGCATTTCCCTGGGCGATTAATCGTCCTCCAAAGAGATCCCCCCAAGTCACGAGACCCGGTACAATAAAAAGAAACATGGTTTGGGATGGCAGTCACATGATGGGTCCTCGTCCAATCGCTCTGATACTTGGAATGATTCTTCTAATAGGGGCTATTTTTCGGTTCTGGGCCCTGGATTTTGGTGCCCAAATTCTGTCTCGGCCCGATGAACAGCACATTAGCCAAGCGGCGCTCTTTAACATCCTCCAATCCTTCTTTGCCGGTTCCCCCAGCCTGAACCCCCATTTCTTTCATTACTCCAGCTTTTATATTTACCTAATCAGCATTCTCTACGCCCTGTATTATTTAGCCGGGCATTTACTGGGTATTTTTCCATCCAGCGTGGCCTTCTTATCAGGTTATTATGAAGACTGGAGCAGTTATCACCTGATTTTAAGGGCCACCAGCGCACTGTTTGGCGTATGCTCGATCGGAGCCATTTATGCGTTGGGCAAACGGCTCTTCCAATCCACCCCCGCAGGTCTGTTGAGCAGTGCCTTGCTGGCCGTGACTTATTTACACGTGCGGGATTCCCACTTTGGCGTCACCGATATCCCCATGACGTTCTGGGTGATACTTTGCCTGTACTGGTCGCTCCGGGCCTACGATACCCGCCAGAAAAAAGACCTACTGATTGCTGGGGCGCTGGCGGGACTGGCTGCCTCCACCAAGTACCCCGCCGGATTGGTTTCCGTGGCCGTCTGGATGGCTTACTGGTTGCCGCTTAAAGAGAAAGGACATTCTTTCTCGGATATTGTCACGCGTCCCCCAATACTCCTTTCTGCATTACAACTGCTGGGCTGCATCGGAGCCGGATTTTTGCTATTCAGCCCGTATGTACTGCTAGATTTCCCGTCCTTTTACCGGGATTTCCAGTATAACAGCGGATTATTGCTCTTTTCCAACGTGGGTGGCTTGGAAAAAGGCTGGCTATATCACCTCAAGGTCAGTTTCTGGCAGGGGGTCGGGCCGCTTTATTTTCTGACCGCCTTGGCTGGCATCGTCTGGGCGCTTTGGGGCCCCAACAAACAGCGGCATTGGATTCTTCTGGTGTTCGCCTCCCTATTTTACCTGGTGATTGGCAACAGCAAATATGTATTTGTCCGCTACATGCTGCCCCTCATCCCGATACTGGCGGTTTATGCCAGCGGTTGCCTGGTTCTGCTGGTTCAACGACTTCAAGCGCTGGCGCCCGCCAATCGACTCTCAAAGACGTGGATACTTGGCCTTCTGGCCCTTTTAGTTTCCGGTTCTTCCCTGTGGCATAGCGGGCATTTCTTGCGGGTCGCTGCTCAAGAGGACACCCGAAGCCAAGCCAAGCACTGGTTGTTAAAGCACACCCACCCTGAGGACGCGGTGGGGATCGGGCTGGTATTGGCCCACGTGGACATGCCCCCGAACTACCGCAAGTATTTTTTAGCTCCCCCGAAAGTGAAGGCCGGGACTGAGGGAGGGCAAACCATCTATTTGTACTCCCCAAAGGCCGAATATACCACCCAACCCAATACCCGAAACGAGCTGAATATCAGCACCTACTCTGATGTTTCGTCCCTTCAGAAAATGGGTATTAGCTATGTGGCCGTTGGTCTGTATCCCCACCCCATATAAAAAGTAGCCCCGCAAACGTATTATGCCCAA
>CAYLWC010000047.1:0-16144 GCA_964387265.1 uncultured Vampirovibrionales bacterium | reverse complement strand
TCTTCATGGATTCGCTTGAGGCACCGCTCAATAATAGCTGCCTTGTTGAGAATAATATCATCCATAAATCCGTTTATCCTGCTGTATTGCCTCAACAATTCCTTGTCGCTCTTCATTAAAGCGCACATACATGCTAAGAGCTACCATTTCAAACTGCTGACAAGCCCCTTTATCCAGGGTCAGGATTCTTTTTCCTGTTTGAATGATCTGCATGCGCATAATGGTCGAGGCGCTTTGTAAATCCACCAAATCCACAGGTCTTTTAACAAGTTGACTGATTTCAGCGGCACACTCCCAAAGGGCAACCGGATCAACGGGCTGTGGGAATAAAACAGCAAGGTCTAAATCACTTTCAATGGTGGCTTGCTCTTGGGCAACGCTGCCAAATAAATAGACCCCTTGAAGCATGGGAAAGTGTGCCTGAAGGATTTTGGGAATTTGTTGTTGAAGCGCTTTGTTCATAATCCTATTGTACAAAATAAATCAGCGTATTGATAAATCAGCACAAAACCAGCTTTTTGGGAGCGGCTTGATTGGGGAATTGTTGCAAAAATGAGTATTTCCCCGGATCCCCTTTTGCAAACGTAGTGAATAGCAGGCACAAAAAATGGTGCCACCTCACAGAATCGAACTGTGGACACGAGGATTTTCAGTCCTCTGCTCTACCAACTGAGCTAAGGTGGCACCGTCACATCATTAACTCTGAAAGGCTGGGGGTTGTCAAGCTGATTTGACCGGGCTTCCATGGGGGATTGACGCTCGCGGCTCAAATGGGTGGGAAGCGCACCCTCAAACGGATTGCTTGGTTTCAGGGAGGGAGGTGGCGGTTGCTACGGGCTCTGTTGGTGGTGGGTAGAGTTTCCGAACAACGCTAATTAACACGAAGGCCAGGATAAAAATACCAATAAGCAGGGCGATGTAGATGCCCAGGTAATTCACATACCCCGTGGCCAGCATACCACCCAGCACACAAAGCCCATAAAAGTAGCTCACCGCCCGAACTTGGCTCATTCCGGCCTTTAAAAACTGGTGATGAATATGGCTGGCATCCGGCAAAAACGGGTTTTGTCCCTTGAGCAGCCGTCGGAACACGGCATAGGTAATATCCAGAATGGGCACGCTGAGGACTAATAGCGGCAACAACATCACCACAATCTTGGTTTTAAATACGCCAGTCACCGCCAGGGCCGCCAACATGAAACCGGAGAATAGGGAGCCGCTATCGCCCATAAAGATTTTGGCCGGATGAAAGTTAAATACCAGAAACCCCAATGACGCCCCAGCCAACATGGAAGCCAGTAGCGCCTCAGAGGGTTGGGCGGTAAACATCGCCATCACGGCCAGTGTGGTGGCGGAAATCATGGTCACCCCCCCTGCCAGTCCATCCAGCCCGTCAATAAAGTTCATGGCATTCGAAAGCGCCACCAGCCAGATGACGGTAATCGGCAAGCTCAGGGCATTGAGGACCAGAAGCTTGCTGCCCGGCAAGTCCAGCGTCGTGACCTGAACACCCAGGTAAAACGCCAATAGGGCTGCCAGAAACTGGACCACCAGTTTGATGTAGGGGGAGACGTTTTTGAGATCATCCATCAGGCCGAGCAGGAAAATCAGGGTGCTACCTGCCAAAATCCCGGTGAGCGCCTGTCCAAAAGGTAGGCCATCCAGCAACAGCTCGATGATAATAAGGGCGCCCATAAACCCAGCCCAAATGGCAATGCCGCCCAGTCGAGGGGTGGGAAAACGGTGGATTTTCCGCTCCCCCGGCGCATCATAGGCCCCAGCCTTGATGGCAATGGCGCGAATGACCGGAACCAGTACCAGGCTGACAACCAAAGCCAATATAAAGCCCTGAAGGTTGAGCAAGGCATATGGGTTGGTTTGCAGAAATTCGTTAATAGCTGACAGTCTCCCTCACTGTAACTTCCGGGTAGAGTGGGAACCGATCGGCAAGTTGCCGGACCTGCTCACTCAGGTGATCAATATTGTCCTTCTTTTTCAACGCTTCGGCAATAACCTCACCCACCTCTGTCATGGCAGCCCCAGTAAAGCCCCGACTGGTAAGAGCCGGAGTGCCAAGCCGGAGTCCGCTGGTGACAAAAGGGCTTTCCGGGTCATTGGGAATGGTATTCTTGTTGGCCGTAATTCCCACAGATTCTAGTAGGTTCTGGGCAGCTTTCCCGGTGATGTTCTGGTTTCTAAGATCTACCATCATCAGGTGGTTATCGGTCCCGCCGCTCACCAGATTAATGTCTCGGCTGGTCAGGGCTTGGGCCAACGCCTGGGCATTTTTTACCACGTTTTGGGCGTACGTTTTAAACGAAGGATCCAGCGCCTCTTTAAAGGAAACGGCCTTGGCAGCAATCACATGCATTAAGGGGCCACCCTGAAGGCCAGGGAAGACGGCCTTATCTACCGCCTTGGCGTAATCTGCCTGACACATCACAATCCCGCCTCGGGGCCCCCGGAGGGTCTTGTGGGTGGTGGTGGTGACAAACTGGCAATGGGGAACCGGGCTGGGATGGAGTCCGGTGACCACCAGTCCCGCGATATGAGCAATATCGGCTAGAACCAACGCACCCACCTCATCAGCGATTTGCCGGAATTTTTCAAAATCAATGGTGCGGGCATAGGCACTGGCCCCACAAATGATGAGCTTCGGCTTTTCCTGCCGGGCGACCTGGCGGACTTCCTCATAATCAATCAGTCCGGTTTCCGGGTTGACCCCATACGCCACCACCCGGTAAAACAGCCCGGAAAAGTTCACCGGGGACCCATGGGTCAAGTGACCACCGTGAGAAAGATTCATTCCCATAATGGTATCCCCAGGCTGAAGCCCTGCCGCCAGGAACGCTGCCATGTTCGCTTGGGCGCCACTGTGGGGTTGAACGTTAACATGATCACAGCGAAAGAGCTTCTTGGCACGCTCAATGGCCAGTTTTTCCGCTACATCCACATACTCGCAACCACCATAATACCGTTTGTCCGGCAGACCTTCGGCGTACTTGTTTGTTAGGACCGTTCCCATGGCTTCCATCACGGCCAGACTGGTGAAGTTCTCGCTGGCAATCAGCTCCAGGGAGTTCTGTTGCCGGTGAAGCTCCTTGATAACGACTTCATAAATTTCAGGATCGGTTTTCCGTAAGTGTTCAAGATTCAGCATGACATGCGCTCTCCCTGGGATTCCCCATTTAATAATTTGGTATCTTCCATCATATTGACACGTTCCTGGTGGCGGCCCCCTTCAAACGGGGTTTCCATCCAAGTTTTTAAAATTTCGCACGCCAGTTCCGGGGCGATAAAGCGGGCGCCCATACAGAGTACGTTGGCATCGTTATGGCGTCGGCTCATCTGGGCCGTGTACAGATCATGGGCCACCACGGCTCGGACATGCGGAAATCGGTTGGCGGCCATGGAGACGCCGATGCCGCTGCCACAACATAAAACGCCCCTGGTAAACGCCCCGTCCTTCATCTGATGGGCCAAGGTAAAGGCGATGTTGGGGTAATCCACCCGATCCGTGGAGTAACAGCCAATATCCTCATGAGGAACACCCTGCTCCTTGAGGTATTTGGCCACGGCTTCCTTGAGTGGAAAGCCCGCATGATCGGCGCCTAGTATGAATTTTTCGGTAGTATTGCCCATATGTCTGCCCATTTTCCCCTATAACCTGCGTTGTCACAACGATTGTATCCATGGATATGACACGTTGAATCTCAACAGTCTAGCACAATTCCGCCGCTTCTTAAAACCTGCAGGCTCCCGTCCGAATTGACGGCAATCACCGTGGAAGCCGTCTTGTATTGGACCTGGGCGTCATCTTCAAGAATGTAATCCACATCTTCACCCAACGCTTGCCGGACATCATTGGCTGAAATACAAGCAAGATCATTAGATCGGTTGGCGCTGGTGGTGGCTAGCACCCCTTCTGGAATCAGCTGGAGGAGATCCAACAGCGTTTGACAAGCGGGAACCCGGATTCCAATGGTATCAAAGCCTCGGGTGACCGTTTCAGGCACCAGCTCGCTTTTGGGCAGAACCAGCGTCAGGGGACCCGGCCAGTATGCCTCCATGAGATCCAACGCCCGGCTGGGAATACAATCCACATAGGGCAAAAAGCTTTGCTGGTTATGTCCCAGTAAAATCAGGGGTTTTTGTTCGTCCCGACCCTTGATGCGGTATATTTTTTCGATGGCTTCAGGTTTATCCACCTTGCAACCCAGCCCATACACTGTATCAGTCGGGAAGGCAATGATCCCCTCAGGCTTCTCCAGAGCGGAAATGGCGTTTAAAAATTCAAAATGCTGCATGATCGCTTTTTGTGAAAAACAGTTGGGTGACTCTTATTTTTTCACAAAGAGGGGGTGGGGGTAAGGCTTCTGCTCTTGGCCCCTATTGTTTGGATGCGACTAGCGATTTACGGTAACTCTGGCTGCAGTGGGTTTGCAGAGCGGCCATGGCTTTCTGTGTGCTGGATTTCAAAGTCCCATCCACACCGAACTTGGGCGCGTCATCACCTAAATCAATATTCAGCGTGTACACCAGCGTGGTTTTGGTACCATCAGCAGAAGGAATGAGCTTGTAGCTGGCGTCAATAGCGTCAAAGGCTCCAGAAACTCTTTTAATATGGATGTTATAGGCAGGTTGATTTTCACGAATTTGAACCTGGTATTGGTAAGCGGGCAGAATGGGGGCGACTTTAACGGCAAACTGAACGGTCTTGGTCGCACCGGCACTCTGGATGACCTGGCTTTTTTCATAACCGGGCAATACATTCTTCAGATTATTGTAATTGGTCAGAATCTGCCAGACCGCGCTGGCTGGCGCGTCAATGACTACTTTTGAGGTTAATGTCTTGTTTTCACTGGAGTGGCTGGTCAGGGCAACTTGCGGCGTGGCGGCGTCAGTCGTGCCCATGCACAGAAAGGATGCCAGTAAGATCAGAATCAACAGTCGCTTTTGTTTCAGCATAAGAACCACTCCTAACCTGTTTCTGAACTGTTCCATAATAAAAACTCGCCCAAAAAAAGTATTGCTTTTATATATATAATTTTTAACAATCCTTTACAATTTACGGGGTTGGAACAGTGAATAACACCCGGTCTGTTGGGATATTCAAGAGCATAATCAGCTCCTGAGCTTTTGCAATGTATACACCCGCTCTGGTTGTTGGATACTCTTAATAAAAACCTCTCAAGGTATTTTGTGCCCATATCCCAAAATTTTCAAACAAAACCGATGGGCTCTGTGGTGTCTTCCCCGTTGCCTCTTTTTTGATTCTGGGCGAAAAAAGGGGTATAAAAAAGAATTAACATCCGAGGTTGTTTACCGTAGGATAAAAACAGTCCCGTTATAAAGGGAACGGATCAGTTGTACGGGATTTTCCCGCTGAGCATGGAGAGACAAGACAAGATGAAGCGGATTTTGATTACCGGAGGCGCCGGGTTTATCGGGAGTTGGTTGATTCGTCACCTGATGAAAAAATATCCCGATTACCAGATCACCAACCTGGATTTGCTCACCTATGCCGGGAACCTGGATAACCTGAGTGACGTGGAGAATAATCCCAACTACCGCTTTGTCCATGGGGATATCTGCGATGAGGTGTTAGTGAAAAAGCTGATGGCCGAAACCGATATCTGTGTTAATGCTGCCGCCCAGACCCATGTGGATCGGAGCATTGATGGCCCGACGATTTTTGTGAAAACCAACGTGCTGGGTACGCAAGTTCTGTTGGAGGCGGCTCGAAAGGCCGGGATCGAAAAATTTGTACAGATTTCCACCGATGAAGTCTATGGCAGCCTGGGGAAAACCGGTTACTTTACCGAAACCACCCCGCTGGATCCCAGCAGCCCCTATTCCGCCAGTAAGACCGGCGGCGATCTGGTCGCTTTAAGCTACTATAAAACCTATGGTTTCCCGGTCTGCATTACCCGCTGTTCCAATAACTACGGTCCCAATCAGTACCCGGAAAAGCTGATCCCCCTCTTTATTCTCAACGCGTCCCAGGACAAGCCGGTTCCGGTTTACGGAGATGGCCTGAACGTGCGGGATTGGATCCATGTTCTGGATCACAGCGCTGGGGTGGATGCGGTGATCCATCATGGACGACCGGGTGAAGTCTATAATATCGGAGCGTCCAATGAACGCAATAACCTGGAAATTACCCGCTTGATCCTCAAAGGTCTGAATAAGCCGGAAACTTTAATTAAGTATGTGGAGGATCGTTTGGGGCATGACCGCCGTTACGCCATTGATAGTTCCAAGATTCAACAGGAATTCGGTTGGAAGCCCCAGGTAGACTTTGAACAAGGTCTGCAGGAGACGATCCAATGGTATCTGGATAATGGCGAATGGGTTCGTCGGCTTCAGGAACGGGATCAGGATCTGATGTCGATCAGGTAGACGATCAGGAGAGGAGAGTGACTCATGGCCATTCGGAAAGTGATGGTAACAGGCGCCAGTGGCATGCTGGGTCAAGACTTAATCCCTTTTCTACAAGCCAAAGGATATGAGGTAATCCCTATCAGCCAGTCACAACTGGATTTGCTGGGGACACAGGAAAGTATCTACCAGGTTATTAAGCGGGTTGAGCCGGAGGTGGTAGTTCACTGCGCGGCCTATACCAACGTGGATGGCGCTGAACGGGACCCGGAACTGGCCATGGCTATCAATAAAGATGGCACCCTGAAGATGGCGTTGGCCTGTAAAAACCTAGGCGTGATTTTTGCCTATGTCAGTACCGACTTTGTCTTTGATGGCCTGAAACGGGAACCCTATACTGTCCATGATCGCCCAAACCCCATCAGTATGTATGGTCTGTCCAAGTATTACGGGGAACTGATGGTGACGGAACAGTTGGATCAGTACTATATTATTCGAACCAGCTGGTTGTACGGGATTCATCGGAATAACTTTGTGCAGTTTGTGCTGGAGTCTGCCCGGCAGGGGAAGGAACTGACAATTATTACCGATCAGGTGGGTTCCCCCACGTGGACTGGGTCGCTTTCAGCAACCATTGAGCGGGTGATTACCTCCGGGGCTTATGGAACCTATCACGGGGCCGATGCCGGGGAAATCTCGCGCTTTGATCAGGCCAAGGCGATTTGCAAGGCCGCAGGATTCTCGACCGAACACATTCGGCCCGTGGTCGCCAGTGACCTAAATCTGCCAGCGGCCCGCCCCCAATACAGTGTTCTGGATTGTGGCGAACTTTCTGTGCCGCACTGGGAAACCTCACTTCAAGCTTATCTGGAACAGTATAAAAGCCTGTACTATGTCTGAGATGATGCCGCATTCCGAGGGAAATGAGGAAGAGATTCTGGATACTCGACCCCATGTCCTGATTTCCGGCTATTATGGCTTCGATAACCTGGGTGATGAATTGATCCTCCGGGTGCTGGTTCAGGAGTTGAAAAAGAGAAACGCTCGCATCACCGTTTTGTCTGCGAACCCGGAAAAAACATCGCTGGAGTATGGCGTGAATGCCATTCATCGACTGAACCCGTTATCGTTCTATCTGGCCATTTCTCAATCCCATTTGCTGATTAGCGGGGGTGGGGGTCTGTTTCAAGACGTGACAGGCCCTGGAAGCGTTTTGTATTACGGTGGCATTATTGGCCTGGCCCGGTTTTTCGAGGTGCCTGTGTGTTTCTGGAGTCAGGGGGTGGGACCGGTCAATCGGCCCCTGTCTCGCTCGATTTTACGCAAAGCCCTGATGAGCAGTAAGGCCATTACGGTTCGAGATGAGGAAAGCGCCCGGCTGGTAGAAGAGTTGACAGGCTACTTCCCTATGGTGACGGCGGATCCGGTCTGGCTGCTGGAGGTGCCTGATAAAACCGTTGACCTGGCGCACTCTCCCACTTGGAATATAGGGATTTCACTTCGTCCCTGGCCGGATTTGACCGAAGAGCGCCTGAAGGGGTTTGCTGAGTTTCTGAGGCGATTTATTGCTGAATCCGGGCAACCGGTCGAGATTTTCCTACTCCCCTTCCAGGAGTCTCAGGATCGCCCTGTGCTGGAACAATGGGTGAGTTATCTGGGCGAGATTGAAAATGTACGTTATCGTCTGGTTCCTTCCGGGGAATTGTACCAAACCATCGGCCAGTGCCATGTGATGTTTGGGATGCGCTTCCATAGCCTGATTTTGGGGATATTATCCAATGTAGCGGTCTTTGGCCTGATCTATGATCCCAAGGTTCGAAATCTATTGGAGGTTCAGGGCCTGCAAGGGGTTGAGATTCCGGCCATCCCTTCTTTAAACCCGGAATCGGTGCGAGATTACTTTAACCAGTACCGCTCGCCCAAGCTGAATCATCTGAAGCAGATGGCGGCTCAAAACTTTGAAAAACTGGATGAAATTCTTTCGGTGGAACCTGCGGACCTGGCGTAAAGAGGCATGGGTGTTACCCTGAACAGCGCACTTTCATGAGAAGGTCTCCTTTAAATGGGGGAATCTCCAATGATTTGCCCTGATAATATAAAGAAAGGGGCTATAATTTTAAGAGTGGGAAATTGTGGAACGAGGTATCAGGGAGTGCAGCAGCCATATCGCGAGAAAGTTCGCCCCAGCAAGCCGTGGAATAAAATTCCACAGATCATTAACAGTGTCCGCATTCAGATGCAGAACCAGAGTGATGAGAATTTTTTGGATTATGATCCCGTCAGGCTGCATATTCTGACATCCCGCCGGTGGATGCCGGAACGGCCTGGACAAACCTCCCTGGCCCAGATGATCCATCAGGCAAAAAAGCAAAATCAGGACCCCCTGTCACTGGAAACCTTCAAGTTTATTCTGGAGCAGGTCCCTTCTGTGAAATCCATCGAGTTCTCCGGGGAAGAGGATCCTTTGAATCTGCCGGAGTTGTTTGCGATGTTGAAGCACGCCCAGGAGTTTCTGGGAGCGGAAACCCGTCTGATTACCAACGGCATTGCTATGAGCCTGTATGTAGAACAGCTGGTGGCCTCTCCTCTGTCTGAAATTACTGTGACGCTCGACGCGCACCGGCCATCTTCTTTCCGGCTGGTGACCGGCAGAGATTCCAAGCTCTTTCCGATGGTTCGCAACGCCATCCAGAAACTGGTGGCCCTGCGGAACCGGGAGGGGAGCCAGTTGAAGGTTGGGGTTCGTCTGATGGTGGATCGCCAATCGGTGAGCGCACTGCCGGAAATGATTACCTTTGCGGCTGAAGAGCTGGATGTGGACTTTCTGACCATTCAGAACGCCGGTGGGGTGTTCCCCGAGCAACTGGTTGGAAAAACCATTTTTCAGACTCAGTCCAACCTGGTACAGATCATTGAAAAAACCCAGGAAGAGGCGAAAAAAGCATATCCCAAGCTGAAAATTGAGTGGCCCGTGATTCCGCCATCGGTGGAACAACAAAAAAACGCCTCGGGAAGCTGCCGGGAACCGTACAAGACGGTGACGGTGGATCAGGATTGTAATGTTTCCCCTTGCTCCCGGCTGATGTATGCCGGTGGGGGGAGCGCTAAAATCTGGGATTACAACTTCTGGAACAATGAAAAGTACCAGTGGCTTCGCTCCGTGCATATGACGCAGGAAGCTGATTCCGGAAAATGTCAGCCTTTACCGTTGCTGTGCCAGTTTTGTCCAAAAAATACCCTGAAAATCCGATGAATTCTTCTGATTCACAAACAATTGGCGTGGTCATCCCCACATATCGACGGCTCCCTTACCTGAGGGCATGTCTGGAATCGCTCTATCAGCAAAGTAGGACGCCGGACAAAATCTGGGTCATGTGCCAGCAAGACGACAAGGCATCGGTTCATTTTCTGAAGGAATCATACTTTCCTGGGTGCGAGGTGGTGATTGTTCCAAGCCACGGTCTGCTGCCAGCATTAAGGCAGGCGTTGGCCACTGCGGATACCGATCTCATCTGCTTTTTGCAGGATAATGTGGCGGTTCAGGAAAATTGGGTATCCCGTCTGGAAGCCATGTTTGAAAAGGATCCCGAATTGGGCGGCGTGGGAGGCCGGGCTGTCTGGATTCGTCATGGGGAGGTGCTTCCTTGTAAAAGCGCCCAACTGGTTGGCGTGATGACGGCGCTTGGGGACTTGATTGGTAACCACCACTGTCATACCGTTCAAGAGACTCCTTGGGAGGTGGACTTTCTGAAGGGGTATAATATGGCGTTTCGTCGCCACCTGTTGCCGAAGACGGTGGATCCCCGGATCAATGGCTTTCATTCTCATTTTGAGGTGGATTTTTGTTTTCACGTGAAGGCCCAAGGGTATAAAATCTTGTACGACCCCCGCCTTATCGTGGACTACTCGCTGGATGCGCCTTCCTATGAAATTCCAATCTCTGATCGCTGGGGATTGATTCGCGAGCCGGTTACGGCATTTGCGTATAACCGGCTGCTGATGCTTGCCAAATACACCACCGGCTTGCAGAGAGTCTGGGTACTGTTGACCCATCTGTTTTGGATCCTACCTCTATATAGCGTTTCCCAAACCGGGTGGCTTGGGACCATGTTGAACTTCAGGCGGATTTTTCAGGCCGCTCTGACCGGTTGGTTTGCCGGATCCAAGCCGTTGCCGGAAAACCTGCTGACCTTAACCCAGCCGGAACCGGAGCCGGTCATGCAGTCATCATCCGGCTAATTCAGGCACTTGATCCAGATAGTTGATTTTCAGGGTATTTGCCGGAAGCGGTCCAGGAAACGAACCACTGGAACCAGCATACGGGGATTGTGAATGCGTACAATATCCGCCTGGGTCGCCAGCGCCAGACTGGCAGCGGTTAAGGCATCCCGTTCCACGGGGGAGATGTCCGAATCCCCCAGGGTCAGAAAGCTCTTGCGGGATGTTCCCACCAGTAATGGGCAACCCTGAGATTGAAACTCTGACAAGTGCTTTAGAATCTCCAGGTTATGATCCAGCGTCTTACCAAAGCCGAAACCCGGATCCAAGACCACTTGAGAACGCTTAATGCCCGCCTCTTCCGCCACCTTCAGCTGCCGTTGAAAAAAGTTCCGTATTTCCGGGAGCACTCCCTTTATATAGGAAGGATTGTTTTGCATTGTTTCGGGGGTGCCTTGAGAATGCATCAAGCACAGGGACGCGCCGGTTTTGGCGATGAGAGGGGCAATGGCTGGATTAAACCGGAGGCCCGAGACATCATTAATCATCTGGGCGCCCGCTTCCAGAGCGGCCTCGGCAACCGGCGCTTTTCGGGTATCTATACTGATGAACGCCTGGGGATACTCTGTTAAGATGGCCTGAACAGCGGGAATGACCCGCTGAATCTCAACATCCACCGGAACTTCCGCTGCGCCAGGCCGGGTGGATTCTCCGCCAATATCCAGAATATGAGCACCGGCGTTCAGGGCTTCACTGGCCCGAGCCACAATGGCTCCCAGGCTGGCCAACGCTCCGCCATCGGAAAAGGAATCAGGCGTCACGTTCAGGATGGCCATCACGGTGGTCTGGCCTTGCGCCGAGAGTTCAACCCAGGGCGGGGAATGACGTCCGACAGAGAGGGCCATGGATGCTCGCCTTAATGATCTTACTGGGTCAGCTGGGCAAGCGGGACGGCTTGAACCGCCTTTTGGTTCCCGCTGATTACCATCATGGAATCAATGCACCGGCGGGCGCGAACGGCGATGTCATCGGGGATGACCATCTCCGGGACCTGCCCGAGCAGGGCCTTTTTAATGTTCTCCAGCCGGGTCAGTTTCATGTTGGGGCAAATGGCCGAGGCCCGGGTGGGGGTGAAAAAGAGCTTATCCGGGCAGTCCTCCGAAAGCCGTTGGCTGACGCCGTCTTCGGTACAGATAATAAAGACCTTGGCGTTGCTTTCCTTAGATGCTTTTACAATGGCTGTGGTGCTGCCGATGAAATCGGCCATGTCTTTAATCGTGTCATCGCACTCGGGATGGACCATGATTTGGGCGCCGGGATGTTCTTTTTTCAGCTTGATCACGTCCTCCGGGTTCATGCGAAGGTGGGTGGGGCAAAAACCTTCCCAGTAGGTAATTTTGACATCCGGCACTTTGGTTTGCACATAGCGGGCCAGGTTTCGATCCGGGATAAACAGAACCTCGTTCACACCGGCATCCTGGGCGGCAAAGCGTACCACATCCACGGCATTGGCGCTGGTGCAGCAGTATTCCGATTCGGCTTTGACCTCTGCTGACGTATTCACATAGGCCACCACCGGAATGCCTGGGTGGTCCGCCTTGAACTGAAGCAGCTCTTCCCGGGTGATCATATCGGCCATCGGGCAACCGGCGTTCGGGTTTGCCAGATACACGGTTTTATGGGGCGAGAGGAGCTTAGCGGTTTCGGCCATAAAATGGACCCCACAAAAGACGATGACTTCCGCATCGGTCGTGGCGGCCCATTGGCTCAGGCCAAGGGAGTCCCCATGGTAATCAGCCACATCCTGTACTTCCAACCGTTCATAAAGATGGGAAATGATAATGGCATTCCGCTCCTGTTTGAGCGCTTTGATTTCTTTAACCAGTTCCTGTTTGCGATCATTCAACATGGTTTTTCTTCTTTATATAGGATTGTTGTGGGTACGTTTCCGAAGAGTGGGTCTGCTCATACGCTTGAGCGATAAAGTAGGGATCTGGACAACCTTACCGAGTACGTCAAGGATACTTGAAACGGGGGGGCATGTAAAATGATTGGGTTTTTGCTTCCTTATATAGGGAGGAATGGGATCTGATCTAGAGAACGTTTGATCGGGGGTCCTTCAATGACTACTCTATTGTATCCAAAGCCCCTGAATTTGTCTTTTTTTGTTTTAAATATGAATCTAATTTTTATAAAACTTCTTGAAAAAGAAGAGTACTTTTGCGTTTCAGCAAAAAAAAAATTGGAGATAAAAGTCCCTCCTACGGGCCCCGGAATGCAAAGGTCTAATTAGGTCCAACTTATTGAGTTATAAGGGTTTCGGTTGTATTGTCTGATAGGTTGATCGTGGGGCTCCTCAGATTAAAATCGAAAGATCCCAGTCTTTTCTTGTGAAAAGTTCTTGCATTTGGTTAAACAGTTGGTATAATCATCCTTGAGTTCATTAAGAAAGGAGGTGTTACTTATGAATAAAGAAGAATTAGTACAAGAGGTTTCCCGGAAAACTAAGGTTTCCCAAAAACAAGTCGCTGAGATCTTGTCAACCACCATTTCAACGATTGAAAAAACCGTTGCAAAAGGTAAGAAAGTGACCTTGGTTGGTTTCGGTACTTTCGAACCGCGCAAACGCGCTGCTCGGACCGGCCGTAACCCTCAAACCGGTAAAGAACTGAAAATCCCGGCGAAAACCGTTCCGGCTTTCTCCGCTGGTAAGAAATTCCGTGAGCTCGTTGCTAAGAAGTAATTCTTTCTAACGAGTTTATTGGGTTTATTTCCAATTTTCATTGCAGACCCTTAAGTCATCTGGCTTAAGGGTCTGTATTCTTGGAGCGATGGGATATTTTGCGGGCCTGAAAATTGGAGGTGTCTGGCCTGTCTTGAGTTTTTGCTTGTTTTTTAAGTTTTGATGTGAAATTCCGAAAAAACATACAGAAGTGAAACGAAGGCTTCCAGGTTTTCGTGAAACCTCTTTATTATCTGAAGCCCTTTATTTCTGAAGAATGTGGATAATTTTTGGAAGGAACGCCAGATACCCATGACTGAGCAGACTCAGAGTATCAATCTGAAGGAGTTTCCGTTATTTCAGGATTTGGATGAGACGGTGGCTCACAAGTTTATTTCCATCGGGTTTCGATTTGCCTATAAGTCGGGTATGCCCATTGTGGTCAGCGATGATCAGGGAGAGACGTTCTTTCTGATTTTGACGGGTGTTGCCAAGATTGAGTTGAAAAACAAGAGTGGCCCCCAGTTGAATGTGACGTTGTTGCGTACGGGTGATTTCTTTGGAGAGCTCTCCATTTTGGAAAACGAGCCGACTCGAACCGCCAGCGTTATTGCCGCGACCGATGTGGAAGTGGTGGCGTTGCAGAAAAAAGATTTTATCCGCCTGGTGCATGAGCATCCAACCCTGGGTCTGAATATTGCCAGGGTGTTAGGTCTTCGGCTCCGGGCGATGAATGATCGGGTAACCACCCTGATGTTGCCCACAGAAAATCGGATTGCCCGGACATTGCTCTACCTGGCTGAAAAGGGAAAGGCATTTTCCGAGGAAGGGCCGATTTTATT
Organism: uncultured Vampirovibrionales bacterium; assembly: GCA_964387265.1. Lineage (GTDB taxonomy): Bacteria > Cyanobacteriota > Vampirovibrionia > Vampirovibrionales > Vampirovibrionaceae > CAYLWC01. Next base: position 1,981 of record CAYLWC010000047.1, on the reverse strand, counting down.
GCCCCACTTGCCGCTCAAGGAATGGAGCCTCTTTTGCCATGCGCCTCGAGAGGAATTTATGGCAACCATGGAAAAGTTCCGCCAGATGGGCATCCTGGAGTGGCAAAATCAACGGGTTGTGGTAAAAGATCTAAGTATCCTGACAGAGTATGCGACGGTGAAAGATCCAACCGAATAAAATGACCATTGCTGTATTTTTAGACCGGGACGGGACAATTAATGAAGAAAAAGGCTATATCCGGGAGGTAGATCATCTGAGCCTGATTCCTGGCGCGGCACAAGCGGTTCGCATGCTAAACGATGCCGGCATCTTGGCCATCTTGACCACCAACCAGACCGGTCCGGCCCGTGGTTTTTATGATGAGGCCCATGTGCGAGCATTAAACGACCGGGTGCAGTTGTTACTGCAGGAAGAAGCCGGTGCCCACCTGGATGCTGTCTTTTACTGTCCCCATCTGGCCAAAGGGGTGGTGGAAGCCTATGCCATTGAGTGCCAGTGCCGTAAACCGGCGATTGGGATGATTCAACAGGCTTGTGAGCGCTTTCCTGAAATTGATCTCAAGCAATCCTATGTCATTGGAGACAAGGCTTCCGATGTGGAATTCGCGGCCAATGCGGGATGTTCCGGTATTTTGTTGAAAACCGGCTATGGCCAACGGGTGTTGGATGGGAAATATCAGGTGCTGACTACTCAGCCGACCCTGGTTTGCGAGGACCTATTGGATGCGGCTCAGGCGATATTGTCTCGGCAGGCGGAGCTTCCGGTTCGTTAAAGATACTGGAAAGAAATTCCTTAAAGCCGAATAGGATGGCACGCAGGTAAGAAGCCACAGTCACGGTAAATTCCTGCCAGGGAGTTAGTTGATCGGTATTGAGTTGTTCCTTGTAGAGCCCAAGCGCGTAGGTGGGCTTGAGCTTCATTTTTTCAAACTCAGCCTGCATGTCCTTTAAAATGGCCTGTTTCTTTTGCTCGTCTGGAATAAAGGCCGTTTCAATCCCGGATAGCGCCATGCGCTTACGGTCTTCATGGGTGGCGCCCAGGTAGTGGTGGAGTTTGACAAACTCGTTAGTCGGATCGGTTTTGGAAATGGTCTGGTTATCCGTGGCGATGGAGACCTTAACCCCTTTGCGAGACAGCTCCAGGGCCGGGTGATCGGTGTACCAGTTAACCGCCTGTGTTTGAACATTACTTTTGGGGCACATTTCCAGACCAATGTTTTTGTCGATGACTTCCTGAATCAGGGCGGGGTCATTGACAATCTGGGTGCCATGGCCAATACGAACCGGGGTGTTCTCATCCCAGGCCAGTCGAATGGATCCCCGGATGGATTCAGGACCACTCAAATGCCCGGATTTTGGTGTTTCACCCGCATGAATGGTAATGCCAATGCGTTTTTCCGGTTGGCCGCTTTCTACCATGTCTTTGTTGTGCTTTTTAATGACATCAAAGTAGTCTTTAAAGTCGGTGACCGGGTTGTCCAGCTCCCCACCAGCCAGATCCACGCCAACGATGGGGTAGCCTTTTTTTTGCAGTTCAATGGCGGTTTCAGCCACTTTAATAGCGGCGTCCACTTTCTTTTTTCGGCCGGTTTCCGGGTTGATGCTGTTATCGCCATGGCGGTAGGCCAAGAGCAGAATACCGTAATCCAGGCGGTAATCGGGCTTATCGGCCTTGGCGTCTTCAACGCCTTCCTGAATAAAACGAATGAGCTCTTCGGCAGTTCCATTTTCAGGGAAAGGATTGGAGCGAATCTCAAAATAGCGGACCCGGTTGCGGATAGCCCGCTGGGCAAACTCCTCAGAGGCTTTATAAGCATAATGGAGCTTTTTAATCGTCATGATCTCTTTATTTTTGTCGTAGCGCTCACGGTAGCCTTCAAGCCCCTTGTCGTTTCGACGGGCCACACGGAGACGTTCCCGCAGGCTGTCCTGATCCAGTCCTTCCCGTTCGCCTTGGGCAATCAGTTCCATTTTGTACAGG
>CAYLWC010000046.1:0-16272 GCA_964387265.1 uncultured Vampirovibrionales bacterium | reverse complement strand
CTACGCATTTCACCGCTACACCTGGAATTCCAGTTACCTCTTCCGCACTCTAGCGACCCAGTTTCCGATGCCATGCCGGAGTTGAGCTCCGGGCTTTAACACCAGACTTAAGCCACCGCCTACGAACTCTTTACGCCCAATAATTCCGGACAACGCTTGCATCCTACGTCTTACCGCGGCTGCTGGCACGTAGTTAGCCGATGCTTCCTCTGCAGGTACAGTCAAAGTTATTCCCTACTGACAGGAGTTTACACACCGAGATGCTTCATCCTCCACGCGGTGTTGCTGCGTCAGGCTTTCGCCCATTGCGCAATATTCCCTACTGCTGCCTCCCGTAGGAGTCTGGGCCGTGTCTCAGTCCCACTCTGGCTGGTCATCCTCTCAGACCAACTACGGATCGTCGCCTTGGTAGGCTCTTACCCCACCAACTAGCTAATCCGACACAGGCCGATCCTTTACCGAAAAATCTTTAACCATCAATATTTCAACTGATGGCTTATGCGGTATTAGCACCAGTTTCCCGGTGTTATCCCCCAGTAAAGGGCACGTTACCTATGCATTACTCAGCCGTCCGCCACTGAAGTACCCCGAGGGGCCTCTTCGTTCGACTTGCATGTATTAAGCACGCCGCCAGCGTTCGTCCTGAGCCAGGATCAAACTCTCCGTTACAAAACTTTTGAGCCTTGCGGCTCAGAATTCTGTAATTCTTAAAGTTTGCCTGACCCTTACATTTACGAAACTAACGAGGTCATAAATAATTCATCTATTCAGTTTTCAAGGTACTAACCATTTCGAGGGGAGCTTTATAGTAGCCTAGTCATTTTTGAAAATCAACTGATGTTTTACATTTCTTTATTCAGTGACTTTCGACCAGGGTGCTTCCGCAAATCCTTAGTATTGAGATCCTTTGGAAGTGAGGGGGTTCGTGTATGCTCTCCACGAACAGTAAAATAAATGATATCGAAGAAATTTCAGTTGGCAAGTACTTTTTTTAAAATTTGCCAAAACTTTTTTGAGACCGTCCTGACACCTGACAGCCAGATGCTGGCTCCTCCAAGATGTTCCTTATCTTTATATAAGATGCTTTTGAAAAATCTCGCCTCTGACTTAGATGGTTTTTGGATCCAAAAGTTCCCGATCGAATCACTTTTTTTGCGACCTTTTCGGGGATCCGCATTGAGTACTTATGATGATATTTCTCATCCCAAGTTCCCAGTTCCGCTCGCTCTTAAAAAAGAACTTATCCTCATATCACATGTCACTTTTTCAATTCCTCAAAGGGGACCTCATTGCACTGCAGGCAGCATCCACATCCGTAAGCTGCCAAAGCAGCAACGGGTGTAGACAAGCCCCCTTTGGAACCCCCGCTAGACCACCGCTTAACCTCAGACAATTAAGTGTGGCTCGGCTTGCAAGGATTTAGCCGAGCTTTTTTATATCTCAGCGTGCTCAAACAGAAGCGGTGGCCGACTTTTAACCAACCCAGGCATAATACGTTTTAGGCTAGCTATTTATTCTACCTTAGAAGAACTCTCTGCAACCTACTCAGTGGAGACTTCCTGCTCGCCAGACAGGGCGGCGTCCAGTGTGTGCCAGGCCAACGTGGCGCATTTGACCCGGACCGGGTAGTCTTTGACGCCAGAAAGAATGGTCAGGCGGCCCAAATGGTGAGGCTCACGCTCAACATCTAGCTCTCCGGTCAACATCTTTTGAAATTCCTCTTTCAGCTGGTGGGCCTCTTCCTTGTTTTTCCCTTTGACAAAAGAAGTCATCATGGAGGCGCTGGCCTTGGAAATGGCGCAGCCATCCCCCTGAAAGCCAATATCTTGAATCACCCCGTTCTCATCCACCTTTAAAAACATGGCAAACTGATCGCCACACAGGGGGTTTTTCCCCAAGGAATACTTATTGGCGTCTTCCAACACCTTAAAGTTTCGGGGTTTTTTGTTGTGCTCCAGAATCACCTGCTGGTAGAGATCGTTGTAATCGGTCATGAGAATCTCTTACTCATTAAACAACTTCTTAATCACGTGAATCCCATCCACCAGGCGGTCTATCTCCTCCATGGTGTTATAGAAGGAAAAAGACGCCCTGGCCGTAGCCGGCACCTGGAAACGTTCCATCACCGGCTGGGCACAATGATGACCGGCCCGAACGGCAATCCCTTCCCGGTCCAGAATGGTGCCAATATCATGGGGGTGAACCCCTTTGATGACAAACGATACAATGCTGGCCTTGTCTTTGGCGTTGCCGATAATCCGTACCCCGTCAATAGCAGACACCTTCCGCGTCGCGTAATCCAACAGCTCGGCCTCGTAAGCCGCTATCCGCTCCAAGCCAATCCGGCTCACGTAATCAATGGCCTCACCCAGCCCAATGACTTGCGCGATGGCCGGGGTCCCGGCCTCAAATTTCGCGGGGGGCTTGGCAAAAGTGGTGCGGGCAAAGGTGACAGACGCAATCATATCGCCCCCGGTCTGATACGGCGGCATGGCCTCCAGATGTTCCATCTTGCCGTACAACACCCCCACCCCGGTGGGTCCATAGAGTTTATGGCCGGAAAAGGCGTAAAAGTCACAATCCAGCGCCTGAACATCGACGGTCATGTGAGGGGCCGACTGCGCCCCATCCACCAACACCGGAATATTCCGTTCATGGGCCTTTTCAATGATGTGTTTTACCGGGTTAATGGTCCCCAGGGCGTTAGAAATATGATTGACCGCCACAAAGCGGGTCCGATCCGATAACAGGTTCTCGTATTCCTCTATGATGAGTTCCCCGTCGTCATTCACAGGAATGATTTTGAGTACCGCCCCTTTCTCCAGGCACACCTGCTGCCAGGGCACGATATTGGCGTGATGCTCGATGGCGGAAATAATAATCTCATCGCCTTCTTTGATAAAGGTCCGGCCATAGCTGGCGGCCACCAGGTTAATGGAATCCGTGGTGCCTCGGGTAAAAATCACCTCGGAAGCACTGGGGGCATTGATAAAAGCTGCCACTTTTTGCCGGGCTTCATCAAACAGCTGGGTGGAATGCTCGCTGAGCTTATACACCCCTCGGCGCACAGTGCCGTTTTCATGGCTGTAAAAGTGATGGATGCGATCAATAACCTGACGGGGCTTTTGGGTGGTCGCTCCGTTATCCAGATACACCAGCGGCTTTCCATAGACTTCTTCCGATAAAACCGGGAAGTCTTGCCGGATTCGATCCACCTCTGAGGGAGATAACGTCATCTCTTTTACCATCTCATTTATCATGAATGACACGCCTCTTCACCACGACAGGTCAGTTCACACCGGGCCGGATTGTTTTCCTGCCCCATGTTTTTGAGCAGCCAGCGGTCCAGATAGTCCCGCAATGCGGGAAAAGTCAGCTTTTCAACAATTTCTTCCACAAAGCCATAGGTCAGCAGGCATTGGGCTAGCTCCTTTTCCAGCCCACGACTTGCCAGATAGAACAGTTGCTCTTCATCCAACTGGCCCACCGTCGCCCCGTGATTACATTTCACATCGTCGGCCAGAATCTGGAGCTGCGGACGGGTGTAGACCCGAGCCTCCTCTGACAGCAGCAGGTTCTTGTTCAGCTGCAGCGAGTTGGTCCCATTCGCCCCGCGCTCTACAAAAATGGTCGCATCAAACTCCGATTTGGAGCGTTCATCTAGAATACCTTTATAAAACTGATGACTGGTACAGTGAGGCACCTGGTGATTAATCACTGAATGGTTAAACACCTGGGTTTCCCCGTTGAGGACATTGAGCCCGTTCAGGGTACAGTCGGCCCCTTCCGCAAGCAGATTCACCAACACACTGTGCCGACAGATATTTCCATCCAGGGCAATATTGGTCATAAAGACACGGCTATTTGCTTCCAGGTTCAGGTAGGTTCTCGCCAGATGGTGCCCGGTGGGGCTCTCATTTTGACTATAGGTCAGCTCGACCTGGGCGTTTTCTGCGGCAAAAACTTCATGGACCGTATTATTAAAGTACTGGTTCGCTTCCAGCCCTACATACTGAAGGATCAAATTCACGTTGGCATTGCGCTCGGCCACCACCAGAACCCGAGGATACGCCACCCGAGAGGCATGGGCTCTACCCGTGGTAAAGTGCAGAACTTGAATCGGTTTATCCAACGTCACATCTTCGCCGACATGAATCAGGATCCCATCCTGAAACAGGGCCGTATTCAAAGCCACAAAGGGATCTGCCTCTGACGCGATGTCACCTGCCAAATACTTTTGAATCACTGAAACATTGGACTCAAGGGCGGTTTTTAAATCACCGGCCACCACGCCTTGATGGTTCTCCCAAGTGGACAGCGCTGGTACAAAATATCCATTAACCAGCACCAGGCGATAGGTACCCGGTATAAAATGCGCAGAAACCTGCTCATAAGACACCTTGGTTTCAACGGCGGAATCATACGGCTCAAAGGGCGTACTCAGGATAGGCCGGAGATTGATATATTTCCAATCTTCCAGATGCCGGGTGGGGAATCCCAGATGCTCAAAGCGGGAAAAGGCTTGCTGCCGCTTGACTTGAAGCCATTCTGGACCTTCATGGGTCAACGTCTGGGCACGAAACACCTGCTCATAGGCGGCCATCGGCTCCACTGTTGCTTCCACCTTTTCCATAATACCCATCATTTTACCGACGCCTCCCCGACCGCCGCGGCTTCCAGCAGCCAGTCATAGCCTTTTTCTTCCAGCTCCAGCGCCAATTCCTTGCCGCCGGATTTGATAATCCGCCCGCCAGCCAATACATGGACATAATCCGGCACAATATAATTGAGCAGGCGCTGATAGTGGGTTACCAGAACCATCGAGCGCTCGGGAGAACGGAGCTTATTGACCCCATCGGCCACAACCCGCAGGGCGTCAATATCCAGACCCGAATCAGTCTCATCCAGGAACGCCAGCTTGGGCTCTAACACGGCCATCTGCAGAATCTCGTTCCGCTTTTTCTCCCCGCCGGAAAACCCTTCATTCACCGAGCGTTTGTTTAAAAGCGCCGGATCCATATCCACGATTTTGGCTTTTTCGGCCAGGAACTCTTCAAATTCCAGCGGATCCATCTCATCCTGGCCCAGATGCTTCTGCTTGGCGTTATAAGCCAGGCGCAGGAAGCTGGCGTTGTTCACCCCTGGTACTTCCACGGGATATTGGAAGGCCATAAAAATCCCTTCCCGCGCCCGCTCTTCCGGCTCCAATTCCAGCAGGTTCCGGCCTTCATAAAGCACCTCACCGCCGGTCACCTCAAAGGCCGGATGGCCCACCAGCACTTTGGCCAGGGTGCTTTTCCCGGAACCGTTCGGCCCCATGATCGCGTGGACTTCACCGGGTTTTACGTGCAGGTTGATCCCATTGAGGATGGGATTATCCCGGACAGTGGCTTGGAGGTTCCTGATTTCTAGCACGGTTCCTGATACTCCTTCGAATTGACAATTCTATTCACGTGTTACCCAACCGAGTTCTCGAGCTTGAGACCCAGCAAGCGGGTAGCTTCCACGGCAAACTCGCCGGGCAATTCCTTAAAGACCTCTTTACAGAAGCCGTTGATGATGGCCGAAACCGCTTCCTCGGTTTCAATACCCCGTTGGTGGAAGTAAAAAAGCTGTTCTTCGCTAATTTTGGAAGTCGACGCCTCATGCTCTATCTGGGCTGAGGGGTTGCTCACATCCACATACGGGAAGGTGTTGGCCTCACACTCGCCACCAATCAGCATGGAGTCACACTGGGTATAATTCCGGGCATTTTCAGCGGATTTCTTAATGGAGACCAGACCCCGGTAAGAGTTTTTGGATTTGCCAGCGGAGATGCCCTTAGAAACAATCCGGCTCCGGGTGTTTTTCCCGATGTGAATCATCTTGGTTCCGGTGTCTGCCTCTTGCAGGTTGTTGGTCAGGGCCACCGAATAAAACTCGCCAATGGAATGATCTCCTTCCAGAATACAGCTGGGGTATTTCCAGGTAATGGCCGACCCGGTTTCCACCTGGGTCCAGGAAATTTTGGAGTTGTCCCCAGCACAACGGCCCCGCTTGGTCACAAAGTTATAGATCCCGCCCTTGCCGGTTTTGGGGTCCCCGGCAAACCAGTTTTGAACAGTGGAATACTTAATCTCCGCGTCTTTGTGCGCCACCAACTCAACCACGGCGGCATGAAGCTGGTTGGTATCAAACTTGGGCGCCGTACAGCCTTCCAGGTAACTCACATAGCTGCCTTCATCACAGATAATGAGCGTCCGCTCAAACTGGCCGGATTCTTCCGTGTTAATGCGGAAGTAAGTAGACAGCTCCATCGGACACTTGGTGTTGGTGGGAATGTAGACAAAGGACCCATCGGTAAAGACCGCCGAGTTGAGAGCGGCATAAAAGTTATCGGTCACCGGCACCACGCTGCCGATGTATTTCTTCACCAGTTCCGGGTGTTCCTGGATGGCTTCGGAGATGGAGCAGAAAATCACACCATGTTTGGCCAGATCCTTCTTAAAGGTCGTGGCCACCGACACGCTGTCAAAGACCGCATCCACCGCCACACCGGAGAGGCGTTTCTGTTCTGAAAGCGGAATCCCCAGCTTCTCAAAGGTATCCAGCAGTTCCGGGTCCACCTCATCCAGGCTTTTCTTCTTTTCCGGCTTGACCTTGGGGGCGGAGTAATAACTGATACCCTGGTAATCAATGGGTTTATAGTTCACATGGGCCCAGTGAGGCTCGGTCATCTTGAGCCAGCGCTGATACGCGTCTAGACGAAACTGCAACATCCACTCCGGCTCATTCTTTTTGGCCGAAATTTTCCGGATCACATCCTCGTTGAGCCCCTTGGCCAACGTTTCCATTTCAATATTGGTCTGGAAGCCGTATTTGTATTCCTGGTTGGTCAGAATTTCCAGACTACTCATGGGTGTTTTTCTCCATTTATTGCGCCCGTACTTGTTATTGGCTCCGGGCCAGTCAGTTGCAGTTGTGTTTTTTTCATCAGCTGAGGGTATTTACCAGGTTAATCGTGAATTTGAACATAATTACAGGTATCTGGGCACTGTTCTTCCGGCTTTTGACAGGCGCATTTTTCACAAACCTCTTCCAGCATTGCCATGCGCCGAATGACTTCTGTACGAAACTCGTTAATCTGCTTGAGCTTCTGATCAATCTGAGATTGCTGCAGTTCCAAAGAGCGGCGAGTCGCCTGTACCTGCTCTCGACGGTTAAAGCTTTTGGACCTGGAAAATGGCCCCAGGGTGGCAAGTACCTCTTCCAGGGAGTAATTCAGATCCTGAAGGGCCAAAATCGCGTTGACACGCTTGAGCGAGTGCTGATTGTAGAGCCGGTACTTCCCAGATGTTCTCTTCACCGGACCAATCAGATCCATTTCCTCGTAATAACGCAGAGTACGAACCGTCACGCCACAAAGCTTGGCTAACGCGCCGATGGTTAGGAACTCACCATTATTTTCCTTGTTATTTTTCAGAGGGGTCGTTTCTGACAAGGCAAACACCTCAATGATGGCCAATATCTATTAGTAGAATAACTCACCTTAACGCTAACGTCAAGGTTAGGGTTTTAATATTCTCCAAGGAAACTGCGTCATTTTAGCACCGACATGATGGCTTTAAAACATGCGTCCTCTATATGTAAAGGAAAGCGGAGAACGCCAATTGCTTAATGCTTTCAACAGGAGAACTGTGAACTGACGCACTCCAACCCGGTGAAGTATGCAAAGTCAGCAAGAAATACCCTATAATATATATTGAAGATACTCAATAAAGCGGTCGCTCGCGCTGATGACTTCTAAAGACAAGTTTTTTATTTTTCTGATCATGACATTTACCCTTGCCTTCCTGGCAATCAGCTTTTACTGGAGATCAAACAGCTATTACAGCAATGCCTACCAACAGAAATCTGATCGATACCGTCACTACCAGGAAGAAATGGGGAAAAGCCCAAGCAACTCAAGACAAGTCGACCGCAGGCGGTATGATGGTTCCTCGCTGGAACCCACCCGGAGATCGTCCAACGAACCGGAAGCGTTAGGATTTAAAGAAAAAGAAATCGAAAAAAAATCAGGCCGACGTTACCAAACTTTTTAATTCTCCAGGACTGAATTCTCCAGCAGCTCTCTTTTCATACCCACGATCTGGAGATAAAATGTGTGACGCTCTCTCTTTCACAGGGGCGGCCATCACCCATTAGCTGCTTTGTCAGTGACCACTCGGTAGTTTACAGATCCAGGTTGTCAATGAGCCGGACCCCATGGACCTTGGCCGCTATCAAAAGTTTGCATCCACGTTTCAAGACAGGAGTTGATGAGAACGTTGTAGAGTCCACCGCCTCCAGGTACTCTAACCGAAAACGCTCTCCTTGATCTTTTCCGCCATGCTCCGCTAATACCGAATCAAACAGCGGCTGACTCAACACCTCTCCTTTTTCTTGCTCATATTTTTCCCGTATTTGCCGGAGGATGCGAATCAAAAGCGTGGCTGATTCCAACTCTTGGGGGTTTTTAAAATATTTGTTTCTGGAACTCATCGCCAAACCGGAAGCTTCCCGGACAATGGGATGCCCCAAAATCTCGACAGGTAACATCAAATCTGAAACCATTGCCCGAATCACAGCCAGTTGTTGGGCGTCTTTTTCGCCAAAAATGGCAATATCCGGCTCTATAATATGAAATAGCTTTAACACCACCGTCGCTACGCCGGTAAAATGCCCAGGACGACTCAAACCACACCATCTATCCGTGAGATCCACAGACGGGACCACCACGGTGGTATTGGCGATTCCCCGTGGATACAACACCTCAACACGGGGGCAAAAGATCAGATCAACGCCCACATCGGCGCAGGCCGCCTTGTCCGCCTCAAACATTCTGGGATAATTCTGGTAGTCCTCATGAGGGCCAAACTGTAACGGATTCACAAAAACGCTCACCACCACCCGATCCGCTTTTTCCTTGGCCAGGCGCATCAGGGCCAGGTGCCCCTCATGCAAGGCCCCCATGGTTGGAACCAAGGCGATAGTTTGATCCTGCCAGGCACGTCGGATCGCTCGACACTCCTGGGTTGTAGTCGCTACCTCGATTGTTTGGGTCACCATCCAGACAAACCTTTACACCATCACGTTTTGCAACTGGCTACTTTCTGCTTCAGGCAAATGGAAGGCCTCTTGATCATTATTGGGGAACACGCCCGATCGGATATCCTGGGCGTATCGCTCCACAGCGTCTCGCATCAGCTGGGCGCCATTTAAATAAGTTCGCACAAAACGGGGGGAAAGATCACTGTAACGGCCCAGCAAGTCATCCACGACCAGAATCTGGCCATCGCAAACGCTTCCGGCGCCAATGCCAATGGTGGGTATCTCAAGGCGTTGGGTCAAAATTTCAGCCACTTCCACCGGGACCATTTCCAATACAACCGTAAAAACACCTGCGGCCTGAAGCTTGAGCGCATCCTCCAGCATTTGCCTGGCAGACGCTGCGCTCTTTCCCTGAACCTTAAAGCCTCCCAGGGTATTCAACGACTGAGGGGTAAAGCCCAAGTGGCCCACCACTGGGATGCCAATTTCAACCAGTCTTTCAATGACATCCAACGTCAGTGCAGAGGCCCCCTCCAGCTTGACGGCTTGCGCTCCGCCTTCCTGAACAAAGCGTCCAGCATTGGTAATCGTAGTCGATAAATCCGTGTGGTAGCTCATAAAAGGCATATCAGCAACAACCATTGCCCGATCAACCCCTCGAGAAACTGCCTTAACGTGATGAAGCATCTCATCCACCGTCACACTGAGGGTGTTCGGATGACCCAACACTGTCATTGCCAGAGAGTCTCCCACCAGGAGGAAATCGACGGTCGTCTCATCCAGAATCCGGGCGGTGGTGTAATCGTAGCAGGTCAGGCTGACAATCTTTTCGCCCAACTGCTTTTTCTTTTTCAAACCTTCAGCGGTTACTGCCTTTTTGCGGATAACGGCTGACATCCCGACCAACTTTCTTCAAGGGTTGTTTGCATTGCCAAAATCAATAGCTGCCAAAATTGTATGATGCATAAAAGTCAAACGCAACTTGGCCCTATTCTTTGTAAAAAACCGGAGCCTCGAAGCAATTGCGCGTTATTGCTTGGCCTTCAGCAGATCAACCACTTGGGCATCTTCATGGGCTTCTTGGTTCGTGGCAGAGGCGGGTTCTTCATTTTGAACAGTCGCAAGCGTTGAGGGAATCGCCTGGCCCTTTTCTTTTTTAAACCAATGAATGACAGCCCGGGCCAGATTTTTTGGGTTGTGCCGAATGACCTTGGTATCGTGTTCATCAACCAGAAACTTTTGGACCACCTTCACACCCAGCTCGTTGCACCGATCTTCATCCAGAACCACGGGAAAATAACCCGCCTCCTGGTATTTTTGCAACAGCGCATCCGGTAGCCAGCTGTTCACTAGAACACAGGTTAACATGTTGGGATAGTGGGAATGATCAAGAATAGCCTGGACATGATCACCAACAGTATAGCCATCCGTCTCACCAGGTTGAGTCATAATATTGGCGACATAGACTTTTGGGACGTTTTGTCTGGAGATCGCCTCGGCGATCTCTTCAATGAGGAGGTTCGGCACCACGCTGGTATACAAGCTCCCCGGCCCCAGAATAATCAGTTCGGCTTGCTGAATCGCCTGAATCACTTCCGGTAAGGGTTTGGGTGAATCGGGGCTACAACGTAACTGCCTGATTTTTCCACCCACTTCTGGAATATGAGATTCCCCTTCCACGATAGAGCCATCTTCCATTTCGGCAATCAGGCGAATATTTTCCAATGTAGAGGGCAATACCCGGCCTTGGATGTTCAATACCTTAGAAGATTCTTTAATGGCCGTCACCATGTCCCCGGTAATCCGGCACATGGCCGTCAGGAAGAGGTTTCCAAAGCTATGCCCTTCCAATCCATGGCCCGTTTTAAAGCGATACTGAAACAGCTCGGTCGTCAACTGCTCCTCATCCGCCAGGGCGGCAATACAGTTTCGGATATCCCCTGGGGGAATCACCCCGTGTTCTTCCCGCAAACGGCCTGAGCTTCCACCATCATCCCCAACCGTCACCACAGCTGTGATGTTATTGGTATAGTGTTTCAGCCCTCGCAGCAAGGTAGACAACCCTGTCCCACCACCAATAGCGACAATGCGCGGACCGTTCATCAGTTTGTTTCTGCGATAAATGGCTTCCAGCAGGTCATGCTCATGGCCTTCCATTTGCATGGCCAAAAATACCGTATCATACGCCTTTCCGGCACCGAAATACATCAGGATAATCCCGATCAATAAAACAGCCGGTCCGCTGATATAATTGGGAACAAGCAGCGCCAGCGATTTTAAGACTTCGATCAACGACGTGACCGGTTGGTGATTAAAGACCAGGGCCATCCCAAACAGGATAAACAGGCCCCCTAACAGCACCATAAAAATCCAGCGCTTGATAAACAGCCCAGGTAAAAGCCAAGTCGCCTGTCGCCGCATTTTTATAAAGTTCAAAACGATTCTCCTACCGGCATGGTATTCTCTTTCACGCTGGTTAAACCCGAATTTTCCTGAGCGGTTTTGGGCCACCTGAAAGTTTCTCGATGGTTCACCATTATATTATAAGTCGGGCAAGCACTTTTTAAATACCCTGCCAATGCCTCAGCCATACAAACCGACCGATGCTGTCCTCCGGTACAGCCCACGGCAATGGTGACACGGGCCTTCCCCTCTTTTTGATACCAGGGCAACATCACAGCCATTAACGCCGTCCACTTTTCAAAAAACTCCCGAGCCTGCGGCAAGGCAAAAATATAGTCCCGAATGGGTTGGTCTAGACCGGTATAGGGCCTTAGCGACTCATCATAGAAGGGGTTCTGCATAAAACGCATGTCAAAAACCAGCTCGGAATCCAGTGGGATCCCATATTTATACCCAAATGAAAGGATATACACTGAAAAATCAGGACTATTTTCAGGGATTCCCAATATTTTCGCAATTTTAAAACGAAGCTCTTCCGAGGAAACCGTGCTGGTATCAATCGAAAAATCTTTCAACTCTTTTTTCAGATTGTTATAGACCTGACGCTCTTCAGCCACAGCCGCCTGAAGCCCCACCTGTTCAAAGCGATGCGTCTTACCGGAATCCATATACCGACTCATCAAAACCGGCTCCGGCGCATCCAGGCACAAGATTTTAAAATGAGGATGTCTGGACTTCAGACGCCGTATACTGTCTATGAATTCGGGTAGCTGGTCCAGGGTTTGGGGCGTGAGGTCTATAGAGAAAACAACCTTAGATTTTTGGGATTTTTGTGCCAGCAGGGTATCAAAGACGGTTTCAAAGGCATTTGGCTGAACGTTACTGACGATCATGAAGCCATAATCGTTAAAAGTATTTAACGCCGTCGTCAGACCCGATCCTGATGGCCCCAATACTAAAAAATACGAAGGTTCTTCAGGGATGTCTACAACCATCCTGAGGCTCCCGCATCAACCAAAGGCAAGGCAACGGGTTGACCCAGCATCTGTACGATTTTTTCAGCCAGTCCCACTGAACCTTCCAAGGCCGGACTCAGGTGGAGCGTTTTAAAGTCTAGCTTAACCGTTTGTCCATCGGCGGTGGTCAGGCTGGAATCGTCAATGAGCTGTCGAGCCTGCTCTAAAACCGTTTGCGGAGACAGGTTTTCCTTCAGGGAATCCTTTAGCAAGCATCCTTCTATTGAATACCTTTTACCCAAATACACCTCAGGCGCAACCTGGATCGGAACCCGTTCACACACCTGCTTCAACACAGGGCCGGAAGGCGCAACCAAAATCACCCAAGGGCTAAATGCATGCAGGGTTTCCGCCACACATGTGGCTGTCTCCAGATCATCAATAAAACTGGCGTACAGCGCACCATGAGGACGGACATGCTGTACTTCCAGGTTGTTTTCTTTTAATAAAGCCTGGAACGCACCCAATTGCACTAAAATCCAGGCCCTCAAATCCTCTTTGGAAATATCCATCGGTTGGTACCCATGGTGGGCCGGATCCGGATACCCAATATGAGCGCCTACTGAACAATTGAAAGTTTTCGCCTTGGCGATATACCCCAGAATTTCTTTGGGATCACCATCATGAACCCCGCAAGGAATATGGACGGAGCTGGTATAGTTCAGCAACTCGTACTGCGTTGATTCAAAAAAAGCCCGATCCCGGGTTTGTCCAAAGTCTGAATTCAGGTCAACATAATGTTTAAGCTGGTTTGAAAGAACTAACTTGCGGGCCAGATCGGCTGTTTTTGGCATTGAAAAACCTCTTTAGTGCAGATATGTCATCTATATTAATATAGCGGAAGCAGGCGATGTTTTCCAGCAGCCACCCGTTAATATAGGGCAAACCACAGGCATGCTCTTAAGGGGCGGACCAAAACTAACAGCAGCAACCCAATCACGGCGTCGTATAAAAGAGGTTCCGTACTGAGATAAAACATCCAGTTCTGCGCTTCGGTAAAGCTCATCACACCGGCCAGCGTTAACCCCAGCATATACACGATACCTGACAGATGAACCACGGCCAAGGCCGGTATCAACGTGATTAAAAACGCCAGCGAGCTTTTAGAATAGGTCGTGTGCCTCATGACCTGTCTAAAAAGCCGCCCGGCCACGAATGCTCCGATCACCATGCCAATAAGGTACCCCATACCCGGTTCCTGGATATATTCCAACCCCCCACCATTTGCAAAAACCGGCCATGCAAACAAACCGGCCAGTACAAATGTCAATACGGTCAGCCCGCCCAAAATGGCACCCAGAAACGCCCCCAGAAACAAGGCTGTTGGAATCTGAAAACTATAACTGACATAATCCAAATCCGGATACACCTCGGCCAACGGACTTGGCAAGCGGATAGACACAAACGTCAGCAGGGCAAACCCAACCATCAACAGCAACATCAGGGGAAACGTACTGATGGTAAACCGGGGAGACTTGGCCAGCAACTGAGCCAGAAAGCCTTCATCCTGCGATTTGGCCAAGGGTAGAATCAATTCCTCATCCAGTGGAATCTGTCCGTCCCGTGCTGTTTTATCAAAACGTTTCCGGGCCTTGTCGCGGTGCTCCAGCATAGCCTTTCGGGTAGGCAAACCATCCAGTATCTTATCTTTTCCCATAAACACCCCGCCAATCCCTATTGGCCCATCCCATCAGGAAAGCCTCCCAGCTTCTGTTTCAGTTCGGTCTTGTTCCTGTTGAATATTGTACGATACGAATCCGTCATCAGACTGGGCGTTGTCATCACCAGGGCATCTTCCTGGTTATCCTGATAGTATTTGGCCCGTCTCCCTGCCAGTTCAAAGCCATATTTGTAATACAGGTTTTGCGCATTGTAATTGGTCACCCGAACTTCCAGCGTCACCCACTGAATGGAAGACCCCATACAGCGATCCAGCATATGCACCAGCAGTAACTCACCCAGAGAGTTCCCTCGAAGCTGTGGCTGAATGGCGACAGTTGTAACATGTGCCTCGTCAATGACTTGCCAGAAACCGCAATAGCCTGACAATTGCTGCTCATTCCCCTTATGGACCAACACGTAATAACGGCCCATATGGTTATTCATTTCATTGAAAAAAGAATCTTCGGACCAATGATGGCGGCCAAATGACACTGACTCAATTTTCATCACCTCGGGGACATCTTGTGCCCGCATCCGGCGAATCATGAGCTGGTCCGCACTGATTTTGGCTGATTGCTTTGGTAAAGACGCCATTCTGTTCCCTTGATTTATGTGGGTCACTCCGCCCTCAAAGCTGAGCCCCAACTCAATCATAATTCAAACCACGACTTGTTGCATAGCCGGTATCAAACCCCTTCTGGCTATCGTTGTCCATTTTACTCCCTCAAACGCAAAGTACCAAGAATTTCCTACATATTTTTTGATCGGGTTTTCTTTTGCTAGAATCATGCTGTAAAACATCAAGGCAGGGAGCCGATACAATCAGCGCATCAAATCGTCATTCGGGAACAGCAGGGCATCACACCAAACAAGGGATTGCGGTGACACTGCCTGCTGAAAGAATGCTCTCTGAGCCTCTGGTTTTTCTAAAGCCTGGCCTGGAAGAACTTATAGTAACTGCTCACCGCTTACTGAAATTTGAGTTTCCGCCTACACGAAACTACCAGGCCATCAAACGCTTTGCCCTCAAGCAGCTTTGCTCACCCAAACTCTCCAAAAAAACACTGGAGCAGTTTTCTATCGCCAGCCTGGAAAAGATTCATGCACAGCTGTGGCAAGCCACGTTCCCAGAGTCCTGCCGTACCCAGGACACTCTCCTGACTTTGGCCATTCTGGCCCAGGAGCTCATTGAATTTAAGTTGGAAGAACTGGTACGACAAGACATTTTGCTGATAGGTCAAAGTTCCACAGCCTCTTTGCACAGCTATTATTATAGCGGGCCACTGGATCCCGATACGCTGGAAACGCTTCTCGTGCAGCAAAATTGCCGAACGGATCTGATTAAAGCCCTGGCAGATGAAAATCCACTACTCGGCTACTTGCTCTGCCGCGCACTGAGCAGTCCACTCCCCTGGTCCGCACTTTTAGAGAACCTGCATGAGTTGGATGGGAGCCATCAGGAGCAGTTCCCACAACTCATCCACCTCCTTGGCATCCATCGGTACTTAAAAGAAAACCGGCTTTACGCCCAGGTACTGGACACCCCGGAAAACATTCTTCTGGCCCTGAACCGGCTCACCCTGTTGTTTGACTCGGCTTTTAAACCCATCGCCTCTCAAACCCAGAGCGCTCGTCCCGTTCGCGAGTTGGTCATTGTAGAAGGCGCCACAGAGCATTTGCTCCTCCCGTACTATGCCCGATCATTGGGACTGGATCTCAATGAGCTTGGGATTTTTATCCTGCCTGCCGGCGGAAAAAATCAGGTTATCGGGATTTACAAGCAGTTTGAAACTGTTCTGAACGCCCCCATGTTCATTGTTTTGGATCAAGACGCCCACGAAACCGCAAAACAATTGCGGAACATCCAACGACTTCATGATTACGTCTTTCAACTAGAAGAAGGCGAGTTTGAGGATACCTATGAAGAGACACTGATGCTGAAAACCATTAATGAACATTACCGCCCTTATCCCAAGATCACCCGAAAGTCTTTGGAAGCTGAAGAAGTTGCCCCTCACAAAGACAGTCGGGTTGAAACACTGAAAGCCCTCTGGAAAATCCACGATCTGGGTACTTTTGATAAAAGCCATTTCGCCGCAAAAATGGCAGAGTCTCTTACGCC
>CAYLWC010000045.1:0-16442 GCA_964387265.1 uncultured Vampirovibrionales bacterium | reverse complement strand
GCAAAGTCCCACCCTGGCTGATACCCGCCCCGATTTAAGCCTTCATGTCCGTAGCTGTCATAAACTTGACGCTTGTTGGCATCACTCAACACATCATAGGCCTCTCCCAGCTCTTTAAACTGGGCCTCAGCCTCCGGGCTTTTGTTGGTATCCGGATGGAGTTCCTTGGCCTTTTTTCGGAATGCTTTTTTTATCTCATCCTGAGTGGCTCCGCGGGATACACCCAAAACTTCGTAATAATCACGTTTATTCATTGATGTCTTCTGCAGGGGACCGTACCTCTTTTACTATTTTACCCATTAATTGCGTTCAGGAAGGAAAAACCCTCTGAACACATGAAGATCCATGATGGTTAGGAAATCTTAAATGGATTATCCGACGGTTGGTCAGTCCCTGTGGTTTCTTCTGAGCTACCGGCTCCTGCATTGGCTGAACCACTGGAAACAATAACCATGGATGGACGTAAAACTCGATCATGAAGCATGTATCCAGCTTGCATGACGTTAATAACCGTACCCTCCGGGTATTCTTCACTCGGGGCCTGACTGATTGCCTCGTGAAAATGAGGGTCGAATGGTTGGCCTTGAGCTTCGATCCGCTTCATGCCCAGCGCAGAAAAGGCATCCATCAGCTGGTTTTGCATCAGCTGAAAGCTTTGATACAGTATCTTGGGATCCGAAGAGTCTGATAAACTCGTGGCAGCCCGTTCGAGGTTGTCCAAAACAGGCATGAGCTCATACATGGTTTTCTCGGCGCCATACTGCAACAAAGACTCTTTCTCTTGCACGGTCCGCTTCTTATAGTTCTCAAAGTCGGCGCTCAGGCGCAAAAACTGGTTATACAAGTCCTCATGCTTGGCTTGCCAGGCATCAACATTTTCAACATTTTCAGCAGCTTCCCCAGATTCCCGCTCCTGTTGCTTCTTTGCAGCAGCGCTCAACTCAACCGTATCTTCTACGGTTTGCTGATTTTCAGGCTCCTCAAGCATGGTTTTTCCCTGCTTTTTTCCCTGCTGATCCCGTTCTTCGCTGTTTGCCATGAGTCAAAACCTCTATCTTGATACGGTGGGGTTGATCATACCTTCCTGAATTTTAAAAATCAAAGCCGTTCTCATCACCTGATAACAGCAGGTCTGGAAGCAGTCCCTGCCGGTTAGCTGTTCCTTCGCGCCTGATGCTGGCCCGCCTGCGTGGTATACAACGCATATCCGTTAGGATTGAAATTCAGTTCATTATAACAAGCTGAACCAAGGCCTTCCGGGTTTCTTAACTTTTTTTTAAGAGTGTTCCTTGCAAAGACACGCCTCAGCTTCCTCCTCATGAGCAAGAATAGGTGCTTGACATGTATTCTAGGTTTCCCGGATTCTTGTTCTTGTTTTTTTACGTACGGTGGAAAGAAACACGATCCTTGTTCTTGTAACAAAATAGTAATAATTGGAAGCTGCGTAGCAACACCATGGCTTGAGCCGCCTTACTAGGATAGTTACAAAAACTCAGATGCGTTAACGAGTTATAGGGGTTAATAAACGTATGGTTACTCCAGTCTCATCCTTACCTTCAACGTCATCGGCGGTGAATATCCAGATTATCGAGCCGAAAAATTTTCCCGGCGTAACCGACCCCGGCGTCATTAACCGTAGCTCCTATCTGCCCGCGCAGCAACAACAACAGGGCCATCAGGGCCTGCTCCCGCAACAAGCCCAATATGGACAGTTTCCTGGTGGATCCAACCAATCCCAACTGCAGCAAGCCTACAATCAAGCTTTAGCCGCTCGTAACGCAGCAGAACAAGCACGTAACGCTTATTTAGGTCTTGCAAACCAACTCAATTCCCAAGCTTACCAACAAAACCCCTATTTAAATCAACAACAGCCTCCATTTGCTCAAAATAACGGCCCCGTCCAACCATGGATTAACCAGGGGGCTAATCAGGCCGTTAACTACGCATACCCTCCTCAATATTATCCCCCTCAGTATCCACCGGTAATGCCACCGCAGGGTCAGTACCCGTGGCAACCTCACCCACAACAGCCCCCGGCGGATCAATTCAACAATACCCTGAGCCAGCCACAGCAACAGCCGCCGGTTCAACAACCTCAAGAACAGCAGCAACCGCTGTCTCCGACTGAGCAACTTCAAAACGCCAGCCTGGCAGAATTGAATCAGATGATTGCCAACCCGCAATCGCTACAGCAAAAACTGGATGCCATGGAGTGGGTGAGCGTCAAAGGTCAGGGAGATGCCAATACTTATGGCCACCTGATCAACACCGCCATTGAGCAGGTTCCACAAGATCTGCCGCAACAAGCCAAGGATGACGCCAACTACGTTCGTCAAGCCGCCCTGTGGACAATCGGTATGTTGAATAAGGCCCAGAACAGCCAGACACCGACAAACCAATTGCCTGGATTAGCAGAAATCGAAAGCATTATCCGAAACAAGAACGAGTTCCCACGGGTTAAAGAAGCTGCTATTCAAGCATTGCGGGTCATTGACCGGCCAGCCGACAAGCAAGTCCAAAAAATTCTGAAGGCTGCCGCAAAAGATAAAGACCCCGATGTCCGGGCTCAAGCGAAAGAAGCGCTGGCCGGGAAAGCCATTCCCTTGCCCACCCAGGGCGCTGGCGCCCCACAAGGACAAGGAAACTTATCGCTCCTCGCTTAGATTAAACTCTGCACTCCAAAATCCAAGAAGAAGCCAGTTTGAAGTCAGATCGAACTGGCTTTTTTAGTGTAGGGCTTGCTAAACCATTAAAAAACAACTATTATGAAGAGTAGAGTAGGGTTTTTGTACGGTCCATGACGATATTCAAAAAATTTCCAATTGCCGCTTTAAGCCTCATGCTGGTTTCCGGTTTGATGAGCGTGGACTGGCGTCCCATTAACGCCTATTCCGTCCAGTACAACACGCCTTTAATCCTGAAGAATGTCTCTTACCGTTCCACTCCGGTCATTGCGCAAATGATCCTGGATCTGACCTCCATTCCCCAAGATCTGGAGGTTCATGACCCGGCAAACGGGCCGATGACCCTCTCATTCTCAGGAAAGCTCGCGTCCCCTAATAAATCCGTTACCAAGACGTTCGGCTTTCCCAACCTGCAACAAATTTATTACGAGGAGCGGAACGGGAAAATCCAGGTATTCGTGAAGCGAAAAATACCGAAAACCGCCACAGTCTCCGTGGATTCCGCCACCAAAAAACTAACCCTCAGCGTACCGCTTGAGTATACTTACCGACATGAAAGCCAGATCATCTCGCCCGGCATTCGGCATACCCGCCTGGAAAAGCTGTCTAACCGGGGTCCGTTACTCATCAACATACTGGAGGTGGACCCGAAAAATCCGGCAGTTGAGATCACCCCTGCCCTGGCAAACGCCAAAATGGGAGCCAAGGCCAGGGTCATTGAAATTGCCCACCAGAATGACGCCATTGCTGGGATTAACGCGTCTTTCTTTAAGCAGGATGTCGGTATCCCACTTGGTACCCTGATCATCCAGGAAGAACTGATTTCCGGCCCCTTGTATGACCGGGCCAGCCTGGGGATTTCCCAGAATAACGATCTGACCATCCAGAGAATTCAGTTGCAGGGGCAAATTACCCTGGAAGACGGGACAATCATTCCGATTCATAACCTGAACCAACCCCGAACGCAGGCCAACGAAGTCGTATTGTACTCGTCCCGTTGGGGAAAGGTTGCCCCTGCGGTTCCCAAAGGAGGGTACCAGATTCAAATCCGAAGCGGCCGCGTAACCGATCTTTCCAGACAGAAACCCTTGGTGATACCTGAAGGGGGATATGTGCTTTCAGCGCCACACACAGAAGAGATTTCCAGACTGGTGTATCTCTACCGTTATGCTCCGATGGAAATGACGTTCTACACGGTGCCGGATTGGTCACAGATGAAGCATGCCGTCGGAGGAGGCCCTTACCTTGTCCGTAACGGACAGGTCTATGTAGACTCCAAAGCCCAGCGATTTACCACATCCAGCCTCGGAACATTTGAACCTCGTAGTGCTGCTGGAATCACCAAAGAGGGCAGACTGCTCCTGGTAACGGTGGATGGACGACAAAAAAACGTATCCGTGGGCATGTCTCTTACGGAGCTTGCTCACTTGATGTTGTCCCTGGGGGCAACTGACGCCATGAACCTGGATGGGGGCAGTTCTACGCAAATGGTTGTCAAGGGACAACTGGTCAACTCCCCGTCTATTCCTCAAGGCGCAGCCATCAGCAGCGCGCTGCTTGTTCGGCGTTCTGATTTTGCGACTGCACCTTTACAAAGCGGCCCCTCGCTCGCCAATGCGCCAGACATTCAATAAGCCAAGTAAAGCGGTCAATAGCTGAGGGATACATCGAGAACTCAAGAATACGGTACAATAGAATTGGGAAGAGCAAAGGGTACCCAATCTTGAGAGGTGGAATCAGAGTTTGAACCCTGCAGCAACACAATTGACTGCCTCCATATTTAGCCGGCTCAGCACCAAGAAAGTCACGGTGCTTGCGCTTGGCATAATGATTTTCTCTAGCCCACTGACCCCATTGAGCGTCACTCTGGCCAAAGAACCAGACACCCCGCCACAACCAGCCCCGGACACCCATGCCGCCTATCAGGAGCGTCTGGAACTGTTCCTGAAGCTCAAAAAAGTGACGGAAGAACGGGATGCGTTTGAGCAACGTGCGTATCAGCTGGAACAACAGCTCAAGGCGCAGAAGCAGCACCTGGAAAACATTCGACAGGATTTGATCAGCCAGGAGGGTTTCATTCGCCTATCTGACACCAGCTTGCAGGCAGTGAAGCTGGATGATACTCGACACAATGAAACCTTACGTCATGCACTTTTCCGGGTCGCCAAAAAGCTCAGCGAAGCGGAAAAAGCCCTGACCCTGCTCAGGCAGGAAAATACTGCCCTGCGGGAGGAATTGGCCCATTTAAGACGCCCCGTCATCGGGCAGGTACTTTCCATGCCACTGTTGGCTGAAAGTACAAACACCCCTGTTACGCAGACTGCCCCAGAGCCTGCCAAAGCCGCCAGCATACAAGCTTCTGAAAATACAGATAAAATGGAAGGGAGTAAAGTAGAGGCACTCATCTATCACCCACCCAGAAAAGCCGCCATCACGAATCTGGATAACCCCTCCCAAAAAGGTGAGCCGTCTGTTAGCACCACCAGAAGTACCAACCTCAAGCAGGATATCGTGATTTTGGAGAAAAAAATCAAGCAACAGCCCAATGAATACCCTGCTTATATTGAACTGGCGTCCAGGTATACTCAACAGGGTAAGCCCCAAAAAGCGGAACAGGTTTTGCTGAACCTTCTCTCCCATAACCCTCGCTTTGCCCAGGCTTACTACGAACTAACCCTGATTTATATCAAGCAGCAAGCACCCAAGAAAGCCGGCGCCACGTTATCAACATATCAGCGATTGAGTCCAGGCGATATTGATCGGATTCAAGCGCTCTTGCAAGAAATTCAGTCGATTTCAGGAAAGGGAAACACTCCATGACATTCCGTTTTCATCAATCGATTCACCCGTCAATCCCTACCATGAAAGAATGTCGTGCACTTGTATTACCTGTCGCGCTTAGTATTTGCGTGCTGGGTTACGCCAACTTTTCTACTGCCTGGGCGGGAGATAACGTCATCCAGGCCATTAAGTACAACCCCGCTAATCAAATCCTGACAGTAGATAGCACCGGCAGGGCGGAAGCCTCGGTAAATACCCTTTCCATTGGAGGAAACAAGCGCATTATTCTGGACATCAAGAATTCTGAGATTGGTCTGGATCTGCCCCGTGATCAAATGCTGCTCAAGGAACTCTCCAGCCAGTGGCCCGCCATTCGCAATATATCCGTCAACCAGTTTGGCGGGAGCCAGCCCGTGGTCCGTGTCCTGATTGACGTTATCGGAGCAGACTACAACATCGAACTGGTCAAATCAAAATCCAAACAGCTGGAGCTGAAAGTCATTCCACCGACCCCGCAAGTTGCCGCCACGCCTGTATTAACACTTCAACCCACTGCGGTGGCGGAAACCCAGACGGGTATTCAACCGGAAGTCTATCAGTCAGCCCTGAAAACCATTGAGGCCCAAAGGCAACAGCTTACCCAGCTTCAGGAAGAGGTCAGCAAACTGCAGCAGGTCAAGGCTTCCGCAAAAAGCCAGGCTGAACTGCAAAGCCTGCTGGATCAACAGGAAAATGAGCTAAAAAAGCTTCGTAACCAGGTTGTTGCCCTCTCCGCCAATCAGGGGCCGTCTTTAGAAGAGATGCGCAGAACGCTGGCTGTCATGAACCAGAAATACGAACAGCTTTCAGCGGATAATACCCGTCTGCAAGCGCAAGCCAGACAGGCCCAGAATGCGGAAAGTTTGCAAAACGAAATAGAACGACTCAGGGAATCCAACCGCTCCCTGCAGGATCAGTTGTTTAAAGCCTATGAGGAAAGGCGACAAAGCCAGTCTGCCGTTTCACCTGAACTCGAAAGGCTGAAAGCGGACATCGCAAAGCTCCAGAATGAAAATTCACGGCTGTTGAACGAACTCAGTCTGGCGAAAAAGTCCAGCTCAAAACAAGCCGAAACAGCCTTGAAACAGCTTCAAGGCGAGTACGAAGCCTTAACGCAGCAAATGGAAAAGCTTCAGCAAGATAATGCCCAGCTGAAAGCCTCTCTTGATAAAGCCGTTGCCAGCGCCAAGCCAGACGCTAAACCGCCTGAAATTACGGACAGCCAGCTTTCTGAAATGCGGGCCCAACTGGAAACGGCAAAACAGGCGCTGGGCAATTCCATTAAGACGATTAATGAACAAAACCGGGAGCTGGCACAGCTCAAAAACCAGATGTTCAAGCTCCAAAAAGGTCTGGACATCTCCGGTCAGGAGCAAATTGCTTTGCTTAACCAGCAACTGGTTGAAAAAGACGAGTTAATCAAGCAACTCCGCTCCCAACAGGGGGATTCTTCCAGGGATCTCGGCGAAGTTCGCCTGGATTCCCCCAGTGAAGTCACCCGCCTGGAAAAAGAGCTGGCCGAAACCAAGGCTCAGTACCAAAAGCTTCTTGAAAGCTCCAAAGAGAAAGGCGGCAATTCCATTGCGCTGCAACTGGAAAACAGCGATTTGAAGAAAAGACTGGATGCCTCTGAGTTAAAGTACCAACAGGCCATACGGGATTTTAACTACCAGAAAACCCCGCAAGCCCAACAAGAGTTGCGTAATAAACATCAGGCGGAAGTTCAGAAACTGAAGGAACAGCTTTCTGAAATCTCCAGCCAGCACCTGAAGACGCAAAACAAACTCAAAAGCACGCAACAGGAGCTGGCCACCCTGAAGGCCAACGCACAACAACCAAAAAGTCCAGACCCAGAGCTAACCAGTAAGTATCAGGCATTAGAAAATGAGCTGGCAGCACTCCAGGCAGAAAAGAAAAACTGGGTAGAGCAGTCCAACTCGCTACTTCAGACGATACAGGATGAAAACAAGGCGCTCAAAGCCAAAATCTCTAGCCTGGAAAACACCTCCAGCCAACTTGAAACCCTCCAAAAGACCAATCAACAGCTTGAGAAGCAGCTAGCGGATTTGGTGAAAGAGCACAACAAGCTGTTGGCGGCAAACGCCAAGAAAAAGTCAAAAGAGGCGGAATCCAAAAACAGCGACAAGGAAGTGGCCTCCTTACGGACCGAGCTTCAGGCTGCACAAGAGAAATACAAGCAAGCGACAAAAGAACTTGAAGACTTAAGGAAGGAGAAAAACGCGGTACCCATTGCCATTTCCAGTATGGATCGCACCGTGAGGCAACTCTCCAGTCCATCAGAGCAATATTTCAAACAGGCCAAGGAACTGGAAAAGCAGGACAAGCTGGATGAAGCGATTGCGTTGTACCGCAAGGCCGTAGATGCTGATCCGGGGGTTGCCGATTATGTCATGGCTTTAAGTACCGCATGGGCCGGAAAGAAAAACTACGAGCATGGCATCAATCTTCTAAAGCAGTATACCCAGGCACACCCCCAGGAACGGGAAGCTCTTTATCATCTGGGTAAGCTTTACCTACTCAATGACCAGCCCGAACTGGCCAGCCAGTACTTCAGCCAGGCCATTCCTCTGAATGTACTCAACAACTACGCGACCTCACTGAAGAAAACCGGCAAGCTGGTGGACGCCGAGCAAATCTTTAACCTAGCCCGGATTATGAATCCTCAAGATAGCGAGGTCCTGTTTAATCTGGGGAACCTGTACAACTCGGCAAACAACCTTCAGGCCGCCAAAACCTCCTATGAAGAAGCCCTCAGACTGAATCCGGACTTTGCTGAAGCCCACTATAACCTGGGATTGGTCTATACCAAAATCGGGGATAAAAACGCAGCGGTTGATCACCTGGAAACATTTTTGAAGCTCTCACCGGAAGCCAAGAACGCAGAAGCGATCCGCTCCTACGTGAGCAAGTTAAAAAGCTAACGTACAGAGCAAACGTTTGTTATTTTGCCCGTTCAGCTTACAGGAGGCAGATCAATCTGACACCTTCTGTAAATTTCGTGGCCGAAAGTAACAACAACGTTAAGTCTCTAAAGAGGAACTGATTTTAGTCGATAGCAAGACTGTAGCAAGATAAAGCAAGGCTGAACTGCAAGATCGACATATGATGTTGAAGTCAAATAATGAATTTGACAAGGGGCAAGCCTCCATTGAGATGGCAGGGGCGGCTATCGTTGCGGCACTCACCGTTGCCACCTGTTGGGCAGTGGCTCAATCCATTGGGCCAAATATTTTTAACCTTCTGGCCACCAATGCCCAAAACGTCCTGTCAGAAGAGGCTCCCGCAGAAGCAACTGAAGCCCCTGCGCCCAGCCCTTCACCTAGCCCTTCTCCATCGCCAAGTCCTTCACCTTCTCCGAGTCCATCACCCAGCCCTCATCCTGGTTGCAATGGTAAAGGAAACAGCAAAAAATGCTAATGCCTCATCTGATCGAGACACCAGAATTCCAAATAGAACCGTGGTCCAGTTCCCCCCAGGTTTTTTACCTGCGGAACTTTCTTTCACCGGAAGAATGTCAGCACTTAATCAGCTTGGGAACTGATCAACTCGCACCCTCGACCACTGTGGACCCGAATACTGGGGAGTTGCTTCCGGTAGAAGGCCGAACCAGCAGCAATGCCTTCTTAGAGCTTGGGAAAACCCCGGTTGTGGAAACCATTGAAGCGCGTCTGGCTGCCCTGGTGAATAAACCCGTGGTCAATGGGGAAGGGATCCAGATCATCCATTATCAGGTAGGCCAAGGTTATACCCCCCATTTTGACTTTTTTGACCCCTTGTTCAAAGGCAGCGAGAAGATTTTAGAAACCGGTGGACAGCGGCTTTACACCGTGATTATGTATCTCAACCAAGTTGAAGCGGGCGGGGAAACCGTTTTCCCTGAAATTGACCGCAAAGTCCTACCCAAAAAGGGAGATGCTATTTTCTTTCATAATTGCCTGCCCAACGGGGAGGTGGATCGAATGAGCCTGCACGGCTCCGCCCCGGTTATCAGCGGGGAAAAATGGATTGCCACCAAGTGGGTCCGCGAGCGGGAATACATCTAGAGAGACTTCAGGAATTCAGCCTGTCCCAGGATCGTTTGCTCTGAAGTTTTCAGGTTCTTAATAACCACCTGTTGGGCCTTTAGCTCGACATCCCCCAGAATAATTGCCTGCTGCGCTTGGAACTTATCAGCCTGTTGCAGCTGCTTGCCAAAGCCCTTGCCGGTGAGATCAACCTGGACGGTTTTACCGGCGGTGCGAATCTGATCCGCCAGTTGAAACGCCTGGGCCGGTTGATCCGTGACGATATAATAATCCAGTCCCGGTTTAGGAAGTTCTGGTAGCAGGCTGATTAGCCGTTCTTGTCCAAGCGCCCAACCCACCGCCGGGGTTTCAGGCCCGCCCAGGGTTTCTACCAGATGATTATAGCGTCCCCCGCCACACACGGCATTTTGAGCGCCCAGGTGGGTTGAGGTAATCTCAAAGACCGTTTTGGTGTAATAATCCAGACCCCGAACCAACAGGTAATTCCGGCGGTATGGGATTCCCAGCGAGTCCAGAATGTCCGTTAGGCGCGCAAAGTGAGCCTGGCATTCATCGGAAGTAAAATCCTGCTCCAAAAACTCTCTGATATCAGGTTTGCCATAGATTCCCTTGCAAGTTTCCACTTTGCAATCCAGCATTCTTAAGGGATTTGAGACGAACCGTACCTGACAATCCTCGCAAAGCTCCTCAAGGTACGGGCGAACCAGCTCTCTAAAGTTGGTTTTAAACGTCTCCCGGCATTGAGGCGTCCCGATATTGTTTAACTCCAAAGAGAGATTCGGCAGTTTTAAGGCCTGGAAAAACCGCATGGCCAATAAAATCGCTTCCGCGTCCGCCTCCGGCGTATCCAGACCAAAGAGTTCCACCCCGATTTGATGAAACTGTCTCTGCCGACCTGCCTGAGGACGCTCATACCGAAACATAGGCCCCATATAATAGAGCTTCACCGGTTTGGGCCAACGGCTAATCCCCTGCTCGATAAAACTCCGAACCACCCCGGCAGTTCCTTCCGGGCGCAGGGTCAAGCTGCGGTCCCCTTTCTCAAAGGTGTACATTTCCTTGTTCACAATATCGGTCCCTTCGCCTACCCCACGGGCAAACAGCTCGGTCGCCTCAAAAATGGGGGTACGAATCTCCTGATAGCCTG
Organism: uncultured Vampirovibrionales bacterium; assembly: GCA_964387265.1. Taxonomy (GTDB): domain Bacteria; phylum Cyanobacteriota; class Vampirovibrionia; order Vampirovibrionales; family Vampirovibrionaceae; genus CAYLWC01. The sequence goes on along the minus strand of CAYLWC010000045.1, from coordinate 5,745 downwards.
CCCGGTTAAAAAGATCTCGTGCCAGGGACTCGACATACTGCCACTTGTAAGCCTCTTCCCCCAAGATATCCTGGGTTCCCTTGGGACGTTGTATTTTTTGTTGTGCTATCTTTTGCTGGGACATGGTGAATAAAATACCGAATTCACTCAAACTGATGGAGTAACGACCATTTGATCCGAGGATAGAGCTTCTTCCTGCAAGGCCAGCAGTTGATGAATCCCACTTTCCGCCAGGACAAGCAGCTCATCCAACGCATGGCGAGTAAACGGTGCCCGCTCACTGGATACCTGCAGCTCAATCAGCTCTCCACGAGCGTTCATCACCACGTTGGCATCCACTTCCGCCGTAGAATCTTCAGCATAATTCAAATCCAGAACTGGCGTACCTTCGCAAATCCCCACGCTCACCGCAGCGATAGGCGAAACAATGGGAAGCTCATCCAAAAGCCCCTCCTGTTGGAGTTTACGCATCGCGTCCACCACTGCCACATAGCCGCCGGTAATAGATGCCACCCGGGTACCGCCATCAGCCTGAATGACATCGGCATCTACGGTGATGGTTCTGGAGCCCAACCGGGCCAAATCAATACTGGTACGCAGCGTCCGCCCAATCAGTCGCTGAATCTCGTTGGTTCTGCCTGAAAGTTTCATCCGCTCCCGGGTGCTTCGGGTATTGGTCGCCCCCGGCAACATAGCGTATTCTGCCGTCAGCCAGCCCATGTTTTCTACGTTCATTTGATGAATATGCCGTGGCACACGTTCTTCCACTGTAGCTGTTACCAGAACCTGCGTGTCTCCAAAGGATACCAGAACCGATCCGGGTGCATACTTGGTGTAATTGCGGATAATTTTAATGGGCCGTAGCTCATGGGGTTTTCGGTTATCGGGACGAACAAACATGGGAACCTCTTTTTCTCTAGTTCTCTAGCAAACAACAAACATCCCACCTCGGCAAGCCAAACCATCGGGATATTAATACAGGATTGGCACCAAAAAATGATCAGGAATCATCTCCAGCGCCACCTTCCGCCGCTGGCCATATTCCGGGAGGGATACATCCACCTCAAGCAATGTCGGCCACTGGCCAGGGTGCTTTTTCATGAACTCCAACACCGAGAACGCCATCACCTGGACTGTTGCGTCCTCACCGGGAGAAAGCGCTGGAACCGTTTGCGTCTCCCGACTCAGGGTGATCCAGTGGGCGGTTTTTTCCAAATGCTCAAAATCCGTCAGCATCAATTGCGGATTCACCAGCATGTCTCCCATTTTTGCCCGGATCGTGACCTTCATTTTGGTATTCAGGGCCGCAACCGACGCGTTGTTATAGAGGTGTGCCCGTGCCGTAAAGTACACCGGGCTTGGTTCACCGTGATACAACCATTTTTCAAAGCTTTTCTCCACCTTGGCGTTTTCATAAGCCTGCCTGGATAGCTCTGCAGCTTTTTCCGTTGAAATTTCACCGCGGCGAGTAGATTGCCAAAGGTTTTTCAGGTTGAGATAGCGAACATCGGCATCGGTTTTGTAATAAAACTGGATGTTTTCTAACTGAACCCTGGGCGTGCCGTAGGTTTGTGGATCATTGGCCTCAAGCTGTACCCGGCCAGACAAATCCGAAGCCCACCCGCTCAACTGGCCCGGCATCAGACCCAACACTAAGCTAGCCACCAGAACCCAGGCCGTAAGCAACCGTTTCATCAACAAACCCAACAATATTAAACCCTTCATCGACACACCGCCGTTCCTCAAGCAACCTGAAGTTATTGTAAGGGGAAAAACAGATCCAGGGGAAGCGAATTCACAACGCCTGCCCCAAGTTGCAAAAAAGAAAGGGAGCCGTTGGGCTCCCTGAATGAGGTCTCAAGTATTTAAGGAAGGAGGAATGTAAGAGTTTGAGTATGTAAACGTTAGGCAATGGCGAGATCACCTGGTTCCAGTTTCAGCAGTTCGGCGATCCCAAACTGTTTGTTCAGTCCTGAAACATTCACCTTGTAACCGGTGGCGTTATCGGCGGCGTCTTCCAGCAATTCCTCAAAGTTTAAATCGAGGTAATTAGCAGAATCCGGGTGGGGGGAGCGAATCGCGGCCGTTAACTTGTACTCGCCGTTTTGAATGACAAAGCGTTCTTTCTTTTCGCCGTTCGGGCCATCAATTTCCAAACTGGTAGAAATAACCACGCCGCCTGCCAATTGAATCGGAGCGATCAGGCCGCTGTCGTTTACGTTGCCCTTCAACTGGCCATTGACCAGAATTTTTCCGTCATTGCTCAACTGAATCAGATTCTGGCCGGCGTTGATGGTGAGCCTGCCAATTCCGGTACTGTTGGCATCCTCAGGGTTCACCTGAATCCCTTGAACCTTGACTTCAAAACCGTTCTGGTCGGCATCATTCAGCAGAGTCACTTCTTGCCCGGCTTGAATACCAGACTCAAAGGACTTAAGCACTTGAGGAATCGGACCAACTTCAGGGGAGAAGATACCGAATTTAGGGTCACCGAATACACCTGCCGAGCCCAGAATTTTTGGTTCCTGCGGAGGATAGTATGGCGGTTCTTCATACACAGGCGGCTCTTCAGCAGGCGGTTCTTCAATTGGTGGTTCTTCACAAACGGGTGGCGTATCCACAGGACCACACAGGCAACCGGAGGTCTTGGACATCAGGGCGGATAACTGGATCATGATCTGCATTATACCCAACATGAAATACCCCATCAGGCCAGACATCCCACCGGCAAAGCCCGAACCGTAAAGTGAATGCTGGTAAGCAAACATTGAGTTGTTGGAATGATTCAAAGCGGTATTCTGAAGTGGGTATAGGTTACCCAAATAAGTCTGATAAGGCATCGCTCCGAAATACGGGCTTTGCTGGGAAGAAAGCATGTTCTCTTGCGCTGACTGCATTGAGTGAGTTTGCCAAGGCATGAAGTTGTTCATAATCATCATGGTTGTACTCCTATCCTTCATTGTTTTGAGACCAGAGGTTTCGAGAACAAAGAATGTTGTTGTGAGAGGTATAAACTATGAGACCAGAGAGAAAAATATGAGTGAGACGTGACACTGAAATAAAAACAAAGAAATATATATTATTTACTTGATATATACTTTTTGTTACATTTCTTCACCTTTTGCCATCGATTGGCCGATTTTCCGGGTGTGGGACATGTTATATCAGCGGAAAACTATAGCCGCTTGGGGGTGCCGGTTGGGGGATTCCAAACCGTCATCATCCATTTAAAATAGAGAGACTTTTTTGGTGGGAGGCGGGCTGTTATACCCGTACAGAGGAGGAAAGAACATCATGCATGCGTTTGAAATGTTAATTCGGGAACATGAAAAAGTCGAAAGACAACTTCGTGAAATTTTGAATTCGGAAAATAACCATGTGGCCGATACCAGCCACATCGAGAAAGTACATCAGATCATTGAGCAATTACGCCTACATATGGAGATGGAAGAACAAGTCCTGTACCCTGCGGCTCGGCAAATTGAAGACTTAAAGACCCAGGTTCGTGATGCGTACAGCGAACACGGTGAAATGAAGCAGGTGATCAACAAGCTCTGGATGCATGAACAGCTCAAGGCATCTGAGTGCCGTGGGTACCTGGAGCAATGGCTGGATATCTTGCAGCACCATGTGAAAGAAGAAGAGGAAGAGATCTTCCCCAAAATGCAAAACCGCATGACAAACGAAGAAATTGAAAAATTGGGCAACCAGATGGATCAAATTAGGCGCCAGGAAATTTCTTACCGGGAAGCCCGGTAAAAAATCCAAATCACATAAACTCTGTAGAGGTTATCCCTTGCCGGATAGCCTCTATTTATTTACATCAAGCTGAGCAGTATCAAGCGATTCTCTGATTCAGTGCTCCCTTTGGGATCAATCGGTAAAAAAATGTAACGCTTTCCCGAAAAAGTCCAAAGTCCCCTTTGAGATTCGCCGATACCTCTTGTATCAGAGAGTCGTGAACAGAGAGAGCGGGATGAAATCAACGAAAGCCAGTGAATATGGTCATATCGTACCACTGAACAGAGAATGCGACGATCCGGATCCAGGTGCCTTTGTATTGGCGGGCAAGCAATCGCTGGCCAACCACATGAACCCGGAATATGCTAAAAATTCGCTAGAGGAAGCATTAAACCATTTTTCAAAAGCCCTGGAAGCGTCGGCTGAGACCCCTGAGGTTCTCTCTCAAATGTCTGTTGCCACGCTGAGGTTAGGAGATTATAAAAAAGCCGACAAGCTGGCGCGTCGATCACTGGCTTTAGACCCTAAACAAAAAGACCCCTATTTTGTCCTCGGGTACATTCAATATAAATCCCGGCACTACCAGGCAGCCAGTGAATATCTTAAAAAAGCGGTTCGTGTTGGTGGCCTGGATAATGCCAGAGCCCAAATGTGCCTGTCCCATACTTACCGTGAAATGGCCAGTGAAGAAAAAGATCTGTTCAAGCAAGTCCGGTTGAGGGGTATGCAAGTCTGGCATTTTGTATTGGCCACGCTGACCTACCCCCTATCCAGCGACAGATTGAGCTGGACGCAGCTGTACTTACTCTTGGTCGGCCTGAGCTGGGCCTATATTCTTGAAGAACTGGATGAAACCGGTAAGGCCCTGACATCGTATCTACACCTGTATGAACGGTTCCCCGGTCTATCCTGCCTGACCAACAACATCGCGGATATTTACAGGAAAAAGAACCAGAAGGATGAAGCGCTTTACTGGTATCAAAAAACCCTGATCCGCCACCCGGCCAACGAAGCTGCCGGGTTTGAAACAGCCCAGATCCTGGAAGAGCGCAATCAGTTTGAAGAAGTAATTGAACGATACCAGCAATTACTGAAATTACGCCCCAATGATCCCAATATTCATTGTTATCTGGGCAACATCTACTATAATAATCACTCGTTTACCGAGGCGTTAGCCCACTATAAGTCCGCCATGGCCCTTGCGGGGGACAAACATTGGTGCTCGCTGATTGCTCAAAGCATTGCTTCCATCTACACAGACGTTCTGGAAAACTTGGAAGCCGCCCAAATTGCGTACCAAATGGCGATAGATTACAACCCGCATGATATTGAGAGTTACATCCAGCTTGGACTCCTTTATTACCGCACGGAAGATTTTCACAATGCTGAGCTGGTCTACCTGGAAGCCTTACAGATAGAATCGGAAAATCCCCGCCTTTATTCCAATCTCGGCTACCTCAGCTGGAGAAAGGGAGACGTGGAACAGGCAATCCGGTATTACCAAAAGTCCATGGATTACGACCCCTTTTATGAAATCCCCTACAATAACCTGGGTGTTATTTACCTGGACACTTTAGGAAACATTACCGGCGCCATTGAGTTGTTTGAGAAGGCCATCTCCCTGAATGAGAACTATGCGCTGGCATACTACAATATGGGGCGCGCCTACAGCTTTATGGATAAGCGGCTTGAAGCGGCGAACTGTTTTAAAGTGGCACAGCAGCTCAATATGTTTACCAAAGAGCTGGATAACGATGAGTTGGATGCTCGAATTAACCACCTTTTTAACCCCAACTAGCCCAATTCGGCATTTCCCGAACCCACTATAAAAACGGCGCCCCCAATCTCGACAAGCACGGGTGCGTATACTATGCTAAAGGCGTGTGAGAACATGCTCACCCCTCAAACAATCGCATAGCTCTGGAAGTGATCCGAATGGTTAGGAAGCCGCCTCGAAAGCGGTCGCCCCGCAAGGGGTTGCAGGTTCGACTCCTGTCACTTCCG
>CAYLWC010000044.1:0-16655 GCA_964387265.1 uncultured Vampirovibrionales bacterium | reverse complement strand
GTATTAAACATTCTGTATTAAAAATTCCGCAGCAAACCGTCAACCGGCCAATCAAAAAAGGAGGGACCTGAAAAAAGTAGAGAGACTCATGAAACCGTTCGGGAAAAAAGGGGCTCCTAGGGATGGGTGTCCTGGGGCGTTTTGCACTTGCTTGCGCCGCGGCGGTCGGATGGGTTTGTCTCACGGTCTAGAATCCCTACTGGATCCTGGCCTTCAAATCTGGCTAAAATAAAGGGAGACAAGTCAGGTTTGGGGGACAAACAATGGAAGCCTTTCGTCAACTGGTCTATGAGATTCAGGATATTAAATCGACCCAGGCGCTTTTGGGTTGGGATCTGGAAACCTACATGCCGGAAAAAGGCGCGGGGATCCGGGCTAATCAAATGTCGACCCTGGCCAAGTTGGCCCACGAGAAGCTGACTTCACCGGCCATGGGGCAGCATTTGACCGAGCTGCGCAGTCAGCTGGAGCGTCTAGACAAGCTGGATCGGGCGCTGGTGAAAGAAGTAGGCCGACAATACGACAAGGCCACCCAGATCCCTGTAGAGCTCCTGCAAGAATTTGTTCAGACCACGGCTGAAGCCCATCATGTCTGGAGCAACGCTCGCCAGGAGAAAAAATTCAGCTTGTTTGCCCCCATCTTGCAGCGCATTGTGGATTTAAACAAGCGCATGGCCGATGTCCTGGGGTATGAGGGCTCCCCCTATAACGCCCTGCTAGATGAGTACGAGCCGGGGCTGACAGTGGCGCAACTGGATCCCTTGTTTGCCAATCTCAAAGCGGAACTCATCCCCCTGATTCAAGCCATTCAGGCATCCCCAAGCCAGCTGGAAACCGACTTTTTGCATCAAGACTATGACACTGAAAAGCAATTGCTATTCAGCCGACAAGTGATTGAGGAAATGGGCTTTGATTTCCGGGTCGGCCGCCTGGATCTTTCGGTTCATCCCTTCTCTTCTGGCACCGGGAGTCAGGATGTCCGCCTGACCACGAGGGTGTTTGACAACGATGTCTTCTCGGCGCTCTCTTCCAGCATGCATGAGGCGGGCCATGGCATGTATGAACAGGGCATCAATCCCGAGCTGGACCGTACCCCGTTGGGGGACGGGACCTCACTGGGGATTCATGAGTCCCAATCCCGGATGTGGGAGAACGTGGTGGGGCGGAGCCGCCCGTTCTGGAGTCATTATTACCCTCGCCTGCAAGCCTTGTTCCCGGAACAACTGCAAGCGGTGACCTTAGACCGGTTCTACCGGGCCATTAACCAGGTAAAACCTTCCTTTATCCGGGTGGAAGCCGATGAGGTCACTTATAACGTCCATATTATCGTACGGTATGAGATTGAACGGGCCATCATTGAAGACCGTCTGGCCGTGGCGGAGATTCCAGAGGTCTGGGGCCAAAAAGTGCAGGAATACCTGGGCATTACCCCGCCCGATGACGCTCTGGGCGCCCTGCAAGACATTCATTGGTCCCATGGGTCTTTTGGGTACTTTCCCACCTATACGCTAGGGAACCTGTACGCGGCCCAGTTTTATCAACAGGCCAAGAAAGAGATTACTGGGCTGGAAGAGAAACTCGCCCAAGGGCAGCTCCTGCCATTACGGGAGTGGCTGAAAGAGAAGATCCACTGGGTGGGCCGAAGCGAATCGGCGGATGAAATCGTCCGCCGGGTGACCGGGGAGACGCTCAATGCCCAGTATTTCAGCCAGTACCTCTGGAACAAGTACACCCCCATCTATGATCTGAAAGCCGCTCCCCGGACGGTGGTCTCACACGGCTAATGTCTGGGTGAATCTCAAGCTTCGTCCAGCATAAAGAGCTGAACCAGATCCTGGGTGACAGAACCGCTGCTTATCAACGGCTTCTGTAGTTTTTCAAGTAGGGCCAGGCCAAACCACAGCCAGTTTTGGGTGTAATAATCATTCTGCGTGTTCCAGGGGCCGCCGGGTTTGAGGTTGGGGATGATTTTTTGATCAATAATCTCCTGGGCGGCATCGGGATCCTGGTAATAAATACCAGGCAAAGCCGCCCCGTAGACTGCGGCGGACTCAATCTGAAAGCTCCGGGGCACCCCGTTCCAGGTAATGAGACCCGGCAGATCCTGGTGAATCTGCCAATAGGTGGGCAGGTAATGGGTGGTGCTGAATAACGGATGCAGTTCCTTGGGCGCGATCAAATGCTGATCCAGCGCAAAGCGCCAGTAGACCCGAATGGCCTCATAGCCGTAATCGCTCCAGTAGCTGTAAGGGTCTGTATACAGCGAGGTCTCCCCGCTTTCCAGGTCATACGAAACCCAGTCCGGGGGCAGGTGGGTCAGGGTCTTTTTGAGGCTGGCCTCGGTGATTTGATAAGAGGTCTGAACCAGCTCTTTCCAGGGGCGCGTTGGATCCGCTTCCGCAAAGACCCGGTAGGCATAGGGGGCAAAGTAAGAGGGATTAATCCGAACCTCGGTGTGGTCAAAGCCCCAGTCTCCCGGCAGTAGAAGCCGACCCGCCACAGAGGGGTGGGTTTCTCGGTCCCAGATGTCTGCCAGCAGGGCCAGGGCATCTTCCCGGTACCGTTCTTCCGGCCAGACTTCATAGGCCAGCAGAAGGGCCAAGGCGATATCCTGATCGGCGTCTGAGGCGGCGATTTGATCCAGTACCCCCCAGCTGCCGTCTTTGAGTTGCCCCCACTTCCAGGCAAAGAGCCGATCGTTTTTCCGGGTCTGCAGGTTTTTCACCGCCCATTCATAAGTCTTGTCAAACGTGGCTTGATCTCGCATCCAGAAGGCTCTCAGCATGGCATAGGACTGACCCTCTGAGGTGGTGATGTTTTCCCGGTGATCAATGACCCGACCGTCTGCCTGGATAAAGTTTTCCTTGTAATCCAGCCAGTTTTGCCGAAGCAGCGCCGTCACATCCGCCTCGGCCCAGACGCTTGGCAGACACAGCAGAAAAAGCAATCCCAGTAAAATCAGCACGCGCATGCTTTTATTATAAGGGTTTATTAAACGGGCGCTTCCGATTTCTCCGTTTTTTCCACCTGAACTTCCTGCTTGCCATGAGAGGCGATTTCCGCTTGCAGCTGTTGCATAAAATCGGAAAAGGGAAGCGTTCCCAGATCACCCCGGCTGCGGGAACGAACGGCCACCTGTCCGCTTTCCATTTCCTTGTCACCTACAATCAGCATATACGGTACTTTAGCAAGTTGCGCGTCCCGGATTTTTTTGCCGATCCCTTCATTGGAACGATCCACATTGGCCCGGACCAACGCTTGCCGCAAGTCGTATTCCAGCTTGTTGGCAAAATCCAGGTGTCGATCGGCAATGGGAAGAATGGCCACTTGCTCTGGGGCCAGCCACGTGGGGAAGGCGCCGGCGTAATGCTCAATGAGGGTTCCGGCAAAGCGCTCCAGACTGCCAAAAATCGCCCGGTGAATCATAATAGGCCGCTTCTGAGCCCCATCGGAATCGGTATATTTGAGATCAAAGCGCTCCGGCAAGTTGAAATCTAGCTGAACCGTGGAGCATTGCCAGGTGCGGCCAATGGCGTCTTTGAGCTTGAAGTCGATTTTCGGGCCGTAAAACGCCCCGTCGCCTTCGTTGATCTCGTATTTCAGGCCGTAACGCTCCAAAGCCTCTTTGAGCGCCGCTTCCGCCTGATCCCAGACGGCTACTTCGCCCACAAATTTTTCCGGGCGGGTGGAAAGTTCCACCTCAAACTCCATGTTAAAGAGGGACAGGGTGTCATCCACAAACTGGATGACGCCGATAATCTCATCGGTAATCTGGTCTAAGCGGCAGAACAGGTGGGCGTCATCCTGGGTGAAACCCCGGACCCGGCTTAAGCCATGCATGGTACCGGATTTTTCGTAGCGGTACACCGTCCCCAGCTCGCTTAAACGGATGGGAAGATCCCGGTAGCTTCTGATCTGGGACTTGAAAATCAGGACATGGAAGGGGCAGTTCATGGGTTTGACAATGTATTCCTGCTCGTCAATCTCCATGGTGTACATGTTTTCCATATAAAAGCCCGTATGGCCGGAGACATCCCAGAGATCCCGCTTGGCCAGGTGAGGCGTATAGACCACATCATAGCCCCGCTTGCGGTGCTCTTGCCGCCAGTAGTCTTCCAGTTCCTGCCGAACGGTCGCCAGCTTCGGGTGCCAGAGAATCAGGCCAGAGCCCACCTCTTCCTCAATGCTGAAGAGATGCTGTTCCTTGGCGATTTTCCGGTGGTCCCGCTTCTCCGCTTCTTCCAGTTGCTTGAGATACGCGTCTAGCTCCTTGGTGTCCCAGAAGGAGGTGGCATAGATTCTTTGGAGCATGGGGTTTTTCTCATCCCCCCGCCAGTAAGCCCCGGAGACGCTGAGGAGTTTAAAAGCCTTGATAAAAGAAGTATCTGGTAGGTGTGGACCTTCACAAAGGTCAAACCAGACATCTTGCTGGGTGTTGGGGTCTTTACAAACATAGATGGTGGGGTCGTTGTCCCGGTATTTTTCTAGGATCTCCGCCTTATAACGCTCGCCGATGCTTTGGAATTCGGCCAGCTTTTGGTCGACGTTCTCGATATACCGGCGTTCAAAGACCTGGCCGCTTTGGGCGATCCGGGCCATCTCGGCTTCAATCTTTTCAAAGTCTTCCGGGGAGAGCTTATGGCCGGGAATGTCAAAGTCATAGTAAAAGCCCGTTTCAATACAGGGGCCAGTGGCGACCTTGGTGCCTGGGAACAGGTTCTGAACCGCCTGGGCCAGAATATGGGCCGAAGAGTGCCGCAGGACATCCAAGGCTTCCTTGTCTTTTTTGGTGAGCAGGCGAACGGTATCCCCGTTTTGCAGCGGGACGCTCAGATCCCGAACTTCCCCGTTGATAACGGAAGCAACAGTGGCCTTGGCCAGCCCTGGACCAATGGATTCGGCCAATGTTTTAGCCGTTGCGCCTTGAGGCAGTTCTTTTTCCGTTCCATCCGGGAGGGTGACTTTAATCTTTTCCATAGGGTTGCCTGCTCATTCCGTTTCAAAGACTGTAAAGCTACTGCTATTATTGATAAATCCGGGGGATTTTCCAAGTTTTTTTCAAGAGTTCGTCTCAAGGTTTTTGGTTGGTCCAGTCTAATACTGGCTGGGATGAGGTCGGAGAGACCTGCCGAGACCTACCCGAGACTTATCATGGTTTCAAAAGGGGAGGGTCTCCATGATAGACCGGAGTTTCCGAGGCGAAGTTCCGGCCCAGAGTCAGATGGGAGCATCGGAGGGTGGGGCGCCCGGATTTTTGGGGAACCTCTTTGGAAACCTCTTTCTTTCCGGGGTTTTTTGGGTATGATGGGCCTTGAGTGTATCAAGTTTAATGAGGTGTCCCATGGCTGCAACCGCATTGACCAACCCGGTCTCCTTAAATCTCAAGGGTCGTGACTTTTTAACCCTGGCCGATTTTACCCAGCAGGATATTTTGAACCTCCTGAACCTGGCCGCTGAACTCAAGCAATTGAAGAAAGACCGCGTGCCTCACCGGCATCTGGAAGGCAGAAGCGTCGCCATGTACTTTGAAAAGCCCAGCAACCGCACACGGGTGAGCTTTGAGGTGGGCATCTTTGATTTGGGCGCCCATCCCTTTATGCTCCGCAAGGAGGAGATTAACCTGGGTGTTCGGGAAACCATTGCCGATACCGCCCGGACCCTGAGCCGTTATGTGGATGGCATCATGATCCGGACCTTTGCCCAGGCCGATGTGGTGGAACTGGCCGAATACGCGTCTGTCCCGGTGATTAATGGTCTCACAGACGCCTACCACCCTTGCCAGGTGATGGCCGATCTGCTCACCGTCAAGGAGCAGTTTGGGAGCTTCCAGGGCCGTAAGCTGACCTATGTGGGTGACGGGAACAACATGGCCCATAGCTTGATGCTGGGGTGCGCCCAAGTGGGGATGGATGTGGCCATTGCCTGCCCTAGCGGCTTTACCCCGTTGCCGGATATCGTGAAAAAGGCGGAAAGCATCGCCGCGGCTCATGGCGCGAAAGTGACTATCACTGATGACATTAAAGCCGCTGTGGAAGGGGCCTCTGTGGTTTATACCGATGTGTGGGCCAGCATGGGGCAAGAAGCCGAAGCCGAAGCCCGTCGCCAGCACTTTAAGGAATACCAGGTCAATGACGTCCTGATGGCTCATGCCCGGCCTGATGCCATTGTGCTTCATTGTCTGCCGGCCCATCGGGGCGAGGAAATCACTCATGAGGTGCTGGAAAAGCATGCCACGGTGATTTTTGATCAGGCTGAAAACCGGCTGCATGCCCAAAAAGCGGTCATGGCCGCCGTGTTGGGTTAACAATTAACTTTACAATTGCATACGTTCGCTTTAGGGTACCTTGTCTTTCAGGTACCCTAAAGTGCATAGTGGGATTTTTCTGGGAGTCAACATGACATGCTGACGTTGTCCGGGGCGGGTTTGCCCAGCAACAAGCCGTATGGTTTTAATATACCGCAGTTTGGCGCTGCCAAAAAAAGTAGCCCTGCCCAACAGCCTTCGGCTCGGGCCTCAAAGTCGGTGGATGCCTCGGGTATCCCGGCGATCCGCTTTCCGGCTTTTGGTCCTCCTGCCTTTAACCCGGTTTTCCATGCCGAGCGTCGGGAGACGTTTCTAAAGCAACTCCCTCCCAATACCACAGTGATTATCGCGGGTGGTGGGGAAGCCCCCCGAAACCATGATGTCAATCATCCCTTCCGGCAGGAGAGTAATTTTTATTACCTGACCGGCTTTGAAGAACCCAATGCGCTGGCGATACTATCGAATCAGCCAGGGAAACCACGTTTTCAGCTCATTGTCCCGCCTCGGGATCCGGGTGCTGAAACCTGGACCGGCAAACGGTCGGGCCTTGAGGGCGCGGTACAAAAATATCGGGCGGATCGGGCCTTCAGCAATGAACAATTGGAGGCAGTCATCAGAAGTATTGCGGTGGATCACGAGAAAGTGTTGTTTCTACCGGCCCAAACCAACCTGAAGATGAACCTTCAGGTGGAAGCTTTCCTGAAAGAATATGGGGCAGCCCCATACACCCAGAGACGGGAGAAACCCTATCAGGCCCAGTCGATTCTGGCTCAGATGCGGCTGGTTAAAACCCCCTATGAACTGGCATTACTGAAGCGGGCATGTGACATTTCCGCCAAGGGTCATCTGCGGGCGATTAAAACCATGGGCTTACAACCCCATCAAATGCGGGGGCACCGGGTCGCCGGGCGGAATGAAGGGGAAATTCAGGCGGAGGTAGAGTATCCATTTCGAAAACATGGCGCAGTTCGGCTGGGATATCCCACCATTGGTGGTTCTGGGGCCAATACCTGCGTGCTTCATTACACGAGCAATTCGGAGTACGCCAAACCCGGAGATTTGGTTTTGGTTGATGCTGGGGCTGAATATGGTTTTTATACCGCCGATATTACTCGGACCTGGCCGGTATCCGGGAAGTTTACTCCGCCGCAAAAAGCCATTTATGATCTGGTGCTCAAGGCGCAAGAGGCTTCTATTCAAGCGGTTCGGCCCGGAGCGACGTTAAAGGAGGTTCACCGAAAATCCGTGGAAGTGATTACCCAGGGACTGGTGGATTTGGGGCTGCTGAAAGGGGAACCGGAAGCCTTGACCCGGGAAGGAGCTTACAAAAAATATTTCATGCATGGCACCAGTCATTGGCTGGGGCTGGATGTTCATGATGCCGGAGACTATAATACCCCGTTGGCGCCAGGCATGGTTCTAACAGTGGAGCCGGGGATCTATATTGACCCGGAGGTGGCCAAGGCCGACGGGCTGGATCCAAAATGGTGGGGGATTGGTGTGCGCATTGAGGATGATATTCTGGTGACGCCCCAAGGGCAGAAAAACCTTAGCGAAGCCATCCCTCGGACGACTGAAGCGATAGAGGCCCTGATGGACCGTAGAAAGTCGCTCCGTTAACTGGATGAAAAAAACCACAGTCTCCCTGAAGTCGGGTACAATAGATGAAAGTAGAGTGTCTGACAGAGGGGTTTTCCTGAAATGAGAGTCTTGATTTCCAACGATGATGGAATTTACGCCAACGGCTTACAAACCTTGGCGGAGCGTTTATCCCATCAGTATGAAGTCTATGTGTCCGCCCCGGATCGGGAGCGGAGCGCCACGGGCCATGCCTTAACCTTGCATAAACCCCTCCGGATTGAGGAAGTGGATTTTGGTAATAAAGTCAAACGGGCTTTTTCTGTAACCGGGACCCCGAGCGACTGCGTAAAAATCGCTCTGAATGCGCTGATTAGCGATTTAAAAATTGATGTGGTGATTTCCGGCATTAATCACGGCCCAAACTTAGGGGCGGATGTGCTGTATTCCGGCACGGTCAGCGCGGCCCTGGAAGGGGCGATTCATGGCTTGCCCAGTGTGGCGGTTTCCTTGGTGAATGGCTATGATAAATTGGCGAATTTTACCTATGGAGCGGATTTTATTGCGAGCTTCTTGCCCAAGGCCCTGGAGATCGGGATTCCTGAAAAAAGTATCCTCAACATCAATATACCGGCGGTTCCGCTGAAAGACATGGCAGGTGTCAAAGTGACCGAACTGGGAACACGGATGTACACGGATACTTATGAGAAGCGAGTTGATCCCAGAGGGGGCGTGTACTATTGGTTGGCAGGGGAGGCCATCGAAGAAGGGGAGTCTGAAGTCTCGGATGTGGAGGCAATTCGAAATAATCTGGTATCGGTTTCTCCGGTTCATTACAACCTGACCAACTACAAGGCACTGGATACACTCAAAAGTAATCTGGATACCTGCGGTAGCGTGTTGACCAATGGCGCTGCCGGGAAGCGGACTTACAGGCTCTAGCTCTATAAACTTTTGTAACGTTTTACCCTCGGGATTTAATTTTTGCGCTCATTGGGTCGATGTCATCCATAAGAACAGTTGCGCATGGAACTCAGCTAGAGAGATGAAGTCATGAAACATCGGTGGTATGACAACGACCCAACCCTGTCAATGGCAGTCAGCTTGCTGCAAAACGCATCCAGGATTCACCAGGAGATGACAGCCCATTATATTCGTCGCCATATGGAGCGAGAGTCGATTCTGGAGAAGGAGCGGTTAGGCCCGCCTGGGCAATTGCTTTTTCTATTTCCGTTCCTGCGTAGGAATCGTCTTGAAAAGGACGCCTGGGAATTGCTGGAGATGATGAAGCGTCTCCCCAAGGATATCCAGTTGGAACTGGCCTTGATGATGATTAACTATATCTATATGCTGGATGCGGGAACCCAGCCCCCCGCTCAGGAGGAGCAGCCTGTTGCCTCCGGCCAACATGAGGCTCCCTGAAAAATAGCGTTTTTAGCGGGGTTTAAGCACCTTATCTGGGCGAGGTGAGGTGTTGCCATGATCTCTAAATCTTTGTAACACTTTACGCGCTGGCGGGCAATTTGGCCTGTTTTTTTGTTTTTTTTAGATTAGGTAATGATTTGGATGTGTGCGCGCGGTTCATTGCTTGTGGAGCGTGCATCAGGAAAAGAGAGAGGCCCATCTGATGACAGAACTGGAATTGTCTATGACCCTTGGAATTATGATGGAACCAGAGAAAAACAGGGTCAAAGTCGATCCGTTGCTTCAAGCGGAAATATTATATTTGAAGCATATTTTCCAGATTGTGCAGTACCAGAAGCAAGAAGTCGGTTGCGCCAATCCTGATGTATGGGTGGATCTAGTGCCCTGGCACAGCCTGAACTAGAGTATCTTTTGCCTGAGGATGGGCGGGCGTTTGGGTTAGATTTGGCCCCATGAGGGGTTGCTGGCCGAGTCGGCCGGTTTCATACATCAAACGCAAATAGCTCAGATTCCGTTGAATGATGGCGTTGGCGTACAATACCTGGGCTTGCGCATAGGTGACTTCAGCGTCCAACACATCTTTCTGGCTGCTAAAACCGGCTCCGTAACTGATTTGCACCTGGCTTCGCATGGTATTGGCCAAATCCCGTTGATACGCTGCCAGCCTGATGTTTTCATTGGCCAGCTTCCAGTTGTCCAGGGCTTGCAAGGTGGACGCCCGGATTCCGGTCGAGAGATTCTCCTGTTGGATTTTAAGCTGCTTCAGCAGGGAACGGGCGATTTCATGCTCCACCTCCGGGGTGCCAAACGGCGCGGTTTTGATTTGATGTTCCAGTGAATCAATTCGCGCCTTGAGCTCCAGAAGTTCAGGCCGGTTTTCTATGGCAGTTTGCACTAGTTCTTCCCGGCTAATCTCTTGAAAATCTGACGTAATGGGTAATACTTCCAGTTCTGGGCCGTGAAAGTGCAAATCCCGCGGGAACCAGAGCTGCGTGTCCTGCTGTCCCATTTTCTGGCTCAGCAGGTATGACGCATCCCATGTCTGCTGTCCGGCTTGGAGAAATGCTTGATAGCCTTGAACCAGCTCGGATTTCACTTTGCCAACGTCAATGCTGGTGGTTTCGCCCGCGGAAAAGCGTTCTTCTTCCAACACCAGCCGTTTTTCAATCTGTCGCAGATCATGGCGTTTCAAATACTGATTCAGGTATGCCTGCATCAGTTTGTAATATCCTTCAGCCGACTCCAGCAGAACCTTCTGGAGTACATATTCTTTATGGGCCGTAGCGGCCTTCACATCAGAGGTTTCGGTACCCTCCATGTTGCTGGGATTAAAGTACCGGAATAGAACCAAAAGTCCCAAGGTGGAGGCATGCTTGGCTCGAGCCTCGGTTTCATGAATCTTTTCCTGGGCCTGGCGCAGGTTGTGATTGCTTTCCAGCACCTGCTTGAACGTTTCTTGCAGGGAAATGGCCTCGGCTCCCTCAGGTATCGGTTGCCAAGTCAGATGACGGATATTTTTAAGAAGCGCGTCTTCAGACACTTCGGCCTGAAGTCTGCGCTCCTCGTGTTGAGTTTCTGGAGTCTCTGCGTTGATATCTTCTTCAGCGTGAGGAGTGGGTGTAGAAGTGTTTTCTGAGTCAGGTTCGGCATATCCCCAGCCATAGAAACACGGTAAAAAGATGCTCAAAAGGCAACTGAGAAAGATTGAGATGGAGCGACGCTTGAACATGAACGAGTCTCCCATTACGCCACTTGTTTACGGAAGCGCAGAATACTGAATGAAATCATCACAAAGGCCATGGCCATTAACACCAGCGTCTGGAACCAAAGTTCAGTAGCCCCGTTCCCTTTAATAACCACCCCGCGGATGATATCGAGGTAATAGGTGAGGGGAAGGGAATAGCTGATGACTTTAATAAATTCGGGCATGGGCTCTAACGGGAAAACAAAACCGGTCAGCAGCAAACTGGGTAGAAAGATCCCCGTGGTCAGCTGAATAGCCTGGACTTGTGTCTTGCAGGTAGTGGAAATAATTAGTCCCATGCCCAATGAAGAGAGAATAAAGATAATAGAAGCGATACACAGGAACCAGAAGCTGCCGGTAATGGCAATATCAAAGAACCAGACCATCACTCCCAAGGTTAAAATCATATCCAGAAAGCCAATCAGCGCATATGGCAAAACCTTCCCAAGCATGAGATCACTGGTGTGAACCGGTGTGACCATGAGTTGCTCGAGTGTGCCGGTTTCTCGCTCCCGAACAATGGCAAAGCTGGTAAAGAGGATGGTCAGCATGTGCATCACAATGGCTAGAATCGCCGGAACTAGGAAAAACGCCGATTGCATGGTGGGGTTATACAGAATTTTGGCTTTGGTATCCACCAGACCTAAAGACCCGGCACTTTGGAGGGTATTCTGCTCCATCAGTTTACGAGTATGATTGGTGACAATCATCTTAGCGCCGCTGACAATGGTTTTGGCAATGTTGCCATGGGTCCCGTCGACAATGACGTTGATATCCGCGCTTTCATCGCCTGCCATGACTTTTTCGGAAAAATCCGGTGGAATGATAATCCCGACCCGGTAATTCCCTTTGCGAATCGCCTGAATGACCTCTTCATCCGAATTGACCACATGCCCCACGTCAAACAGGGTGCTTTGCTGGAAGTCTTTCAGCAGTTCAGTAGAGGCGTTCCGCCGATCATGATTGGCAACGACCGTGGCGATATGGCTTAAGTCCCGTTCAATGGCAAGCCCGGTTACGAGCAACTGCACTACGGGCAGGGCAATGATAAAGCCCACCAGATAAGGGTCCCGCATTAGCTGAATCAGCTCTTTTCGGAAAATAGAACGGATGCCGGTAAATGTCATGCCGGAAAAATGGAGGCTGCCCAGAAATTTCTTCAGGCGCTTAATCATGGTGTTCCCCGGCGCTGGTCTTGAGGCGCTCGGCCTCAAGCTCGATATTGGCTTTGGTTAGGGTCACAAACACATCTTCCAAAGAAGGCTGGATTCGACGGCATTCCTCCACCAGAATCCCGCGCTCGGTCAGATCCTTTTCCAGCTGGGTAATGGGTGTGTTTTCCGGGACCACCACATGCAGCGCCTGCCCGAAAATTGTGACATCGCTGACATAATCAAAGGCTTTGACCACGTTAAAGGTTTTTACCAGAGGCCGACACAGGACTTCAATCCGCTGGTTGTTTTCCCCAATGACCTCTCGAATCTGCTTGAGCTCATCTGGCCCCCCGCTGACAATAAGCCGGGAGTTATAAATATAACCCACCCGGTTACACCGTTCGGCTTCATCCATGTAATGGGTGGTAACAAAAAGTGTGACGCCAGAACTGGCCAGCGTGAACAGCAGATCCCATAATTCTCGGCGGGCGACGGGGTCCATGGAGGCGGTGGGCTCATCCAGGAAAATTATTTCCGGTTCGTGGACCAACGCGCAGCACAGGGCCAAGCGTTGTTTCCAGCCCCCGGAAAGTTGCTTGGCCAGGTATTTCTGGTAGCGGCCAATACCGACCAGATCCACCACCGCTTTTTTCCGCTCCTGTCCGTAGGCGCCTGTCACCCCATACAGCTCGGCATAGAAGTTAATGTTTTCGGTGACCGTCAGGTCTTCATACAGGCTGAATTTTTGGGGCATATACCCGATTCGGGAGCGGATTTTCTCTGGATCCTGAGAGACATCAATCCCGCTGACCACGGCTCGGCCTGATGTGGGAGAAAGCAATCCGCAAAGCATTTTGATGGTAGTGGATTTCCCGGAGCCATTGGGGCCAAGGAAGCCGAAAATATCGCCTTTATCAATTTGGAGATTTAAGTGGTCCACGGCGATCTTGTCCCCAAATCGGCGAACCAGATTTTCAGTGAAAATAGCTGGTTTTTCCTGAGGTTGTATGATGGAAACGGGTTCAGTAGCCAGGGAGCTATCGGGTAAAGATGACATCAACTTTCATTCCTGGGTAGAGTGGAACCTGTCCGGTTACGTCCCGGTTATTCACGAGTACTTTCACACGGAAGGTGGACTCTTCAGACACATTGGCGCCACCACTGCTTGGGACAAATTCCCCTTTTGGGTTGACCATGGCCACACGGCCTTGAAACTGGGCATTGGGATGGGCGGAGGCTTTAATTGTAACCTTTTGTCCGACTTTAACAAAGGACAGTTTGGATTCCGGGACATACACGTCGGTCCAGAGGGCATCATAATCAATAATGGACACCACCGGACGGTTGGGCTGAACCAATTCCCCTTCCGAAACGCTGATGACACTGACCACACCCGAGATGGGAGACTTGAGTTCAACTTCCCTCAACTGGCCCTGAAGGGCATTTAGCAGGCTTTCCGCTTGCTCAACCGCAGCGTAGGCAATGTCCAATTCTTCCCGCTTGGCGCCGCCAGTGACTTTATCATACTGGGCTCTGGCCGAGGCCAACTGAGACTTGGCGATTCTAACCTCTTCAGAGCGGGCACCTGTTTTTAGCATCTTCAAGGCGGCTTTGGAGGAATCCAAACCGCTTTTAGCCGCTTCGTAGCCGGAAGTGAGTTCATCCATTTTTTGCTGGGAGATAATGCCAGCACTTAGCATGGTCTTCCCATTCTCATAGGCTTTTTTGGCGTTTTCATACTGGCCTTGCAGCACTTCCACTTTGGATTCTGCCTGGACAATTTCTTCAGGACGAGCGCCGCTGGATAGAATACGGAGCCGTTCCTCCGCTTGTTGAACCTGAGCGCGGGCCTGGCGGAGCTCGGAGCTATCGGCGCCCTTGGCCAGCAATTCCGCTTTTGATTGAGCCTGAGTCAGCGCAGCCTTGGCCTCGGAGATTTTGGAAGATAACTCGATGTTATCAAAGGTGATGAGAATCTGCCCTTTTTCAACAGTTTGCCCCTCATCCACCAGGATTTTCTCAATCCGCCCGCCAAAGCGGGACGCGTTTTTGACTTCTTTGGCCTGAACGATGCCAGACAGCTCAATGCGGTTATTGGCGTTGCCCAGCCAGGTGAAGATCAGCCCGATGGCCAGGACGAGGACCAGAATTGCGATGGAGAAAACCAGTTTTTTGTTTTTGAAACGATTCATGTGGACGCCTTGCGCTAGCTCTGAGCATTATCTTAGCAAAAAAATAAAGACACGGGCCTTTTACAATGCGGACTTGTTCATAAACGATTGTATTTGGCCCTTGAAGCGCTCAGAACAATACGACTGGCGACCCCCTCTTTTGTTCCTGAAAAACGGTGTTTGGCTTTGGGAAGCTTAATCGTAGATTTCGTTCTCTTTCAGGTAATCCCGGACCATATTCAGCGAAGCCTGGACAATTCGGGTAATTCTGGAGCTGGAGAGTCCTACCATTGCTGCGATATCCTTCACCTGCATGTTTCGGTAGAAGCGATATTCCATAATGGTGCGCTCTTTGGGGGGAAGCGTCTCAATGGCCCGCTTGATAGCCCGGCCCAATTCGACCACTTCCAGCTGTTCGTCCGGGGTGTGGGAGGAGTCTTTAATGAAATCGTAGTTGGAATCCCCGTCACCACCTTCAGAAATACCCTCAATGGAAAGAATGGTTTCGTAGATGGCCTCTCGGACGTTCTCCGCTGAGGTGTTTTCAGAGCTATTCTCCTCGCCGGATTCCTGGCTGGAACCCTCTTCGTTTTGGTCTTCAGTTTCCTCGGGTTGTCGGGTGTGCTTGAGGGTGTACCACTTGTACCGGGTTCGCAGTTCATTTCGGATGGCCCACCGGGTGGCGGTAGCGAGGTAGGAGGTATTCAGCTTCTCAACCTGCTCTTCGGTTTTATTTCTAAGCAGGGCCTGGATGGCAATAGCGCCAATGCTGACCAGTTCCTCGTAATCCACCATGTGGTTAGGAATGCGACGATACTCCACCTTGGCAACACGCTCTACCAAGGGGAGATACTTGGAAACATTGACTCGTTTTGTTTTTTTATTGGGGGCTGTCACTTATCTCAACCTGTATTTTCTCTTCCGTGAGAAAGCTCCTGTTCTATGTTTACCATATTGAGATCCCTTACTCATCACCCAACTGATGGGGTTCTTTTTCGGGACCGGCTTTTCCTTTGATGCGCCATGCGAACATGAGAATTTCAGCCACGGCCTGGTAGAGATCCGGGGGGATTTCCTGATCGATATCCACCAGACGGAACAAAGCCCGTGCTACCACCGGGTTTTCAACGACCGGTACACCATGTTCCTTGGCGATCTCCTTGATTCTCTCTGCGAATAGCTCGGTTCCCTTGGCAACCACACGAGGGGCTTCCATCACATCGGCGTTGTACTTGATGGCAACAGCGATATGGATGGGATTGGTGGTAATTACATCGGCCGTTGGGACTGCTTCCAGCATACTTTGTTGCAGCATTTGCATCCGTCGCTGACGCAGAGCTTGCTTAATCATCGGGTCGCCTTCCGTCTGTTTGAACTCATCCTTCAATTCCTTGAAGGACATTTTCTGATCCTGCATAAACTTCCAGCGCTGGAAGAGAAAATCCATTAAGCCGATGATAAAAAACGCGGCCCCGGCGTACAGAACAAACTCAACGATCAGCTCTCCCAAAACCCCCATCAGGGAAAAGACGTTTTCAGAGCCCCCCAGCATCAGCAGTTTTCCTAGAAACTTGCTGAAAATGAGGTAGGCGACAATCCCCAGGACCACCATCTTGATGATGTTTTTGACCAGTTCAACCAACGTTCGCATGGAAAAAATATTCTGAAACCCCTTGACCGGATTGAGTTTATCCACTTTGGGTTCCAGGGCCTTGGTGGCAAAGAGAGGCCCCACCTGAAAGAAATCCCCGGCGATAGCGATAATCGCGGCGATAATAAGAAACGGAGCCAAAAGTAAGACCAGTGTTTTAATCGTAATGACGGCCAGGTACTGCCAGCCGATTTTTTCAATGGTGGCGTTGGGGATCTGATCAAAAATCAGAACAAACATCCCAGCCACTTCTTTCCAGATAATGGGGGCCATGGCAAACAGCAGCAGAAACATGGCAATCAGGAACACAGAGGTGGACAGATCCTTGCTTTTAAACACCTGTCCTTGCTCACGGGCTTTTTTTAATTTATGAGGTGTTGCCTCAAACTGCTTGTTCTCATCGGCCAATGCCGGAGGACCTCTTCGGTTGCCTTTGTCTCATTATACTGAAGATTTCCGCCATGGGTACCGGATTTGCCCTTGATTACAGATGCTTTCTGGCAAATGTTGCAAGGTTGTTACATTCAGGCATTTTTTCTCTATCACAAACCTTTATTCAAATATAAAGGGGTTATACATAGTATATATCAAGGTCTATTTTACTCATGATTAAAGTCCTGTTTTTAAC
>CAYLWC010000043.1:0-16682 GCA_964387265.1 uncultured Vampirovibrionales bacterium | reverse complement strand
AGCAAGCCCCCTCCCACCCGGACTTTGTTTATATTATTTTATTCATAGCACACACTAGCACAAATTCTCATTGACCCAGTTTATTACAGTATCAGGTGAAACTCCGCAGGGGAAACATAAACGGGAAATCGTACTTTATGGTTCAACCCAGTTCTTTTCAACCCATCTATCCGGCATCTCCAGGCAAACAGATCGCCGGGCATTCCCCCCTGAAGCCCAACAGTTTTTTCCGCAAAACCTTTTTTACCCCTTCTCCCGCCCCCCCGACCTCCAAGGAGTTTTACCGGGAAGGTTTATCAACCTTTACCGAAAGCTACGTAAACGGCAGTAAAAAATACTTTAAAAGCCTGAAAGAAAACCCGTTAAAGGCAATCAGCACCCTGATTTTCAGTGCCAGCGTCGGCGCCGGGTTGACCTCTCTGACTAAATTTAAAAACCTGGCACACCACAGCTTCTTACTCGCATTGCTGGGATATCCCGTTTTGGTCGCCAACAGAACATTCCCCAAATTCACCGAGGCCTATCGGATGGTTCAGGAAGGCAACCCCACCCAAGGCCGTGAAACCATGAAAAAGGCCATGGATGATAGCGTGTACCACATTATGCATGAGTTTTTCAAACCCATGTCCTTTGCCTATCTTTTTGCCATCGCCTTCTCCCTACCCAGTGTTTTGGCCAGAAAGCCCAAGGATATTATGGAGCTGGCCGCCAAAGGGGTATTAAAACTCTTGAGGGCCAAGCCAGATCACCGATTCATCAAAGCGTTGGACCGTCAGATATACAAGCCCCTGACCCAACGAGGCCAGGTGTTTGAGGATCGCTTGATTCGGCAATCCGGGGCCCTTCGTTGGCTATCCAGACACTTCAGTTAGAAGCCTCTCTCCCTGCCTTATATATTGTCTGAACTAAGCCACCACCCAAACCCCTTCTGGGGGTAACAGGGACAGATGATGTTCTTCGATCAACTCTCCATGCAACAAAACCGGAATCCCTGGAGGACAATGCACCACCGTTTGTTTTGAGATTCTGCCCAGCGCCTTTGAGATTGGGACTTTTTCCCCCGAGGCAAAGTACGCATTCCTGGGCGTCATGACCATCACCGGGGCCATTACCGGCAGCCGCGCCCCAACCCACTCGGGCAGACCCACCGCTTTCGTCTGCTGAAGTCGGGCGTCCCACCTGAGAAAGACCTCCTGAAAACTTTGATAATCCTCGGGTTCCAGCCCCAGGTTCGCATGATACAACGCCCCATAGGGTGAGACAGACTCAAAAGAGATCCCCTCTTCCTGCTCCAAACTCACGGCCCAATTCTCTGCCGGTATTTTGGGCGAAAGCAGGTACAGCTTGGTCGGATCCCAATGGGGACTCTGGGCTTGAAACAGCCGAAAATGGGCAAGCCGTTCCACCAATGTGTCTCTCAGGTTGGCGACCTGGGTCAGCAACAAGGCAATCCGTTCCTGCCCCGACGATGAGGCGAGGAAACCACAAGCCGCGTCCAAACTGGACAGCAGCAGATACGAGGGGCTTGTGCTTTGTAGCATATTCAGGGCCTGCTGCAATTGATCCGGCGCGATACGGGAGTCTTTGGGCAAATGGGCAATGGCAGTTTGTGTCAAGCTGCCCGCGGATTTATGAAGCGAATGGATCACCACGTCACACGCCGCATGACAGGCTGATGCCGGTAGGGCCTTTGAGAAAGGCCGCAGGCTTCCATGGGCCTCATCCACCAACAAATAGACATCTTGCGCTTGGCACAACTCAGCCAGGGCCGATATATCAGAGCCAATGCCTTCATAGGTGGGGGAGGTCACCACCAACGCTTTAATATCCGGCTGCAAGGCGATCTGACGTCTTACCTCCTCTAATGAAACCGCGCCCCAAAGCCCCCAGTCCGGCAGCATCTCCGGCAAAAACCAGACCGGCTCCGCCCCGGATAAAATCAGCCCGCTCATCACCGAACGGTGGGCATTACGAGGTACCAGCACTTTATCACCCGGTCGCAAAATGCTGAGCATGCCAGCCATGATTCCCACAGACGCCCCATTAATCAGGAAGAAACTGTGTGCGACCCCAAATACCTCAGCCGCCCGCTCCTGGGCTTCCGCAATGCAGCCTGAAGGTTCCGACAACACGTCCATCCCTTCCAGCTCCGTCAGGTCATGCTGAAAAACCTCTGGCGGCAACCAGGGGAGCCCCAACCAATCCCGACCGGCATGGCCAGGCATATGAAACCGACGCCGTCCTAAGACAGGATACCCCCTGACCGCATCGGCCAGAGGGTTCTTGTCATCCTGTTGAGGTTTACTTACCGTTGTTTGCGGCTGCGGGGGCTGCGCCATGCTGTTCCCGCTCCTCATCGGTAATGCCTTTCATGGTCAGGTTAATCCGGCCACGTTCGTCAATATCAACGACCTTGACCAGCAACTCATCACCCACGCTGACCTCGTCTTCAACCTTTTCGATCCGACGTTGGCTAATCTGGGAGATGTGCAACAGACCGTCTTTTCCGGGCATCAGCTCCACAAAGGCGCCGATGGGTATAATCCGAACGACTTTTCCACGGACTAGCATACCGCGCTCGATTTTAGCGGTCAGGCGGCGGATGATCTCACGGGCACGCTCAGCACCTTCACCGCCCATACTGGCAATGGTAATCAGACCGGACTCATCAATGTCGATGGTCACGCCGGTTTCCTCGGTAATAGAGCGAATCATCTTACCGCCAGGGCCAATGACCGTCCCGATCTGCTCTTTGTCGATCTGCATGGTCATAATCCGGGGCGCCCACGGAGAGAGTTCCGGTCTGGGCTGCTGAATCGCCGCAAGCATTTTCTCCAGAATATGGAGACGTCCCCGACGGGCCTGCTCCAACGCGACTTTCATAATCTCAATGGAGATTCCCTGGATTTTAATATCCATTTGCAGGGCGGTCACGCCATCCCGAGTCCCGGTGACTTTAAAGTCCATGTCACCCAGAAAGTCCTCGATCCCCTGAATATCAGACAAGACCACATAGTCAGAACCTTCTTTAATCAGTCCCATGGCAATCCCGCTGATGTGTTCTTTCACCGGCACCCCGGCATCCATCAGGGCCAAAGACGTTCCGCAGGTGGAGGCCATACTGGTTGAGCCGTTGGATTCCAATACGTCGGAATTGACCCGAATGGCGTAGCCAAACCGGTCTTGCGGCGGCAGTACCGGGGCAATAGCCCGCTCAGCCAAAGCGCCATGGCCAATCTCACGACGGCCTGGCCCTCTCAGAGGACGAACCTCGCCCACAGAGTAAGCCGGGAAGGAGTAATGATGCATCCAGCGTTTTTCAGCGGTAGGATCCACGCCATCCAGTTTCTGAATATCCCCAGGTGCCCCCAAGGTGCAAACAGAAAGTACCTGCGTACTGCCGCGGGTGAACAGGGCGCTTCCGTGGGCTCTGGGCAACAGACCCACTTCACAGGTAATGGGGCGGATTTCCTCCGGTTTCCGGCCATCAGCCCGAACCCCTTCCTTCACCACCATATCCCGCATCACGCGCTTTTCCACTTTCTTGAAAGCTTCGCCCACAAAATCCAGCGGCTGATCTTTCAGCAGCACGGAAATTTCATGATCTTCCGGTAACGCGGCAATCGCTTCTTTTAGCTTGTCTTTGGCCTGAGAAATGATCTCCTTACGCTTATCCCGGTCAAACTCGTGGTACGCACGATGAACATCCGCTTCCACCTGCCCAGCAACAAACTGGTTCAGATTGGTTAAGTCAAACTCTGGCTTGAATACTTGCTTTTCAATGCCACATTGCTTGCGAAACTGTTCCTGGACCTTGACTTGCTCCTTAATATGGGCATGGGCAAACTCCAGGGCTCTGAGCAAATCATCTTCAGAGACAAAGTCCGCGCCTGCTTCCACCATCATGATGGAATCGGCGGTACCTGCAACGACCAGATCGAGATCGCTGACCTCGGCTTCCTGGAATGTGGGGTTCACCACAAATTCCCCTTCAACACGGCCAACGCGCACCGCGCCCACCGGAGCCAAAAAAGGCAGTCCGGAAAGTTCTAAGGCCATGGAGGCTCCTAAAATCGAAAGTACATCCGGTTGGTTGATCCCATCTACGCTTAACGGCTGCGCCACAACCTGCACATCATTCCGATACCCATCAGGCCAAAGGGGGCGAATCGGCCGGTCAATCAGGCGGGAGGTCAGGGTGGCCTTCTCGGTTGGACGGCCTTCCCGTTTGATGTACCCACCAGGGAACTTCCCGACAGAGTACATTTTCTCTTCAAAATCAATCAAGAGAGGAAAAAAGTCGATTCCCGGACGTGGATTTTCACTGCCTGTTGCAGTCACAAGGATGACTGTATCATCCACTTTCAGAACAACGGAGCCATTTGCGGATTTCGCCATTTTTCCGGTTTCAAAGGTGACATCTTTATTTCCAATTTTAAAAGTAATTGACTGCGCCTGTTGCGCAAGTGTGGTTTCTGCCATATTTTTCTTTTCTTTCTTCTTCTACTATTCTTGCTCTTTAAATCGTTATATAAGTGCAAGCCAAGTATAAACCAAAAGCAAAAAAACAAAAACGGGCGATTCTCTCGCCCGTTTTGATGTTCAAATCTGGGATTACTTCCGGATGTTGAGCGGACGAATCAGCTCGAGGTATTCTTCCGGTGTCCGGTTCTTCTTGACGTAGTTCAGAAGGCGACGACGCTGGCCAACCAGCATCAAGAGGCCTCTCTGACAAGCAAAGTCTTTCTTGTTCGTTTTCAAGTGCTCGGTCAGCTGCCGAATCCGCTCAGACAACAGAGCGACTTGAGCTTCCGCGCTTCCGGTATCCTTCTCAGATTTCCCGTACTGCTTGATGATTTCCTGTTTTTTCTCTTTTGTCAGTGCCATCGTGTCTAACGCGCCTTTTCTTCTTTACGTCTGGTAAACTTTACGTCTGCTAAACCAATCAGGGGGTTCTACCGGATTTGGGTACGCCATCCCTTTGGTTGCCATTACGGGGAACTTGCACCATAATAGTGGAAATTTATTATACACATAGAAAAATTGCAATAGCGATCCAAAAATGACCCGTGTCTTTCTCTTGAAACGTATCAGCATCTGTCTTGGGCTTCTACTTCTTGTAGCAGGTTTTGGTGCCTGTGGCAAGATGGCTCAAACGTCAACAAAATCCCCGGAAGAACATCTTCAGATTGCGCAAAGGCTCATTGAGAAAGGCAACTTTGAAAAAGCCTTGAAACACCTAAACCAGGCCCTGTCCCTCAGCCCTGAAGACCCGGATATCCACCTGAACCTGGGATGGCTGTACCTCTATACAGGTAAATTAGAAGACGCCAAGTCGGAATTGGAAATCGTCAGCCGGGCAAAACCGGACTCGGCCAAGACCCAGTACCTCAAAGGAGCCATTTACAGCCATCTGGACCAGCAGCAAGATGCTGTCACGTATTACCTGAAAGCCCTGGAACAAGACACTGAAAACACCCAGCTCCACTTCGATACCGCCAACAGCCTGGTGGCGCTCAACCAATACCCGGAAGCCATTGAGCATTTAAAGATCGGTTTGGACTTAACCCCGCAAGACAACGTCGGTGGGCGAACCAATTTCCTCTTTGCCTTGTGTTCCGTTCACTACAAGCAGAAAGATTTTGATCAAGCGTATCAATACTGTGAAGAGGCAGCTGAAGCCACACCAGATCCTGATGAGGAAGACCGGATCCAGGACTTTATCCACCAGCTGAAACTGGTGGAAGAATTGGAAAAAGAGCCCGCCGGGCCAGAACCGACGTTTTAGGCGTCGCTTGTTTTAAGACTCATTCAGGCAGTACGAGCCCCATTTTTTGAGTCTGGCATGATAAATGCTTTACATCGCTGAATCGTATACACAGGGGCTAGAAGCATGAATATTTCGGTGCTATAGTGAGGGCATTAGGATTCCTCTTGACTGACAAAGGTAACGAAGATGAGCGTAAATATAGCCAAGCCGCTGCCTGAAATCGAAGTAAAACCCAATATGTGTACCGGCTGTGAAATCTGTGTCAAGGTATGCCCTCAGGACGTGCTGGAAATGGTTGCCGCACCTGAAAAAGTGGAAGGCGCGCTGGCTGCCGTACAGGATATCAATAAATGTACGTCCTGCATGCTGTGCGAATTGAACTGCCCTCACTTTGCCATTTTTGTCGAACCAGCACCCAGAACACCCCAAAAAACAGCTAAAGCATAATACGTTAGATCCTGTTATTCCAAATTCCAACGTCAAGACCGGCCCCGCGCCGGTCTTTTTTGCAGACAAAAAACCAAAAATCGTAAACTTCGATCTCTATGGTTTTAAAAACACCTATGGCATACTGATCGGTAACAAGTGCACTCACCTTGAAGTTACTACTCACTCCATCGCTCTCTTTGCGCCTCAGTCGACGCGCGACGCCGAGGCCTTTTTCTTTCTGCCGATTATTACGGAAAGTGAGGTTGTTTATGTGCCGATGCCATAATTGCCACAGCGTATTTTTCAAAACCCTGGATGTTCGCATCCTGAAAAACAAGACTCAAAAGTCCGCCCCACCAGATCTGCTCTATAAAAAACGCTGTAAACGCTGCAAATTCAAGTATTTTTTCCTCAAGTCTCTGCCCAGTGGCCGAACCGAACCGGCCACATTTGAACTCTGGAGCCAGGGTGAGCCCATCAAGGAATCGGTCAGTGTCCGTCCCAAAATCCTGGTCAGCGAGTATACCCAGCGAGTCAGCCAGCCCGCCGACACCCTGATTCCATACCTTCAGGGAGGGAGCGCATGAAAACAGGCAAACGCATTCTCCCCTCGGTTCAAAAATTCATGAAGTCCCTCCAGGATCGATATCATAAAGTTCTGGGGGTATTGGATGAGGCGCTGGACTCAGAGAACCTGAAAGATAAAATCTGGGCGGTGGAGCTGATTCTAAAACGACTCAAGCCAGAAGGTCACCTGCCCTCCCCCTCTCATGCTCCCAATAAAACACCGGGTACAGAAAATATAGCCTCATCCGACCCACCCCTCTCTCCAGAAGCCCTTAAACACTTATCCAATGAAGAACTACTCGCTGAAATTCAGGGTATCTTAAGTCATGAATCCGCTTCAAATCCATCAGATCAGGCATAATCAAAAATTTCAGCAATACGCCGCCGGAATCCGCTCACTCGTTGGCCGGTATCAAGACACGCTGCTGGATGTCTCCTGCGGGGAAAGCCCTGAAGTATTGGTGCAAAACCTGTCTGAATCCCTGCCCCATGTGTGGATTATTAGCGCCAGATCAGCCGATGTACTGGGACTTGCCTCACTCACCGATGAAATCCCCGGTCGTCACGCATACCTTCATGGCCTCAGCCACCCTTGTCTCAGACACCATCCGGTTGTGGCCAAAACCGCCCTCAAGGCCATCTGGTATGCCTTTAGCCAATTAAAAGTATTAAAGGTCAAAGCCGAGTTCGAAGCCGATAACCGAGGGGCCAAAGGGTTTTGCTGGCGTATGGGGTTTCAAAAGGTCGCTCATCTGATCGCGGATAATCAGGTGGGAGGGGAACTTAAAGACGTGACCTTATACGCGCTGAGCTGGGATGACTTTCTGAAAAACGCCTCCCGGTATCGCCAACTGACCGGAAGGAGCCAACATGCTTCTTTCTAAGGCCGATACAATGGACTCAAACCCAAAACACCGAATCATCAAGCGTCTGCGCTTGCTGTATCAGGCGAAAAACAATCCTGAACTTCAGATGTTACTCATGGAACAATGCCAGCGGGATATTTGCTTTTGGTTCAACCATTTTTGCTGGACCTTTGACCCACGGGAAAAACCAGCCCAGCTGCCCTTTGTGTTGTATCCGTATCAGGAAACGTTTATTCAAACCCTGGTTCGGCACATCGAGCAAGGCGAGGACTTCCTTGTGGAAAAAAGCCGGGACATGGGGGTCAGTTGGCTAATCTTACTGCTCTTTCAGTATTATTGGCTTTTTCATCCCGGTAGTAACTTTCATTTAGGCTCACGCAAAATGGAAAGCGTGGACCGGAAGGGAGATATTTCCACGCTCTTTGAAAAACTCCGGTTTAACCTGTTCCGGCTCCCCCAATGGATGCGGCCCGACGGCTTTAACCCCACCCGACATGACAACCAGGCCAAGCTGATTCAACCGGCCAATGGCAATATCATCACCGGGGAAAGCAGCAACGAGAATTTTGGGCGGGGTGGACGCTATAAAGCCATTTTGTTTGATGAGTTTCCCTTCTGGCCCTGTGATGATGCGGCCTATGCCTCTGCCGGGCAATCAAGCCCATGCCGGATTCTGGTAGGCACTCCGTATGGAAAAAACAACAAGTTCGGCGAACTCCGCTTCCATAGTCCCATCGAGGTCGCATCACTGCACTGGCGTCTACACCCGCTTAAAGACGAAACCTGGTACGAGCGGCAAAAAGCACGGATGACTGAAGATGAGGTTGCGAGGGAGCTTGATATTAACTATCACTTATCAGTGCGGGATCGGGTTTTCAAGCAGTTTGGCGAACTTCATAAAAGTCAATTAGAGTATATTCCCGGAAAACGGATTATCCGAAGCTGGGATTTTGGCTACCATTGTCCGGCCTGTCTGTTTCTGCAGCTGGATAACCAGGACCGCGTGAGGGTTCTGCATGAAATTATCGGTCATCAGGTCATGGTACAGGATTTTGCCAGGCAAGTGCTGGCACAAAGCAAGCACTTATTCCCCGAAGCACAATTTGAGGATGTCTGCGATCCGGCTGGGGCACAAAAGTCGGATAAAAGCCTGCAAACCAGCATTGAGATTTTAAACAGTTTTGGCGTATACCCGTATTACTACCGTAGCCAGATTCTGGATGGCCTGGAACTGATTCGCATCAAGCTGGCCGAACGGATTGAGGGCATTCCTGGACTTCGGGTGGATCGCTCCTGCATCAAGCTGATTGAAGCCTTTGAAGGCGGCTATCGATACGGGCAAAGCGGAAGCGAGCTACCCTTACAGGAGCATCCTTATGAGGATGTGATGGATTGTCTGCGCTATGCCATTCTCCATAAGTGCGGCATTACCCTCCCCAAGCGGAAGGCTTCCCGATCACACCGCCCCCAGAATCGCTATACCGGATACTGAGCCTTTCATCCAGCAAGAAGAATGGTCTAGGAAAGGTGAATTAATAATTAAATAAACAATTTTTAACTGCTTAAACCCTTACATTATCTGCATTTTTAGATTTTAAACTTACTAATATATAAAATAGTAGCATTCCCCTTTTTGGCGTCCTTCTCTATAATAGGAAACTGAACATCCCCCCTCTAAAAACCGCCGCAACTTTTTGCGGCACTTTCTTTTTTGGGGCTTGATTCTCGTGTGTGCTCTCTAATAGGATGTTAAACATCGTAATTTCGACCCCTCGAAATTATCCCTTGTACCTTCAATTATGCTTGTGCTATAAACGTACAATCCTCATCTGGGGTGGTAGCTCAGTTGGTTAGAGTACATGCCTGTCACGCATGAGGTCGCGGGTTCGAGACCCGTCCACCCCGCCACTAATCTTTAAATCTATAAACCTATTGCTGACTGACTAAATTCGTTTGGTCAGTTTTTTGCTTGATTGGATTTACTTTTCCACTATGTATAGCGGATACCCCCATTCATGGACCTGCCGTACAATAAAATGGCAGAGTTGATGAGAGTCCGTTGATGTTCTTTGAGTTTGGGCAAGACCAGTTTGTCTCATCCACCCATGGGGTTCTGTTGTTTTACACCCTGGCGGTCGCGGTTTTATACGGACTGCTTGGGGCGTTTATCTGGCTCAAGCCCATGGAGGTGGCCAAAAAGCCTTACCTGACCTGGCTGGTTCTGATTCCCATGTTCATGCTGCCCTTGTGGTTGGGGCCTGCTGCCTGGGCCATTGCCATTGCCCTGATTTCCATCTACGGCTTTAAAGAGTTCGCGCGGGGAACCGGCCTTTACGAGCAACGACCCTACTGCGTTCTTTTGTATCTGGTGATTCTCGGGCTGGCCTTTTCGACGATTAAACGGGATTACGGTCTATTTATGGCCCTGCCTATCTGGGGAGTCGCCTTCCTGACCACCATTCCCATTTTCCAGAACCGTTATGAAGGGGCCATTCAAAACATCGCCCTGTCTGTCATCGGCCTGGTATACTTTGGCTGGTTTGCCGGACATTTGGGCTACCTGGCCCAGTCAGACTACGGCTACGGTTATGTTCTCTTTGTGCTGATCGCCACGCAGCTCAACGACGCCATGGCCTTTCTCTGGGGAAAACTCTTCGGTAAAACCACCTGGACGGTACTGTCCCCCAAAAAGACCATCGAAGGCTCCTTGCTGGCCCTGGTCTCTAGCATAGCCATTGCGTTTATTAACTGGCCCATTGCTTTTCCCCACTTTCAATGGTGGCTGGTATTGCTCATCGGGCTGGTTGTTGGCGCTGGCGGGCAGGTCGGAGATTTGGTGATGAGCACCTTTAAGCGCGATCTAGGTATTAAGGATTTCGGCACCCTGCTCCCCGGCCATGGCGGAATTCTCGATCGCATTGACAGCCTGCTCTGGGTCGCCCCCCTCTTCCTGCACATCGCCCGATTCTTCCATGGAGGGCTGGGCTTCTGAACGTTCGAACCACAGGAGTCAATCTGAATTTCTGGTGGCCAGTCGCCCATACCCGGTGTCTTCAGCAAAAAAAACGAATTGGCGCCCGCTTGGATCGCTGTGAACTCGTAACGGTTCTGCCTTCATCCGGGCAAATCCAGGTGTTTGAGGATGCTTGTCCTCATAAGCGGGTCCGGTTGAGCCAATTCGGAGAACAAGTGAATAACACGCTGATCTGCCGTTATCACGGCTGGCAATTTGACAACCACTCCGGGGCTTGCACGTCCCTGGCGGGTATGGCGGGAAGAACAGAGAAAATTTGTCTGAAAGCTTACCCGGCTCAAACCTATGCCGGATGGGTCTGGGCGTTTCCTGGCGATCCAGCCCTTGCAAACAGTACGCCCCTGCCCACTATCCAACCCTATCTGGAAATCCACCGGTATCACCCCCTCCCCATGGAAGGGTTTGTCAATTGCCACTTTAGTTACATCACCGAAAACGCTACGGATTTATTCCATGCTGACCTCCATAAAGCGCAGCAACCCTGGGCCAACCCCAGGTTGGAATCCCTGGAACATGACAACCAACGCGTCAAGGCAGTTTACGATGTGGAAACGCCCAACCCCTTAGCGGGACTTTTCAGTAACAGTCGCCAAACCCAGGTCCATGTGTTGTATGAATACCCTTATATTCATATTTACCAGAAAGACTTAGGGTTCTATCTCTTTGTGACCTACCTTCCCACCGGCCCCCAAAGCACCTATGTCCATTCCACGTTCTTTTTCAAGAAACCAGCTGGTACCCGTATTCTGCTCCAGCTGCTTCATCCCGTTCTGGAGCATCTCATGTTCCGAAGAGTCTTTGAACAAGACATCCGGGCCGTGGAAGAGGAACAACGGGCCTATAATCTCAGTCAATCGGATCAGTCGCTGGAAACCAACCCGGTGACCCACGCCGTCCGACAAGTCATACTTCACCAAACCGCCCATGTTTCCGGTATTTCCGAAGAGCCTCGAGTTCTTTTCCCAGGCAGACCCCTATGAAGTTTGAGTACCAAGCCACCGATGACTTTGGCAAGCCACTCAGAGAGCGGCTGGGCATGTACCCCCGCGTGCCTGATATCACCTGGGACGCTCTCCGTTGGCTGGGCAGTTGGCTGGCGGTTCTTATTATCCGAAGCCAGTTCAAACTCACGGTCAAAGGTACGCTTCGAGATATGAGACAGGGGAAGCAGGATAGCCAAAAGGAAACCGATCAAAGAACGTACACCCCAGAAGAACATGCCCCCAAAAAATACGCTATTGTCGCCAATCACCAATCTCACCTGGATACAATCACCATCCTTACCGCCTTACCGGGCCAGATCCGCAGACAGGTTTCCGTATTAGCCGCTGAGGATTACTTTTTTACCAAAACCCACTGGGCCATTTTAGCCTCTCTGCTGTCTCAAGCGGTGGCATATGATCGGGTTCACCGAACCACCATCCGAAGCTGGATGAGATACCTGAAAAACACCGAAACCGGCTGGCTATTATTTTACCCCAGCGGCAGCCGCCATTCCCAGGAGCTGCATAGCGGACTACTCAAAATGCTGGTTCGCCAAGGTTGGGCAATTCTGCCAGTTCGCTTAACGGGAACCGATACAGCCTGGCCACCACATGCCCCTATCTGGAAGCCCTTTAGAGAATTGACGGTCACATTTTTTGAACCATATGCAGGAAGTGATTTGGATGTGCTAATGGAAAAATTAAACAAGGAGTTGGGCTATGGCGAGCAAACCACCGAATCTGAAACCTGATATTGGCTTGTACCAAGCCAAATATTGGCTGCGGGATATTCTGGTGAAGATTCCCGGCATCCAGACGCTATCGCCCAACGCCCTATCGCTGCTTGCCACAGTGCCTGGGGTTCTTGCGGCCTATTGCCTGTTTACGGGATGTTGGCTGGGGGCATTTCTGGCCATCGCGGGTCGCATGATCATCAACACACTGGACGGGCTGATCGCCGAAGAGTTTAACAAGAAAAGCCAGTTGGGTGCCTACCTCAACCGCCTACCTGGAGAGTTTACCGATATTCTGATTGTTCTGGCCCTTTGGCCCCATGCGCCGTTTACGTGGGCTTTGGCCCTGGTAGTAGTGACCGGTTGGGTGCAGATCATCGGGACACTCCCCCTGGCTGCCGGAGGGGCAACCCAGTCTGTTGGCCCTTGCGGGCAAACGGATCGTCTGGCCATTATCGGCATCGGCTCCATAATAGCCCTGTTTGGCGTGGATATTTGGCCGGTCCTGGTGCCCATCCTTGTTATTGGCTGTGTATTAACCCTCCTACTTCGCATTTTCAGAACCATTCGAGAATTGACTGCCCTGGATCAAAGCAAACCGGGATAGATAACAAATGCCCATCTTTCCAAAATTCACTTACCTGAACTGGGCCGGACTTGCCCCGCTTCGCCCCAAAAGCTATCTCCAGAGCTTGTTTACCCCTGAGTTGTTTGGGAATGTCCTGCTGCCCCGGTGGCAGAAAGAAACGGATGCCCTTCGGGAATCCGTAGCCGAATGGCTGGGATGTGACCCCACGCAAGTGGCGTTCCTTCCTTCCACCACGGTCGCCCTGACCCTGATTGCCAATAGCCTGAACTGGCAGCCGGGTGATGTGGTGTTGTACCCCCAGCGGGACTTTCCAGCCAACGTAATGCCATGGGAAAAGCTCCGACGGTTTGATGTGAGCCCCATGCCCATTCAGGACTGGTATTCCCCCTGGCCAGAAAGAACCCGGATGGTGGCGCTCTCCACCGTGGATTACAGCACCGGCATTGAGCAACCCTGGGAAGCGGTTGTCCGTCATGCTCAGCAACATGGCATCTGGACCTGCATAGACGCTGTTCAGTCAGCGGGCATTAAGCCCAGCTGGAGCCCGGAGATTGATTTCTGGTGTACTGGTACCCAAAAATGGTTCGCCTCAGGGTTGGGGCTGGCCATTCTGGTGTTAAGCAAACGGGCACTGACCGAACTTTCCAGCCCATTTCCTTCCTGGCTGGGCCTCAAAGATCCGCCCTACATCGAGTCCGGTTTCGATCATGTAGGACAAAGCTGGGAGTTTGGCTGGGTCACCCCCACCGCCATGGCCCGTTTTCATGTCAACCTGAAAACATTCCGGCGCATCGGCTGGGAAACCGTGTCCCAAAAAGTCAAACAACGCCGGGATTATCTGCATGAACAGCTCTTGGAAATCGGATGGCCGGTGGTGTCCTGCGCTAAAAACTGGTCGGGCATCGTTTCCTTTGATCCAGGGCCGGGAGTGGCGGAAAAAATCGTAAAAAACGGATACCGCCATCAAATCATCACCGCCCGGCGAGGGGATTATGTTCGGCTGTCTCCACACATGTTCAATACCATGAAACAATTGAAGACAGTATCCCATTGGCTCTGGAAGTGTAAACTCCAATACGGAAGCGAGGTCGGGAAAAAATGAAATACATGCTGCTTAAGATCCTAATGAAAACGGTGGGGCAGCTCAGTGAAGGAATTCAGATTGGCTGGCGAACCGGCTTTGATTCGGGTGTCATGCTGGAATATATCTATGAAAACAAACCAAAAGGCATCACCCCACTGGGTGTTTGGCTTGATAAGCAGTTTATCTCCAACGAGGTCTGGGACGGAGTTCGCTCCCGCCGAGAGCTTCTGATTACACAACTCAAAAAAGCCCTTGAACATTATACCCACCCCACTATTTTCGATCTCGCCGCCGGGGTTGGATCATACCTGTTTCTACTCCCGGAAGATCAGGCCACCATTATTGCCGGGGATTTTGAAATGGAAGCCGTGGAAGCAGGTCGGTTGAAAGCCGGAGAGCTGGGGCGGCAAGACATTACGTTTAAAAAAAGCAATGCCTTCAAGCTAGATGAACTGGGCTGCAAGAAGGCGGACATTCTGGTGTCATCCGGCTTTTTTGACATCCTGACCCAGGATGAGGAAATTCAGCTTGTGCTGAAAAACGGCTCTGCCGTTACGCAACCTGGCGCACGCTGGGTCTTTACCATCCAGGAACATCACCCGGACCTAAGGCTGATCAAGGAAACCATGATTGATCTTCATAAAAAATCCTGGGATTTAGTACCTCGCCCGGCTGAAATATTGATCGAATGGGCAAAGCCCTACGGGTGGGAGCTGGAAGCCCTGAATAGAAATGAGTTTTTTGCCGTTGGAACGTTGGTCAGAAAGTAAGTGATGGGACAGCCGCCACAACCAAAAATCGCCTGGGTGACAGGAGCTAGTGGGTTCTGGGGACGTAAAACCGCCCTCAGCCTCCTTCGAAAAGACTGGCATGTTGTGGCGCTTTGCCGGTCCGAACCCACGGAACTCATGGAATGGGCTGAAGCCCAGCAAAAATATTTTCAGTGGATCTCGTTTGATCTTTTACGGCCCAACATGGAGATTTTCATGGATCAGGCCCTGAGCCCATCGGCCTTCTTTCATTGCGCCGCCGTCTTTGACGCGGATTTTGAGCGAATGGCCCAAGTCAATATCATTCAACCCATTCTCATAATGGAAAAAGCGCTGGCCTCCATGGAAGGGAGTGGTTATGGTCGGCTTGGGGTGTACCTGGGCCAGAATGGCCGCCTGGGATTACCCAACCTCGGGAAATTCAGTGCGACCCAGGGTGCCTTGTGGACATGGGCGGAATCTCAGGTGCGAACTTACGCCAAATTTGGGAATGATATCCGCGTGAGTCTGGTATTTCCGCCACGAGCACCTTCAACCTTACAAAAAGAGCTGGCCAAGCGGCTCTCCAAGCCACCCAAGCTTTCCCCACCCCCTACCGCCGACGCGCTGGTCGCTGGTGTACTGGCAGGCAAAAAACGCGTGGGCAGACGTCCACTCATTGCGGGGCTTTCTACACTCATCACATAAGAACCAAGCCAACGTTTCAAACCGCCCCACCCAATTCAAACGCGGTCGTTTTTTTGTCCAGCCAAGTCTGTTAGAATACACCCTGATAGATTTTATCAGGTGATGTCTTTTTCAGGCCCCATCTTATGCCTCAGCAAACCAACAAACCTCTTTCCCATCGGGAGTTGTACTTTCAAGTGGTGCGACGACTACCTGTTGTGAACGGCAAGGAACGCCCGGTTATCACGCTGGAAAAACCAACCGATGAGATACACGCTCTCGGACAAGACAAGCTGAACGAAGATGTACGGCTACTGGGCGCGCTGCTCGGAATGATTTTGGCCGAACATGAAGGACCCGAGTTTTATCAGTTTATCGAACGCATGCGGAAAGCCTCCAAAGCCGCTCGAACTCAAGGAAAACAGGTCGGATTTGAGGCGTTTGACAGCATATTACAAGCTGAAATCTCAGACTTGCCTGTTGAAAAACAGATCTCCTGGCTGGAAAACGCTGCTGCGGCTTTTCGGCTTTTTCTAACCCTGACGGGAATCGCGGAAGGGTACCACCAAAGCGAGCAATCCCAGCAAGACAAGCAAGGGCTGGACCGGGCGATTCAGTCCTTCAGCGGCCCGCAACAAATCCCGGCCCATCGTCTGAAAGAGGTCATTCACCAGCAACAGGTACGCCTGGTCGCCACCGCGCATCCCACCACCATTTTGCGACATACGCTTTTGGCTCATGAGCGGGAGATTTTCCATCTGCTGGAGGGGCTGCATGACCCCAAGTTAAACCGTATCCATCAACAAGAGCTGCTCAATGTACTGACTGAAAAAATTGAGGTCCTCTGGGCGACGCATTTCAGCCGGTGGGCCAAACCTAAGGTACGGGATGAAGTCAACCAGGTCCTTCGTTATTTCCGGCGGACACTTTACAAAGCCCTCCCCAAGCTCCATGAGAAGACAGAACTGCTTTTTGAGCTGTATTACTCCCATGAGACTCTGGGCATTGATAGGCCCATTGTGACATTGGGCAGTTGGGTCGGCGGGGATATGGATGGAAACCCGTATGTTACCCCGGATGTATATGGAGAGGCCCTATATCTTCAATTTCAGGCTATTATCCGGCTGTACATTGATGACATCTACAAAATCTCCCACCAGCTTAGCCATTCCATTCTTAAAGTCCCTCCC
>CAYLWC010000042.1:0-18419 GCA_964387265.1 uncultured Vampirovibrionales bacterium | reverse complement strand
TGTAAAGAATTGGATCGCAAATCCAAGGCTTGTTCTGGTGGATGCAAACTTAAATCTTGTCATGGATTTATGCTTTTGCTACAGTAACGAGTCTATTAACCCAAACTGTCCCTTGGGGCTGTTTGCGGTAAGATTTCAAAAGTCCCGTGACAGCAACAGCATGATGACTGCAATCATTAGATAAGTGAAAACGGAGAAAGGTATGCCCGACAACTTCAGAAATAAGAACGCCAAGCGGACCAATGTGGACGCCACAGATGAAAAACCACGTGGCAAGCATGCAAAAGAACAACAGCGGGAAGCCCGGGAGCGGGAAGCATTAGAGCGTTCACAGGAAGATGATCGTCCTGATTGGAAAGAAAAAGTCATTCAAATTCGCCGGGTGACCAAGGTTGTCAAAGGTGGTAAAAAACTGAGCTTCCGTGCCGTTGTGGTTGTTGGTAACCAGGCCGGTCAGGTCGGTCTTGGCATTGGCAAATCCAATGAAGTCATCGGCGCCATTCAAAAAGGCGTCCTGGCTGCTAAAAAGAGCCTGATCAATGTTCCTCTGCACAATAAAACCATTCCTCATCCGATTAAAGCCAAAGCGGGTGGAAGTCTGGTGGTGCTGCGTCCTGCCTCTGAAGGGACTGGCGTTATCGCCGGTGGCGCTGCTCGGGCCGTGATCGAATTGGCCGGTGTGGAAAATATCTTGTCCAAGTCCTTGGGGTCGAACTCTCCGCTGAACGTGGCAAGAGCAACACTACGCGGGCTTGAAGAGCTGCGGACTTTCCAGCAAATCGCTCAAAGTCGTGGCAAGTCCGTGAAAGAAATTCTTGTATAAACACTGAGAATCGGAGAATAAAGATGTCCGCTCAATCCAAGAACAAGCAAATCAAGGTGACTCTGGTCAGAAGTCTCCTGGGTCGCCCCGAAAAGCAACGTCGGGTGGCTAAAGCGTTAGGTCTGGAAAAGACCCAGCGTACCGTGACCCATAATGACACCCCGATTATCCGGGGGATGGTCAATAAAATTCCCCATCTATTATCCGTGGAGGTTCTGTAATATGGCGACCAAAGCCAAAAAAGCCCCTCAGGAAGGCGAAGCAACTTTAACGCTGACAGACTTGAGACCCGCTCCTGGCTCTACCCGCACCCGCTTAAGAGTGGGACGTGGCCGGGCTTCCGGTGCTGGTAAAACGTCCAACCGAGGTCACAACGGTGAAGGACAGCGTTCCGGTAATTCTAGAAAGCGTGGTTTTGAAGGTGGGCAGATGCCTGCATACCGTCGGATGCCCAAAATTCGTTCTTGCCGCGTGATGAACCCGAAAAACTGGCTGGAACTCAATGTCCATGACCTGGAAAGCCTGTTGACCGCTGATGAGCATGAATTAACCTATGACCTGCTGATTGAGCGTGGCTTGCTCCGCAACGGTATGGATGGGGTTCGCCTGTTGGGTAATGGTGACATCAAGCGCAAGGTGGTTGTGCATGCTCACCACGTGACTCCGGCAGCCCGTGAAAAAGTGGAAGCCGCTGGCGGTTCCGTTAAACTGCTTTCTGCAGAATAAGATAAACCCTTTTGGATCGGCGGATTCTTCTACTAATGTAGAGTCCCGCCGATCTAACCGTATCCACATCCAACTGAGAAGACTGAAGGAGTGCGAGATCTTGGCCAGACCAAAAGCGGGAAAAATCCCTAATATGGCAGATATTCAGGCAATGTGGGACAGCTCTGGCCTGAAGGAGAAGCTGCTCTTTACTGCGGCGATGATTGCCATCTTTCGTCTGGGCGCTCAAATCCCGGTCTGGGGCGTCAACGCGGATGCGATGGCGGCATTGGCCGGGAACCAGCTGCTGGGCTTTCTAGATATGTTCTCCGGGGGTGCTTTGGCCCGAGTTTCGATTCTCGCGCTGGGGATTGGACCCTATATTACCGCTTCTATTGTGATGCAGCTGATGACGGTGGTTATTCCTCATTTGGAAGAATTACAGAAGGAGGAAGGGGAAGCGGGTCGTCGCAAGATTTCTCAATACACCCGTTATCTGACCGTGGTATTGGCGATTCTCCAATCTAGCCTGGTAATGCGTTTTATTGCCGGGGTACCTGGGGCGCTGTCTCCTGAGGTCAATCCCGTTGTCTTTTTCCCATTGGCGGTATTGGCGCTTACGGCAGGTGCGATTTTTGCCATGTGGCTGGCTGAAATTATTACCGAGCGCGGGATTGGGAATGGCGGTTCGTTGTTGATTTTGGTCGGGATTTTATCGGCGATTCCGATGTATGCGGATCGGACCGCTGCATTGGTGTCCGGTGATCCTGGAAAATCCTTCAGCCTGGTGGTGCTGATGGTAATTTACCTGATTACCATCGGGTTAATTATCATTCTACAAGAGGCCAACCGGAAGATCTTTGTGGTGAGTGCCAAGCGGCAGGTTGGGAATAAAGTATACGGGGGTCAGAATACCCATATTCCCTTTAAAATCAACCCGGCCAGTGTGATGCCGATTATTTTCGCCTTTGCCGTACTGGCTTTCCCGAGCACTATTTTTCAGGTGTTACAGGCTGGAAACCCAACCGGCTGGGTGTTGGAACTTGTGAAGTTCTACGGGCGGTACTTGGCTCCTGGTACGCCAGGGTATATCGTGGTTGAATTTACCATGATCGTCTTCTTTACCTTCTTCTATGCCTCCATTACGCCCAGTATGCAGCCTAAAGAAATCGCGGATAATCTGAAGAAATACGGCAGTTCCATTCCAGGAATCAAGCCGGGGCGGCCCACGGCGGAGAAGCTGGAAGAGATTTTAACACGTATCACGTTTATCGGGGCTTTTGGCCTGGCAACCATTACGCTCATCGCCAGCAGTGCAACCACCTTGACGGGGATGACGACCTTGCAAGGGTTGGGGGCCACATCATTGATTATTATGGTCGGGGTTGCGTTGGATACCGTGAACCAGATTCGGGTTCACATGCTAGCTCGTCAGTATGAGGGGTTCCTGAAGTAGCGTCTCCCCGTTTTTAGGAGGAAGAGTTCATGAGTCAATTACAAGGCAAACTGTTGTTTCCGTTTATCGCGCCACCCAATGGGGGCAAGGGAACTCAGACCCGTATTCTGTCTGAACGCTATAACCTGCCGGTCTTTGATATGGGCGCCACGTTTCGGCACATTACCAAGAACGAGCCTGAGAGCGATCTGGCCAAGGAAATTCGTAAGTTCATGGATGCCGGGAAACTGGTGCCGATTGAGACGGTCATGAAGGTATTTGTTAAGGGCTTTGAGGCTTTAGTGGCCAGCAACCCGACCTCTAAGGGCTTTATCCTGGATGGGTTTCCACGGAGTCTGGAACAATCCAACGCCTTGCTAGATCTTTGTAACCAGTGGAAGGCCAAAATTGGGAAAGCCATCTTCCTGAACGTACCCAGCGAGGTGGTGACCAAGCGAGCCACGGGCCGTCGGTTTTGCCCTGTAGATGAGCAGATTTACAACATCTTTAGCGATCAGCAGAAACCACAACGACAAAAGACTGATCAGAATGGCTTACCAGCCAAAGATGATGCTGGACTGGATATTTGGCTTTGCGATCGGCATGACGCTGAATTGGAGCTCCGCTCCGATGATCGCCCAGAAAAGGTGAAAGAGCGTTTGGATTCTTTTGAAAAGGAAACCCAGCCGGTACTGGAGCAGTTTAAAGCGCGGGGCGAACTGGCCGAAGTGAATGGTAACCAACCGGTGGATAAAGTTACCCAGGACATTACCCAACATGTACAACCGGTGCTGGAATTGACCCCCGCCTCGTAAGTAACCTGGAATAAAAGCGACATGACAGTGGATACCAAAATTGATCGCAAATCACGACATGAAGTGAGTCTGATTCGCGCTGCCGCCAAAATCAACGCGGAAACGCACCGGGTGGTTCAGGCGGCGATAAAGCCTGGGGTGACGACCCAGGAGCTGAATGATCTTGCCGAAGCCCACATTCGAAAGTCTGGTGGGGTACCGACTTTTAAGGGGCTTTACGGCTTTCCTGCCACGTTGTGTATTTCTGTAAATGAAGAAGTGGTCCATGGCATCCCCAACCCGGATAAGGTTTTGAAGGAAGGGGATGTGGTCAGTATCGACTGTGGCACCACGTATAAAGGCATGGTGTCTGACTCAGCGGTGACCTGGCCGGTAGGGCAGATCACCCCGGAGCTGGAGCAGTTGCTCAAAGCCACAGAAGAAGCGCTGATGGCGGCGATTGCCCAGATGGTTGAAGGCAATCACCTGGATGATATCAGCGGGGCCATTGAGGATGTCTGCCTGAAATACAAGTACGGCCTGGTTCGGAATTATGGAGGGCATGGGGTTGGTCGTAAGCCGCATGAATCTCCGTTTATCCATAATTACCGGACCGGTGAGAAAGGCCCGATGCTTCGGGAAGGAAACGTGCTGGCCATTGAGCCGATGTTTAATCTCGGGGGTGATGATGTGTACACCGCTGAAGATGAGTGGACGGTGATTACAAAAGATCACTTGCCCTCGGCGCATTTTGAGCATACAGTAGTCATTACCAGCGGTGAACCCGAAATACTGACCAAGTTACCGTAATAGAGTGCATTAATCAGGGAAATAGCATTGGAACAATACTATGGCTAAAGATGTCATTGAGATGGAAGGGACAGTCCAGGAATCACTCCCCAATGCCATGTTTCGGGTCGAGTTGGAAAACGGCATGGTGATCCTCGCGCATATTTCTGGTAAGATTCGGAAGAATTTTATCCGGATTCTCCCCGGAGATAAGGTCAAAATAGAGCTTTCCCCCTATGATCTGACCCGCGGAAGAATTACCTACCGTATGAAGTAATACCCTTAGCACCCTAGAAGGAAAGGTTAGACAGACATGAAAGTCCGCGCATCTGTTAAGAAAATT
Source organism: uncultured Vampirovibrionales bacterium (assembly GCA_964387265.1). GTDB lineage: Bacteria > Cyanobacteriota > Vampirovibrionia > Vampirovibrionales > Vampirovibrionaceae > CAYLWC01. Next base: position 13,530 of record CAYLWC010000042.1, on the reverse strand, counting down.
TGCGAAAAATGTAAAGTGATTCGCCGTCGTGGCCGGGTCGCCGTTATTTGCGATAACCCCAAACACAAGCAACGTCAAGGTTAGTTGGGTCAATTCATTTGCCTTAAGTTTCTACCTAAGAGAGAAGCTTGGGGTGAGTGTTCGTCCGTTTGATCGGTCATTGCATTACAAACCCTTAACGTTGTGGCTTGTATTTTTGACTATCCCTCTTGATTCTCGGTTATTTTTACATTACGTTATTCATTCCATTCTATGGTCACAATGACCCTTTTGATATTTACCAGTCATCTTCAGTACCTGATAGGAGTCCCGAATGGCTAGAATCGTTGGAGTCGATCTCCCCCGAAACAAAAAACTGCTATATGCCCTTCCTTATATCTATGGCATTGGTCTTTCCGCCAGCCGCAAGATCTTGAAAGCAACCGGCATTGACCCGGATATGCGCACGGACGATCTGGCTGAAAGCGAAATTAACGCGTTGCGGGAAGAAATTGAAGCCAACTATCAGGTAGAAGGTGAATTGCGTCGGGCCGAAGGTCTGAATATCAAGCGTTTGATCGAGATCAACTCATACCGTGGCACCCGCCACCGTCGGGGTCTGCCGGTTCGGGGTCAACGGACCAAAACCAATGCGAGAACCCGTCGCGGGAAGCGTTCCGCACCAATGAAGAAGAAAGCGTAATGAAGGGTCAAGAATAGACAATGGCAGCAGATAAGACAAAAACCAAGCGTAAAGAGAAAAAGAATGTCCTCCAGGGGGTCATTCATATTCAGTCGACTTTTAACAACACCATTGTGACTTCCACGGATCCGCAAGGAAATGTGGTGGCCTGGGCCAGCGCGGGTAGCGCCGGCTTTAAAGGCGCTCGGAAAGGGACCCCATTTGCGGCCCAATCCGCCGCTGAGCAGGTGGCCAAGAAGTCCATGGACAATGGCATGCGTTCCGCTCAGGTTTATGTGAGCGGTCCTGGGGCGGGCCGTGAAACCGCAATTCGGGCTTTGCAGGTTGCAGGTCTGGAGATTTCCCTGATTAAAGACGTCACCCCCATTCCTCACAATGGGTGCCGTCCCCCCAAACGTCGTAGAGTATAAAGAGATCCGAGAAACAGAAAAGGAGTTTCCGTTTTGGCTCGCTATAGAAAATCTGTAACCAAGCTTTCCCGTTCAGCCGGTGTGGCTCTCTCAGGCCACCCGAAAGCTGCTAAAACCAAGCGCAATTACCCGCCGGGTCAACATGGACAGGCACGTAAAAAGCTGTCTGAATACGCTTTGCAGCTCGCGGAAAAGCAAAAGGTCAGAAGAACCTACGGGTTGCTCGAGAAGCAGTTCCGCCGGGTCTATGACAAAGCAGTGGCAAAGCCAGGCGTTACCGGTACGGTGATGTTGCAAATGCTGGAATCCAGAGCCGATAACATTCTGTTTCGTTCCGGCCTGGTGGTGACCCGCCCACAAGCGCGTCAGCTGATTGCTCACGGGCATATTCTGGTCAATGGCCAGAAAATGGATATTCCTTCCTACCAGATGAAACCCGGCGATATTATCACCATTCGTGAAAAGAGCCATCAACTGTTTAAAAATCTTCAGGAAACCAACCCGTATGGCGCTCCGGTTGTTCCGCACTGGCTGGAAGTCGATGCCGGAAATCTGGTTGTGAAGTACAGCAATGTGCCTGAACGTCAGGACATTGACCCAACTTTCAATGAAAACCTGATTATTGAATTCTACTCACGATAAGAATCATTCAAGCTTGGAGGTTCCCCCCATCAATGGAGCATCAACTGAATATTAAATGCGTAAACACGACAACCGACTCCGATGGTTCAATCTACGGCAAGTTTGTTATTGAGCCGCTGGAAAGAGGCTACGGGACAACTTTAGGGAACTCGCTGCGCCGGGTTCTTTTGTCCAGTTTGCCTGGTTGCGCGATTACTTCGGTTAGGATAGAGGGTATCACGCACGAATTCACCACCATTCCCGGTGTTGTGGAAGATGTGTTGGATGTGATGCTCAACTTAAAAGGCGTGGTTCTCAAAAGCAACAGCGACGAACCTCAATACCTCCGCTTAGACGTGGATAAGCCGGGTCCGGTGGTGGCTGGGGATATTGAAGTCCCTGCCGATGTGAAAATCATCAACCCCGATTGGCATATTTGCACCTTGGCTGAAGGGGGCAGCATCCATGCCGTTCTGACCAGCGAAACTGGAAAAGGTTATGTTCCGGCGGATCAGAACCTGGCCAGCAAAGCGGTGGATACCCTGACCATGGATGCCGTTTATATGCCGGTGCGCCGGGTGGCTTACAACGTGGAAGATACACGGGTGGGCCAACGGACTGATTATGACAAGCTGACTTTGGAGATCTGGTCCAACGGAAGCATTGATGTCAGCTCCGCCCTGAGCCAGGCCGCCAACCACCTGATTGAGCATTTGCTGCCGGTCGCCTCCCTCAGCGGGATTCCGACCCTGGTGACCCAAACCCAAGTGGAAGAGCCGGAAGAGCAAACGGAAGCTCCCAACATTACCATTGAAGATCTGGAATTGTCCGTTCGGGCGTTCAACTGCCTGAAGCGGGCGAATATCCACAATATCGCCGACTTGCTCAACAAGTCCGAAAATGATCTTCTCAATATCAAGAACTTCGGTAAGAAATCCGCTGATGAAGTGATTGAGCGTCTCCGGGCCTTTGGTCTGGATCTCAAGCCGAATCCGGAAGAAGCCGAAACCGAATTGAATGTGTAAGAACGATTAGATCGCAGACAAAGGAAACAACGGATCATGAGACACCGTCGAAGAGTCCCCAAATTAGGAAGACCCGCTGACCAGCGGGATGCCATGCTGAGAAGCTTGGCCACGAGCCTCTTTACCCATGATGAGATTATGACGACCGAAGCCCGTGCCAAGGCATTGAAGCGTCAGGCGGACAAGATTGTCACGCTCGCCAAGCGGGGAGATCTTCATGCGATTCGTCAGGTGAGCAAGATGATTTTCCACAGCCGGACTGGTGAGATGGTGACCGATGAAAAGAGCCGGGAAGTCCCGGAGACGGTTCTTCGCCGGATCTTCAGCAAAGTGGGTCCTCGCTTTACCGAACGTAAGGGTGGATATACTCGCGTGGTCGCAGCTCCTCCCCGTCGTGGAGATGCAGCGCCGATGGCTCTGGTCCAACTGGTGGACTAATCACAGGGCGCTTGCTCGGAAACAGATTGGAATGGTTCTAGACGGATGACTCTTACGAGTAACAATATTTCTCATTCTCAACAACAACGCATTGCGTTGTTGTTGGAGTACAATGGGAGCGCTTTTTCCGGGAGCCAGTTCCAGCCGGGTCAACCAACGGTTCAGCAAGCCGTGATGGACGCACTGGCAAAATTAAACCTGGATGTCTCTGGGTTCATGATGTCTGGCCGGACCGATGCCGGGGTTCATGCGCGTGGACAGGTGGCTCATTTCGATATCCCTGCGGGCAGCCTTCAAAATATTCCCAACCTGGTGGTTGCCCTGAATGCGATCCTGCCGGAGACGGTTCGGGTCCGGGATGACCGGGTGGATGTGGGTGCTGATTTTAACAGTCAGCGTTCTGCCGAGTACAAGTGGTATCGCTATACTGTCTACAATGCTTCTCAGCCTTCTGTTTGGGCGCCGCTGGATTCTGTCTGGGTGAAACATCCGCTGGATGTGTCCCGCATGGATCAGGCAGCTCAACGGCTGTTGGGAACCCATAATTTTAAAAGCTTCAAATGCCCGGATACACCCATTCTGGATGACGTCTGTCATGTTTACCATGCGGGTGTTCGTCAGGAAGGGAATCTGGTGATCTTTGATATTGTCGCCAACCGTTTTCTGTATAAAATGGTAAGGAACCTGATGGGCCAATTGCTTGTTATCGGTAAGCAAGGTCTTTCGCCCCATACCATGACAGACGTACTGGCTTATCAGGATCGAACCCAGGCGGCGGCAATCGCTAAAGCCAATGGCTTGTCCCTGATGGCGGTCAAGTATCAGGAAGGTCATCACTTCTTTGAATCGGATCCGTACGTCCGATTTGCCCAAGCGTTATACGAACAAACATCACAAATCAAAACGGAGTCAATGCAAAATGAAAACCTATTCCGCAAAGCCTCTTGAGGTTGAGCGCAAATGGTGGCTGGTGGATGCCGAGGGTCAAACCCTGGGCCGTCTGGCTTCCGAAGTGGCTCAGCTGCTCAGAGGGAAACATAAGCCTCAGTTCACACCCCATGTGGATACTGGCGATTTTGTCGTGGTGATCAACGCCGAGAAGATCCAGTTGACCTCCGGCAAGAAAGGTGCCCAGAAGATCTATTCCCACCACACCGGTTATCCGGGTGGATTCCGCAGCATTACCCTGGACGCCCTGTTGGAAAAAAGTCCTGAGAAGGTGATTGAAAAAGCCGTCAAAGGGATGCTCCCCCACAACCGTCTGGGTCGTCGGCTGTTCACAAAGTTGAAAGTTTATGCAGGTCCGGCGCATGAGCATGCCGCTCAAAAGCCCGAACCCTTTAAAGGATTGGAGGTTGTGAAGTAATGGCTGCAGCGTATCCTCAACGCGGAACCCGTGGGACCGGACGTCGCAAGGAAGCGATTGCCCGTGTACGCCTGGTGCCGGGAAAAGGCAATGTCATTATCAATGGCAAATCTATGGAACAGTATTTAGGGAACCGGAAAGCGCTTCATGTGCCGGTTCTGCAACCCCTGGTGGTTGCTGGCGCACAAGACCGCTACACGGTATTGGTTAACACCAATGGTGGCGGGATTGCCGGTCAGGCAGACGCCATTAAATTGGGTGTTGCTCGGGCCCTTTCCGAGATCAGCACGGAATATGAAAAGCTGATGCGCAAAGAAGGGTTCATGACCCGGGATCCCCGGATTAAAGAACGGAAGAAATACGGTCGTAAGAAAGCCCGTAAACGCTTCCAGTTCTCCAAACGGTAAAATTCTTCTCTCAATCTATTTTGCAAAGACTCCAAAAAGCGCCTCTCGAATTCGGGAGGTGTTTTTTATAGCTTGCCGGGGCGCTCAATGGTTTGAAGCATCCGGCACATGTCCCCTTCCAGCCGCCCGGCGATATCCTGAGGGATCTGTCTCTTGTTTTGCAGATAGGCAGGATAGCATTCCTTGAAATTAATCACCTCGCCCACTTTAACCACACAGGTTCGTGGATACTGGATTCTGGGGCTGCCAAAAACCTCTTTTTCCAGGCGTCGAAGCAGTTCAATAAATCGTTCATTTGTCCAGTTGTCTCGTAAATACCCTTCATCCAGCGTCATAAAATTGACGAGGCGTTCCAGTTCATCATAGAACTCATCAAAAGTTTTGCGGAGATGCTCCAGCATGCGGGCCTCGTAGTTAGAAAACTTCTCTGGTGGATTATAGGCGTAAATCAGTTGATCCATCTGGTTTCGGATGGCCCGGACCCGGTTCAGATAACTCTCTTCCGGGCTGGGGGTAATTTCCAGAAACAGTTCCATTTTTTTCAGCAGCCGGTTTTTTACCTGACGAATCCGGTCTCCCAGGGACATTTCAGGTTCAATGCTCAGGTTCATCTGCTTTTCATGGACCGTTAAAATCCGGTTGCCAATGGCCAAAATCCGATCATACGTTTCGGGGGCCTTTTTATAAATCCCCACCTCATCCTCAAGACTGTGGAGCGAATGCGCAATGGCCTTCTCGACGCCCTTATGAAAATAGTATTTCAGGGCGACCGGGGCCACGTAGATGGGTGGGAACGCTTCGCCGTGCCGTCTGGCCAGTTCTTCCTGGGCTCTAAAAGCCAACTGGATGACCCCGGCCTCAAAGGGAATAATGGTGTCGTTTTCGTTAGATACTTCCCCTTCAATAAAAATGGCCAGACGTCGAAGCCCTTGCACCAAAAGTTCCTTGGTCATTTTAAATGATTCCCGGTCCGCTTTTCCCCGGATGATGGAATACGAGCCGCAGTGTTGGAGTATCCAGCCTCGCAACCCCCACTCAAAATCAAAAATCTCGCGGGCGGCCACATAGTTGAACGATTCGTTCAGGCGACGGGAAATTTCAAATAAGACATAAGGATCTTCCCCCGTGGGATGGTTTGGCAGCAGGAGCATCCGCTCTCCCCGGTACTGCCGCAGTTTTTCCAGGTCCTCTTTCGCACATCGGACTTTCAGTCCTTTTAACAGGTCATCAAAAACCCAGGGCAAGATGAGCTTGATCAGCCCTTCAACCGCACGGTTGTTCTTCGGTGGCAAAAAGGCTTGCCGACTTCTCACAAACCCCTCCTCGTTACAAAGCGATGTTGAGAAAACATCCCTGAGGCCTATTGGCAAAAAACCAAAGGGTGTTCTTTTGTGATTCTACCACCATCCCAAGGGGTTGAAGACAATGACCCACCAAAGGAGGATCGCTACCAGAAAAATACTGAAAGTAATCAGCGGAAACAAGAAAAGCATTGCCTTTTCTGGATTATCTTTCATGATGCACATTATCCAAATCCAATTCTTATTAATACTCTCTCGGAGACTCTTTTATTTTAGAATAAAAATGCCATGCGTGAACATTATCTTGCTCATTGGATTCTCCCGGTTGAAAGCCCTGCGATTTTTCAGGGGGAAATCCAGGTGGCATCTGGAAAAATCACGGCAATAGGCGCTCGACCCATTGAAGGGCCACAAGTTGAAGGGCTACAAGAATTTACCCGGATTCTGACGCCGGGTCTGGTTAATGTCCATGCCCACCTGGAGCAGTCTTTCGGGCAGGTGATTCCCAAGGAGTCGGGTGAGACACTGGCAGACTGGTTGCTTCAGGTTGTTCGGCGTAATCGGGGTGGGGTTGAAACCAGGGCGGATCGGATACGGCAAGGGGTAGAGGAGCTATTGACCACCGGAACTACGTGTGTGAACGACATTAGCCTGGATGGACTGAGTTTAAAAGTATTGGAATCAACGGGGTTACGGGGTATTGTCTCCCTAGAGTTTTTCCACCCAGGCTCGGACCCGGTTCAGCTGGATACCTTAATTGCTTTATACCGCCAGCTGATTGATGCTTACAAAGACCATCCGTTATTGCAGGTGGGCATTTCTCCCCATGCTCCCTACAATGTCTCTCCGGCGGCCTGGAAAGTGATGCTTGAGGAGTGCCATCCCACCCTTGTCCATGCGCATGTGGCGGAAACGGAAGATGAAAGCGCATACCTGGCCGGGAGAGAGAGTGGAATTCAGACGTTACATCAGCGGATTCTGGGACGGACGTTTCAGCCGGAGCGCTCTGCTCCCTCACCGGTCCAGTACCTGCGGCAATTCGACTTGTTACACCGTGGCTTGATTATCGCCCATGCCATTCATACTTCTGCCGAGGACCGGCTGTTGCTTCAGAAGAATGGCGTTACCGTAGCCCATTGCCCCCGGAGCAATCTGACGCTTCATGGAAAAACCCTGGATTGGACCGATTGGGAAGGAATGAATATCCCGGTAGGACTTGGGACTGATGGGCATTTAAGCACAGAAGATCTGGATTTGCGGGCGGAAGGGCGGTTTGCGATGAGTGTGCATGGGTGGTCGGCGGAAAAAACGCTGAGCGTGCTGACACTGGGGGGTGCCCATGCTTTGGGACTGGGAGAGCGAATCGGGAGTCTGGGGCTGGGAAAATCCGCCGATTTCGTACTTTGGAAAGCCCCCAAATATCTGAGCGACTTACCGCCCGAGGAACAGGTGCTGCACCCGGATACATCCGTTGAGGCGGTTTATGTGGCAGGGCAATCCGTAATGCAGCCCTCCAGACAGGTCGTATGACGTGGCTGGAAGAACCGGCCTGCGGCAAGTACAATAAGACCATGACGTCCCTGCTTTCCCCAGATCCGATTTCTTCCCCTCTCAAGCGCTGGCTGCTTCAGAGTGCCTGTCTCTATGGACTGCTGCTGATTCCGACCGGGCTATTATTGGGTACGGCTGGTGGAGATGACGCGGCGATTTCTCGCATGATTATGGGCGCCTGGGAGGCTGATTTTTGGCATTTCCCGGGCCTTGGCGCCAAAGTTTCCAGCATTATCGGGGATGTGTTGCTCTTCATCTGTATTGGGCTTCTGGCTTGGCTTTTTTATCAAGGCTACCGTCTACTCTCTCAACAACAACCCGAGGAGACAGAGAGGTCTGCCAGATTGGTGTTGTTGGGAAGCGTTTTGTTTTCGCTGATCCTGCTAGCTGTGATTCCTTTTCATTCCAGCGATTTATATGGCTACATCAACCGGGGAGCCCAGCAAGCGGTGTATCATGTTAATCCTTATGTCGTTACTGTCGCGGAAATCCCGGATTGGCAGCAAGATCCGCTTTTTCAAAAACATTGGATTCATAACCCCAGCCCGTATGGATTCCTGTTTACCCGATTGACGGGCGAGCTGGTGATGTTTACTGGCGGGTCATTTTTTCTCAGCTTTTTGCTGTTTAAGCTGCTGAATGTGGCGGTATTTGGGGTAACGACCTGGCTTATTTACCGTTTTGCCATCCGTTTGAATCTGGAAAAGCCGGTGCTTGCCATGTATTTGTATGGCTGGAACCCGCTTATTCTTCTGCACCTGGTGGCCAATGGCCATAATGACGGGCTGCTTGCCCTGTTTTTGCTCCTGGCCGTGTATGTGCTGCAATTCCCACAGTGGCGGGTTCTCTCGCTGCCGTTGTTACTGGCTTCTATATTTACCAAGTATGCCTCGGTATTGGCGCTACCGTTTATTGTGATGGGCTGGGTCAAGCAGCGGGACTGGAAAGGGTTGCTTGAAAGCGGTATCCTGGCCGGGCTGTTTTTGTTCGGGCTGGCGTGGCCCTATATGGCGGATTTTCAGAACTGGAAGCATTCCGATATGCTTTCAAACGCCAGTGTGTCCCATCATTCGCTTCATGCCGCCATCAGCGATACGGTGTATTACGCCGGTAAATGGTTTGTTACGGATGCTGGCGCCTGGAAAGAAAGCGTTCGTCAGCTGTTTAAGCCGTTTTTTTGGGGTGGGTTCATTGTGTTTTATGCTTGGCTCTTGTATCGGTTCGTTCGGGAGCGGGTTACCACCCAGGTTCTGCTCCAGGTGATCGCTGTGGCCCTGGTGGGTTTGATTGTTTTTGCCAGTTCCAAGTTTCATGCGTGGTACGTGGGGATGTTTTTCCCCTTGCTGCTTCTGCTGGAAGAAAATTCGCCATTACGACGCTTTGGCGTTTATTTTGCGGCCTTCCAGCTGCTGGCGTTTACGCCCTTTGAAAACCTGCACATCTTGAACGCCCTGGTGATGACACTCCTGCCCTTGTATCTGGTTTATAAAGAAAGGCAACCGAAGCTGCTTGAGCAAAACCCTGTAGGTGACGGGAGCGTAGTCTAGTCCTCTTCCACTTCAGGGTTGCTTGTTGCCGAGGTGGGTTCGGGGCGTTTGATAGCGGCTTCCTGAAGCGCTTTAACCTTCCAGGCCTGGTTGGGTCCTTCGCTGTAAGCGACCGAAATACGAACCTGCAGCTGGGGCTTTTTCAGCTGATGAATGTTCAGTTTGTTTTCCGGTTTCAAGGTCAGGGTCCGGGTGGCCGCTTTGGAGCCCTTAACTCCCAGAGGCTCTTCCGGCGTGGCGACGGTTTCGGTAATGACGGCTACTTCTTCATCTCCTGACAGGAACACGGCTTTGGCCAACAAGAAATTCAACGGGCGATCAGCCTCATTGACGAACTTGACATTGACCTTGGGCTCAAATTCTCCGGTTTCCCCGTCGATCACCGAGGCCATATGGACTTCCGTCGCCTTGACCGGGTAGAGGGTATCCAGCGGAATGTTGGCCAGCTTACTGATCTGATCCGCTTCGTCAAAATATTTTTGAGCCTCTTCCGGCTTTTTTTCATCCAACAGCTGCCGGCCCCGCTTGACCAGCACATCGGTTAGCCGGATGCTGACCACGCTAGGATTGGCGTCAAAGGCTTTTCGGTACCAGTCGATGGCGTCATCCAGCTGGTTCAGCTTTTCATACGATTCGGCAATCTGGATCATGGAATCGGGGAGGTATTGGTATTTCAAGGATTTGGAAAGCAGCCGGATGATTTTTTTGTGATCTTTTTGAACCCGGAGTTCATCAGTATAAACGGCGATAATGCCCATCAGCTTTTCCTTGACCATCTCTTCAAGCCGATATTCATCCACGTAGCGTAAGGATTTTTCGTATTTCTTGATGATCTCGTTATAGTCCTTGTTCGGCTCTTCCGATAAGGTGTCTCCCCAGGTTTCATACAACTCAAACAGAGCTTCCTGAAGTTCCTCATCTCGGGGGGATTTTTTATAGGCCTTGATTAACAGATCTTCCGCCTTGTTAAAGTCTTTCTGAGCGATGGCCAGTTTGCTCATGGCAATTTCAGCTCCTTCCCCCGTAATGCCACGACCCCGTGTCTTAAGAGAAGAGGCGATTTTGAATTCCTGCTCGGCTTTACGCCGCTCATCCAGTTCAAGATATGCTTTTCCGAGTAATAAATGCCCTTCATAGCTTTCTGGGTGCCGGTTCACCAGGATCTGGAACGTTCTGGCCGCCAGAGCCACTTTGCCTTCACTCATCTGCCGTTGGCCTTGAGAGATTAAGTCAGCGGTATCAGCGTAGCGAAACAGGAGGATGCCGGAAAAAATAAATCCGGCCAGCGCGATGGCACTGACGACGGTGGTGGCGTACTGAATGGCGGGATTCCTGTAAAAGGCCCCGACAAACGCATTCCTGTTTCTTGGCCGCTTCTTGTGACGCTTCATTATCCTAACCGGCTCACCAATCAGACATTCGACCTTGATGACGGAATAATACTGGTAAACAGTCTCAAGGTTTTCCTTTATTTTACTGTATTTTGCCTAAATCGGCCCAGTCACTCCGTTAAATTCATTTGTCCGGATTGGGAGGGGCTGCCTGAAAGAACGCGCGGAATGGTTGAAGGCGCTGGGGTTTATGATTCTTCAAGGCAACCAGGATCTCTTCCAGCTCCCGAAGGGCCCGCTCTGATTGATTCACAATCTGGCTGATCTCATCTGTGGACAGAGTGGGCTGTTTCATTTGTTCTTCAAGCACCCGTTGATACAGGGTCAGGTCTTTTTGGAGTTGGGCGGCTTGCAGGCGTTCTTGCCGCATGGGACCCAGATTCAACAGAAGGGGGATTGTGTCATTGACCTGCTGAAGACCCTGATGTAGCTTGCCCTGAACATCATGAATGCCCTGGGCCAGTTGTTGAAACAACGTACCGTGGGAGTACATATCCTCCAGCTCGGCGGATACTTTTTGTTCGTGCTGCTCCAAAACCCGGACCCGTTCCTTCAGTTGAAGGAGGGTTTCGTTGATGCCCTGGTTTGGGCGATTGGGAGAAAGTGCACTTGACATGCTTTCGTATCGGGCAATTTTACCTTGCAGATTCTTGATTTCCTCGCTTAAGCGTGTTTTGATGACCCGAAGGCGGATGGAGGGGGTGGGAAGATACTGCTCGATGCCAGCAGCGAGCTCGCTATCCAGGTTGTTGAGCTGAATGCCCGTTGTTTTCCCTGAATAGGAATTGGGGAGCTGAAACGGGGATCCCTTTCGAAGCGCCGGGGATGAGGAATCGGGTTGAGCAGAATGCTGCTGGACATGTTGCTGGATAATCGCATGCAGACTCCCTTGAGTGGCGGGTCTTTCATCGACGCTATGCCGAAAGATGGCAGACTCCCTCTGCGTTGAACCATGCTTGGAATAGGGTTGATTAAAGGATTCCATATGTGTCCTTCCCGTTGGATCGTCTGTGAACGCTTATGTTCACGTCTGCTGGGTGTCTTCCTCACAGTGTGGGCCTATCGTTTTTCAGCCCCTGGTTATGGTATCGTGCAAATAGTGAAAAACTTGAACGGCTTCGGTCTTTCCCTGCGTGAACAGGATGACGCACTTGACGTCCATATAGAGATATTAAAAGGGTAATGCGTTTGTGAAAGAAATCCGGGTTTACAATTCCAACGAGCACAATCTGAACCATGTGAGCGTGACGCTGCCACGGGATAAACTGGTGGTGTTTACGGGGGTTTCCGGTTCAGGAAAGTCTTCTCTGGCCTTTGATACCATTTTTGCTGAAGGGCAGCGCCGGTATGTAGAGAGTCTGAACTCATACGCCCGTCAATTTATCGGACAATTTGAAAAACCGGATGTTGAAGGCATCGAAGGGTTATCCCCCTCCATTGCCATTGATCAAAAATCCACCAGCCGGAGCCCTCGTTCCACCGTGGGGACGGTGACGGAAATTTATGACTACCTTCGGGTGCTGTATGCCCGGATTGGTATCCCCCATTGCCCTGTTTCCGGCGTGGAGATTACGCCCCACTCACTGCAAAGCATTGTGGAACAGGTTTGGGCGCTGCCGGATGGCAGCAAGTTGCAAATTATGTCTCCCGTGGTTCGGGGGCGAAAAGGGGAGTACAACGCCCTGTTCAAGCAGATGCGCAAAGAAGGCTACGTGAGGGCACGTATTGACGGGGAGATGACGTTGCTGGAAGAGCTGCCTGCGGACTATCGGCTGGAGCGGAACAAGCTTCACAATATTGAAATCGTGATTGATCGTATTGTCCTGAAGCGGGATGAAAAGCTCAGGCACCGTCTGACTGAGGCGATTGAGGCGTCCTTGAAAAAATCGGACGGCTTTGTGATTGTGCAGGAGCTGGGAGCGACCGAGGCGGAAAACAATGAGCTGTTTTTTTCCCGGCATTTAGCCTCGCCTTATGCCGATATTGGGTTTGAGGAGATGTCTCCCCGGCTGTTTAGCTTTAACTCGCCTTACGGCGCATGCCCGGATTGTGAAGGGTTGGGGATTAAATATGAAATCGCGCCCGCTTTGCTGGTCCCAGAAACAGGTAAAACCTTGCTGGAGGGGGCGGTTGTACCGCTGGAAAAATTTACCGGGCGGTATTATTCAACGTTTATCAAAAAGCTGGGCAAAAAACATGGTATCCGGCTTGATGTGCCATATGCCAAGCTGAATGAGCGTGAAGTGAACTTGATGTTGTATGGGGAGCAGCCGGATCTGGACCCCACCGCGCAGGAAGCCCCTGAAGTGGAGGAGGAGGATATTGACTGGTTTGATTTTATCAGCAGTTTTGATGGGATTATCAATATCCTCAAACGGCGGTATCTCTACGGCAGCGAAGGCACCCGAAACTATATTCAGGGGTTGATGCACGAAAAAACCTGCTCTTCTTGCCAGGGGGCTCGCCTGAAGCCATTTAGCCTGGGTGTGACCCTGGGGGATAAAAACATCCATGAGCTGTGTAGTCTTTCCGTTCGTGGGGCCATTCAGCATATCAAACGGCTGCCGGAGCAGTTAAGCGATTACCAGATGACCATTGGTCGCCAGGCCCTTTTTGAAGTGGAACAAAGGCTCCAGTTTCTGCTGGATGTCGGCTTGGATTATCTGACATTGGCTCGCCCCGCGGCCTCATTATCCGGTGGGGAGGCCCAACGGATTCGCCTGGCTTCCCAAATTGGCTCCGGTCTTTCTGGGGTGCTGTATATTCTGGATGAACCCAGTATCGGGTTGCA
>CAYLWC010000041.1:0-18959 GCA_964387265.1 uncultured Vampirovibrionales bacterium | reverse complement strand
ACCCCCACCACGCCGGAGATGAAACCCAAGCCTCCCCCGGTGGTGAGGGCCACCGGCAGGCTGGGTGCTTTCCTTGCCGGGGATTTTTCCGGGGTGGGCCACCACATACGAATAGCCGCATACACCAACACCAGGGCCAGCAGGAGATAATACAGTTCATCCATCACATGCAACCAGCCCCCCAGAAAGGCCGCCGGGATGGAAGTAATGAGAAAGGGCCAGGCCAGGGACCCACGAAAATGCCCCGCCCGGTAATACGCTAGAAACGCGATACCGGCGACGATTAAATTGAGGATCAAAGCCGTGGTGGACATTTGATTTGGGGTGAGAGCGGTAAACGAGAGGACCGCCAAGTAGCCAGAGGCCCCGCCATGGCCCACCGCGCTGTATAAAACGGCCACCCCAAAAATCAAGAGGGAGAGTTCAAAGAGGTACAGCGGTTCCAAGCCAGAAAGCCTCCAATGCGGGGGTCCCCCCAGCCAATGAATACACATGGGGAACCCCTTGCCGTCGAAGGGCCTTGGCCAGAAACAGGCTCCGGCCCCCATAGGGGCAAACCAGCAGGTATTTTTTGTTTGGATCCAGCGTGGGGGGATTCATCACATACTCGGAGTAAGGCACATGCCATAAAGGCGGCACCGGGTTCGCCGGGCAGTGGGGGCTCCGCTCTTCTGAGGTGTCTAGAATGATCCACTCTGACAGCTCCGATTGGGGAATGCGCTCCATGCGGATTTTGACCGGCTGGGGGTTGTCCGGTTCTTCCTCCTCATCACTGACCTGAAGCCGACAAATGGGGCATTCTTTGTTCCGGGCGCGTTTGAGGCGGTGGGTCTGGTGGCTGAGGAGATCGAGCGTCAGCATGTCGTCTTTCCCCAGTTTCCCCGGCAAATCCAAAAGCTGCTTCAGGGCTTCCAGGGCTTGCAGAGCCCCTAAGGCTCCGGCCACGGACCCCAGAATCCCCCCATCCATGCATCCGGCCGCTTCTTCCATGACGGTGGGCCAGAGGCAACGCAGGCAAGGGCCACCGGGCAAAACCGTGAGAATCTGCCCCTCATACTGGTATAGGCTGGCATGAACCAGGGGTTTCCACATGCCGGACGCCACATCGCTGATTAAAAGCTTGGTTTCCATCTGGTCGGTGGCATCCAGAATCAGGTCATACTGCATCAACAAAGAGCGGGCGTTTTCTGAGCCAAAGGCTTGGGGGTGGGTCTGAACGTGAATCAGCGGGTTTAACTGGCGCAAACGGGCTGCGGCGGCGTCCACCTTGGGCTGACCAATATCTTCGGTGGTATACAGCACTTGCCGGTGGAGATTACTGGCTTCCACCGTATCAAACTCGCAGATCCCCAACGTTCCGACTCCGGCGGCGGCCAGGTATTGCAGGGCCGAACAGCCCAAGCCCCCAGCACCAATAACCAGCACCCGGCTTTTTTTTAGCCTTTCCTGCCCGTCTGGGCCAATTTCCGGCAAGCGCAGCTGGCGGTCATAGTATTCTTCAGGAGAAATGATTTTGGGCGCATGATGAGCGCAATGCTGGCAGTTGACCCAGCCGGAATCCCCGTCCGTATAGGTTTCTTTCTTCCAGATGGGCAGGCGGTGCTTGATTTCATCAATAATATACTCACAGGCATCAAAGGCCGCCCCCCGGTGCGCGGAAGCCACCCCCACCCAGACGGCCATCTCGCCGATGACCAGTTTCCCTACCCGGTGCAGGCAGGCGGCATCGAGAATATCAAATTTGGCCTTGGCTTCTTCAATGATTTTTTGCCCTTCCGAGAGCGCCAAGGGCTCATACGCCTCATATTCCAGGGCAGAAACCGTTCGGCCCTCATTGTGATTGCGCACCCAACCTTCAAAAGAGACGTACCCTCCGGCGGCGGCATGGGCCATTTCCTGGCGCAGCGGCAAGTGTTCCAGCGGGGTTTCACTGATCTGAAACATCGCTACCCTCCAGCCACCGGCGGGATAAAGACCACCTGATCCCGGTCGTTGAGAGGGGTCTCCCACTCGGCAAAGGCTTCATTGATGGCCACTTTCAGCCGATCAGCGGGTAGCCTGAAGGCATAACGTCTCTGGAGTTCCGCGTACAGGTCTTTTGCGGTCGCGGCCTTGGTTTTCAGGGTCTCTTTCGAGCAACCCCGCTCTTCCCGTAAGAGGGCAAAATATTGCACTTCAATGGTTTTCATACGTTACAACACCAGCTTATGGGCATGACATCCACTTCTTTTCCCGCTTCCAGGCGGGTTTCTTCTAAGGGGAATAAGATCAGGGCATCTGATACGGCTAGCCCCCCCAGCATATGAGAGCCCTGGCCTAAGGCGGGGGCGGCAATCAGTGTATTGTTTTCATTAAACAGGCGGGCCCGGATAAATTCCAGCCGCCCGGCCTTTTTCTTGAGGGCTTTGGCCAGTTGGGCCTTCAGCGTCAGCGGGGGATCCGCCGGCATGCCCGCTAATCTCAGCAAGGCGGGCCGCACCAGCAGATGAAAGGTCAGGAGTACCGCGACCGGATTGCCGGGCAGGCCAAAGACCAGCTTTTCATGACGGGCGCCCTTGGGGCGAGAAGTGCCAAAAAAGACCGGTTTCCCCGGCTTAATAGCCACCTTCCAGAAGTGGGCTTGGACCTTGATCCGGGACAAGGCTTCTTTGACCAGATCATATTCTCCCACAGACACCCCGCCGGTGGTAATGACCACGTCAGAGGTTTCCATTAATTCGGCTAACAGCTCCTGCAAGGCGCCTGCTTCATCGGGTGCGTGGTGGAGGGTGTAGTGATCCAGCTTCAAGTACTCCAGGGCCGCCGCCAGGCTGTATGAGTTGGACTCATAAATCTGGCCAGGTCGCAACGTCTCTCCTGGTTTCACCAGTTCATTGCCGGTGACTAAAATGGCAATTTTGGGTTTCTGGTAAACATGGACCTCATGATAGCCCAGGGTGGCCAATAAACCCGCCACAGGGGGATTAATCAAGTGTCCAGTGGGAAGCACTTCGGCCCCTTGCTGGAATTCTTCTCCCCGGTAACGGATGTTTTCACCCGGCATGGCGGAGCGAAGCAGTGAAACCGATCCGTTTTCCGAGGCGCTGTATTCCTGCATGATCACCGCTTCGACCCCTTCAGGAACCGGCGCGCCGGTGAGAATTTTGACGGCGGTCCCGGCTTCCAGTTTGAGATCCGGGGCGTCCCCGGCCTGAAGCGTTCCCGCTAGCTTTAAGACCGAGGGGGTTTGCTCCTGGGCTTTTTCCACATCAGCGAGTTTGACGCCAAAGCCATCAACCGCGGAATTGTCAAAGTGGGGCAAATCAAAGGGCGCCCGAATGGAAGCGGCCAGAACGCGCCCGGTGGCTTGTGGCACTGGGAGGCTTTCAATGCCCATGGGGCGGGCGTAGCTCAAGATAATCTCTCGGGCCTGCTCGTAGGACAGCATCATGATTGCGCCACCTCCGGTTTGCGTTCAGGATGGCCGCCGCCCCAGAGCATTTTAAAGGCATGTAAAACGGAAGGGAACAGCGTATCCATGGCGTCTTTGACCCCACCGGTGGAGCCAGGCAGGTTTAAAATCAGCGTATTCCCTCGGATACCGGCCATGGAACGAGAAAGCATTGAGTATGGCGTCCGGTCCTGCCCGTAAGCCCGCACCGCTTCGGCGACCCCCGGCATTTCTTTCTCAAAAAGATCCTTGACCGCTTCAGGGGTGTTGTCTCGGGGACTGACCCCGGTGCCTCCCGTGGTAATTACCAGATCCAGTTTTTGAGTATCGGTGTAATTCAGGATGGCCTCCCGAATACCGGCTGGATCATCAGAGACAACGCGGTAATCCACCACCGATAAGCCCTCGGCCTCCAGGCGCTCGGCAATGGTTTTACCGGAACGATCGGTCTTCTTGCCTTCTGCGATGGAATCGGAAACGACCAGTACGGCGGCCTTGAGACGAGGGGCAAAGGGCTGCTTGAAGTCGGACTTACCGCCCTCTTTTTCCAGCAAGCGAATGCCTTGAATCTCCATGGTTTCATCGAGCATCTTGAGCATATCGTAGAGATTGAGGACGGCCGCTGAAGCGGCGGTCAGAGCTTCCATCTCCACCCCGGTTTTGTAGATGGCCTTGGCTACAACTGTGACGGTAATGGAATCGGTGCCTAGCTCAAAATCGACCCCCACGTAATCCATGGGCACCGGGTGACAATACGGAATAATCTGCGGGGTGTTTTTGGCGGCCTGAATGGCGGCCACTTTAGAGACCGGCAGGGGATCCCCCTTGGGCACCCGCCCTTCTTGAATGATTTGGATAGTCTCCGGGCTGGCTTTGAGGATCGCTTGCGCGGTGGCGATCCGCAGGGTCTTGTTTTTGGCTGATACGTCTCTCATTGTTTATCCACCAATCTGAATCATACTTCGGTTATCGCTGTTGACCAGCTCCTGGCTGGTGCCATGGGCTTCGGGTTTGAGCCAAATGGCTTCATGAACCGCCTCCAGTAAGGCGTCATCGGATGTGCCTGATCGCAGTAAATCCCGGATGCTGATTTCTTTCGGGAAAAACAGGCAGGATTTAATGGCCCCATCCGCGGTGAGCCGTACCCGGTTACAGGTGCTGCAAAAACTTTCGGTCATGGAGGTAATGAAACTAACGGTTCCCTGAAAGCCCCGAATGGCAAAGTCTTTGGCTACAGCCGAAGGCTCTCGCAGAATCGGAATCAATTCATAATGCTCCTGGATTCTCGCCTTCATCTCGGCATAGGAAACCAGGCGCTGATCTTCCCAGCCGTTGAGCCGGAAGGGCATAAATTCAATGAAACGCACATTAATGGGTTTGTCCTGGGCAAAGCGGATAAAGTTAATCATCTCATCTTCATTGATCCCGGCCATCAGGACCACATTAATTTTTAAGCTCTCAAACCCCACGGAGAGAGCCGCCTCAATGCCGGCCATCACCGCATCAAAATGATCCCGCCGGGTGATCTGCGCGAACTTTTCCGGCTCCAGCGTATCCAGGCTGATATTGAGCCCCGTCAGCCCCTTTTGCTTATACAAAGCGGCTTTGTGTTGCAGGGTGACGCCGTTGGTGGTCATCAGCAAAGAGCGAATCCCAGAAATCCCAGCCAGGCCCTCAATCAGCTCCTCAATATCGGTGCGGAGGGTGGGTTCTCCGCCGGTTAACCGGATTTTGGTGACCCCGTTTTGGGCAAACAGGCGGGCCACCCGAACAATTTCTTCATAGGTCAAAATCTCTTCCCGAGGCTTCCAGTCAATGCCTTCAGGCGGCATACAATAGGTGCAGCGGAGATTGCAGCGATCAGTAACAGAAATGCGCAAGTAGGTGTGTTTTCGGCCGAAGCGATCGGTTAAATGGTCTGTCATCGCTGAACTCCTGTGAGATGAAGCCGCTCAATGTCCAACAGGCTTTCTGGCGTATTGGCGTTAGAAAGCTCCACTATCCGCTCATCGGGTAGTGGAACCCAGTGGATGGGGTGCTGCCTCAGGAACGGTCGCAGGGCGTAGTGTTGTTGGCTGAGTGCCTCTTCCACACTGGGGAGCAGCCAGGCGGGGTAAAGCCCCGGAAAGGGATCCAGTTCTTGCCCGGACTCCGAGCGAAAGAAGCTTAAACGGTCTTGTTTTATGAGTTGGGTCAATGTTTCACTCTGAAGGACCGGTTGATCACAAGAGACGACCAGATAAGCCTCATCCAGCCCACTGGCCAGGAGGGCTTCCAGGGCAGACAGTGGGCCATGGCCGGGGTGGAGATCAGGGATCTGTTTCAGTTGGGGATCCTCCGGTAGGGAATACCCCTGGCAGCTTCCCACAATGACGATTTGGTCTGAAAGCGGCCGCAGGGCTTCGATGACATGGTCTATCATGGGCCGTTTGTCCCACAACAACATTCCCTCTTTGGGCTTGCCCATTCGGGTACTTTGTCCCCCGGCAAAGATGGCGCTTGTTCGGGTCATTGTGGGCTGTATCCTTCTAACATTTTACACTTGGCAGGGTACCAGCTTCCTTGCCCGCAACACATTGACACAAGTCAAAATGGCCCTTCTCGGCTCTTCTCTTGCCGAATGATACCATAAACCCTCACTGCCTTCGAGGCATGTTGGGGCGTGTGCGGAAGGGCCGAGGGAGCAGGTCAGAGCGAATACCAAAATGCATACGAACGGTGGGGTCCGCATTGAGCTCGATGGCGTTACGATTAAACAGCCCCCACCCAGCATCCACAAACCCTTGGAGATATTGGGTCAAGCGGTAGCGAGCCCCAATCCCCACGGAGGCCAGTGTGGTGCGTCCAAATTGTGCGGAAACCCCAGAGATATAGCGGGGATTGCTTTTATCAATCCAGGCCTGGCCAAAATCAAAAAACGTGATGCCTCGTAACCGCTCCGCAAGCCAGGGGTTAGCGCGCTTGAGAAAGGGCACCGGCCAGTGGTGCTCCAGTTGGTAATAATGCCCCCGGTCCCCGGTGAGCAGGCCCTCCGTGTAGCCCCGGACCGAATATTCCCCACCGACTTGAAGCGCTTGGACCGGGGGCAGTTCATCGCCTGAAACCTGCCAAGCGCCTCGAAAGACTAAAAGGTTGTCCTTCGGCAGTTGAAGGCTCCGAAATAGGGTGGCCCTGGCTCGGTAGAATTTAGAATCCCCGCCGAACCAGTGCTGCCCGACAATGACCGGTTGCAGATCCAGGCTGGTGCGTCCGTAGCGATCCGTGTCGTTATAGCGAAGCCCTAGCGTCCAGGGTCGGGGGTTGGCAGAGAGAATTTCCACGCCGTTGCGCGTGATCGTTACTTCCCGAAACAGGGTAGAAAGGTATGGGGTCAAGCGGCGCTGTTTATCAATGGGTTGAGATAGGGTCAGAATCAAGGCGTTGTCCTGCCCGTCCAAATCATACACCCCTGGGGGCAGCAAATTCCTGGCGTAATCCAGATCATGAAAAATATACTGAACGCCCAATTCCCCGCCACGGGTATTGAGCGGGATCTTATAATCGACGGTCAGTCGTTGCGCCCCCTCAGAGCCCACATACCCGACTCCCAGGCGATCCCCAAAGCCCAAGAGGTTATGGTTGATGAGTTGGGCACCGCCCCGGTAATAACCAATCCCTGGGCGGCCTTGGTTATCAAAGGTCCCGACAATCTGCCAGGGTTGCTGCTCGTAGACATCCAACTCCAGACGGGTCTGACCGGATTCTTCATCTTGAATCAAGCGGCCTTGTACTTGAAAGGGGGCAAAGCGGTTGATGGTCTGAAGGCGGGCTTTCAGTGTATCTGGATGGATTGGGCCGTCTGGGGCTTCCGTTAAGGGCTTGAGATACCGCCTGACCATCCAATGGCGGGTGTAGCGGTTCCCGCTATAATGAACTTCATCCAGGGTAATGGTCCCGGCTTCTTCTGTTTCTAAAGGTGGGGTGAGGGCATCTGGGGGTAATTCCGGTATGTCCGGTATCTGGACATCGGGAATCATATCCAGGGGGCCGGCTTCCAGTATCTCCCCCTGGAAGGGTCGCTCAACAGGGCCTAGCTTTTGCTCTTCCGGCACCGGGGTAGAAAACACCGGGTTGGATTGAATGAGCAGCTGTCCCCAGGCAGCTTGCGGGGTCAGAAGCAGGAAGGCCAGCAGGATGGGGATGTGTCGCATGATTCAGCCTTTCTCAATGAGCAAGGGGCCGCTTTCCGTGACCAGATGAAGAATCAAGCCGATAAAGGTGGCCAACCAAGCCCCCAGGGCAATAAACACAAAGACTTCCGGAATCCAGTACAGAAAGGGGAGATGAAACGCCCGAGCCATATTCAACGTGGCCACCGTGTACATGCCCAGCGGGAAGACGGCGCTCCAGAATTGCGGGCTGTATTGGAGCGGGTAGCGGTGGTACAAATGCCGCCAGATGCCCAGGGTAATAATTAAGGGAATGAGCCAGGTGCCCACGGTCCAGAAGAGCAGGGTAAAGCCCTTGAGGAAGGAGAGAATATCCCCCAGAAAATACCAGTGGGGCGCAAACAAGACCAGACGAGCCCCCGCCAGCGTGGTAATGGCCACGGCCCCCATGCTCACCCAGTAGGGTGGGTTCAGACTACTGGGATCGACTTTGAAAAAAAGGAAGCGGTAGAAAAACAGGGTAATCAAAATAATATAGAACAGGGCCCCCAGCAGATACATCATCAGGGAGAAGAAGAGGACCGGTCCCTCAATGGCCTGAAAATGCTCTGAGACCAAAGTCCCCAGGACAGAAACCGACTGGGTGGCCACCACCATAATCAGCCAGGTCCCGTTGATCCCGCTATCGAGGCCCGGTTTGGCCGGGTGCCCAATCAGCAGCGTCAGGAAGCTGTAAATAATCCCCAACCAAAGAAGAATCCCCCACCCCCACAAAATGGCCCCGGTCAGCGGGGCCTCCCCAATCAAAATAAACTGCACGCCCAGCACGCAGGTGCCTGCGACCAGCGTGAAAAAGGCCGGGCCTTTTTCGTGGCTGGTGAAATCGGTGAGAACCTGAGGAAAGAAATGCCTGAGGCGCAAACCGTAAACCAGCCACAAGATGAGGTAAGCGGCAATGTTGATGTAAAAGAGGCTGTGGGCCACCAGCGGAATGTTCAGCAGAAAGCAGGCCATGGAGACAATGCCGGTTGCCATCACCAGGGCAAAATACCCAGGGTATACATGGCGGAGGGCTTCCAGTTTTTTTTCTGCTGGCATGATCACGTATCCCTAATTGGAGAGGGCATTTGGACCATTTCTTTCCTCCATCTGCGCCATCAGTTCCGGGACTTTCCTGTGCATCATGTGGGAGATGACATAATGCATCCAGAACAGGCAAATCAGGGCCAGAAGCGCGAGGAACATCCAGCAGGTCGACCAGATGCCGGTGGTTTTAAGAAGGTAGCCAAAGATAATGGGGCAGATAAACCCGCCCAGGCCGCCCAAGACACCGACAATCCCGCCCACAACCCCAATGTTGTTGGGGAAATAATCGGGAATGTGCTTATAGACCGCCGCGCTGCCAATCCCCATCAGGACCCCCAAGATAAACAGGAAGCCGGTGAAGATCCAGACGTTGGCCTGAAAATGGATATGGGTAACCCCACGGGCCAGGAGCTGCTTCTTGGTGACGGTCTCACCTTCTTGCACAGCTGGCTGCTGCCAGAAGGTGGATTTTGGCAGTACCAACATGGATTTATCCTTGGCCCAGTATGGCTCTCCAGAAGCATCGGTGGTGGGTTTGGGCTTCAATGGGTAAACCGTCTCACCGACCACGATCCGCTCGGGGCTCACTTCGGTGACGACCCCGCCTTTGGTGGCCATGACCCCTTCTCCAGGGGATTCAATATCCAGGCGGGGAATGGATAATAGGAAGGCAAAGAGGACACAGCCTGCCAGAACCAAATACATAATGTTCCGGGCACCCCATTTATCAGACATCCAACCGCCAATGCTCCGCACTAGACCGGCAGGCAAGCTAAAGGCGGCGGCCATCATCCCCGCCAAGGTTAATGGGAGCATGTACACGCTGACATAATACGGCAGGAGCCACTGGGATAAGGCCACAAATCCGCCAAACACCAAAAAGTAATACAAGCCAAAGCGCCAGACCCGGATTTCTTTGAGTGGGGCCAGGCGCTGAGTAAGACTTTGCCCACCCTCGGCTTTCTTGGGGGCGGTGAACAAAAAGAAGAGAACCGTCATCACCACCAGGGCGGCCGCATACAACTGGGGCAGCAGGCGCCAGTTTTCCGGGTTGCTGGCCCCATCGGTGAGGGTCATCAGGAGTTGGGGGGCAAAGATACTGGTGAGCGCGGCCCCGGTGTTGCCCGCTCCGAAAATTCCCAGGGCGGTGCCCTGTTTTTCCTTGGGGAACCAGAGGGCGGTATAAGCCACCCCTACCGCAAAAGAGGCCCCGGTTAACCCAAACCCAAGGCCTGCTAGGAGAAACTGGCTATAACTATCGGCCAGGCTGACACTATACATGGCCGCCGCTGAGGCCAGCATCAGGACGGAAAAGACCAGCCGCCCACCGTATTTATCCGTTAAAACCCCCACAGGTAAGCGCAAAATCGAGCCGGTCAGGACCGGAATCCCGATGAGCAGGCCTACCTGGCTTTTATCCCACTGGTACAGGCCGTTATCGACCAGGTATGTAATCAAGACCCCATACAACATCCAGCACGCAAAGCAGACGCAGAATGCCAGTGTGTTCATCGTTAAGACGGATAGGGCTTTTCCTTTCTCGGTCATGACACTCTACCTTTCCCCCTCATTAACACTTTTCGGTATCGTAGGACGAATGGTTTTTCGATTCCAGTTCCATTTAACCACCTGGCGCTTGCGTAGGAAATAGTGGTTGGGCATCACCAGCACATGAACCAGCTTGGTAAAGGGAAAAACGGCGATGAGACAGAATGCGCTGACCACATGCATTTTAAACAGGTGGGGCATCTGGCTGATGGCGGAGATATCCGGGTGGAATTTAATCAGCGACCATAAATACGGGGAAATGGCAGAAGCAAACCACGAGGTGCCGTACCGATAAAAAATGGCGGTGCCGATGCCGCTGGTGATAATCAGCAATAAAAACCCGTACAACACCCAGTCCATCTTGCTGGTGACCACCCGCAAGGGGCCGTATTTGGCCCGTCGGATGACAATATGCAGAATACCCACAAAGGCCATGATCCCAAAAATCAGGGCGGTGATTTCCAAAATAAACAGCCGGGCCGGGATGCTATTCCACCAAAGTAATTCTCTTGGCAGGGCAAAGGCGATGCCATGGCCAATCAGCGTTGCCAGTATCCCGTAATGAAACGGCACCAACCCCCAAAAATGAAAGCGGTTCTCCAGAAATTGGGAAGACAGGCTGGTATAACTGTATTGTTCCTTAAAGTACCGCCGGATGGTCTCCACAAAGAAGATGGCAAAGGCCAGGTACGGCAGGACGATAAACATAAAAACATCAGGCAGGTTGTTCATGGGTGGCTTCCCCGTAGTTTTCTTGTAAAACCTGTTGAATGAGCAGGAGTGGAATCCGGTAGGGTGTCTCCCGTTTTTCCATGCTGGCGACCAGTTTCTTGAGGCCCGGCAGCACATAGAGTTTGGCGAATTCCTGGGCCTGGTGAGGTTCCAGCCGCCCCAAGGCGAGCAAAACATAAGTCAGGTGATCGGGTAGCTCTGTGCTTTCTTCAATGCCGCAATGTTTGAGGAGATCCCGCATCTTGACCAGGAAATCCCCCCGGCCATAATTTTCCCCGTAGAGATGCCAGCCGATTTCCAGGGCGCAATCGGGGTTAAAATCAAAGGCCCGGATATATTCTTCCTCCATTTCCGGTCCGCTCATGCTCTGCATCAGGAATTGATTCAGGAGGACTGTTGCAGAAGGCATTTCCTGCTTCAGACGATGGCAGGCCTCCTGAATCCGCTCCTGGTTTTGGGCGTTGGGATAATCCAAGAGCGTTTTTAAATCGTCAAATTGTCTTTGTATATTTTTCATGGCTGATATGGCCCGTTCAGAAACCCAAAACCGGCCGTTCCTTTCTGTTCCCAGGGTTCTTTCATCATCTCAATGGCTTCCTCTCGGTGCGCCGGAGGAATCACAAATCGATCCTCAAAGGTGCAAAGTGAGGTGAGCTTGTAAATGGCTTCGGCCTCCTCGGCGGAACTTCCGGCTTCGGCCAGCATCCGCTTGACGACTGCCGGATCCATATCCCCCACGGTCACATGACGTCGGTGCGCCCGGACGGCTTTTTGCTTTTTCAGGGCGTATTTTAAGCCGTCCTGGTTTCCGGCCCCAAACATGTTGGCCAGATACTGCAACGGCATCCGGGCGTTTTCAATATCATCAAAGAGATGATCGGTGGTTAAATTGGTCAGGACCGAGCTGTCCTTGCTGGACATGACCGGTGACATAGGCGGTACGTAAAACAGCATCGGCAGCGTCCGGTATTCAATATGGGGGGGGAGCGCAATTTTCCAGACTTTGACAAACTGGTACACCGGTGAATTCTGGGCCGCTTCAATCACCGAGTCATGTACCCCGTTGGCCCGAGCCGCGGCGATGACTTCCGGGTCAAACGGATCCAGAATCATCTCCCGTTGGGCTTCAACCAGCTCATGATCGTCTTTGCAGGCCACCTCTTCAATGCGGCTGGCGTCATAGAGCAAGACACCAAGATAGCGGATCCGGCCCACGCAGGAATGGAAACAAGCCGGTGCCTGCCCGGTTTCCAAGCGAGGGAAACACAGAATACATTTTTCCGATTTGCCGGTCTGCCAGTTGTAATAGGTTTTCTTATACGGGCAAGCCGCTACACAAGAGCGCCACCCCCGGCAGACGTTCTGGTTAATCAAGACAATCCCGTCTTCCCCCCGCTTATAAATGGCGCCTGAGGGGCAAGCGGCCACGCAAGAGGGGTTCAAACAGTGGTTACAGATCCGGGGAAAATACATCATCACCAGTTTTTCCACGGCCATCAGCTGTTGTTTTTGATCACAGCTCAACTCATCCCAGTTGGGGTCGTTTTTGGCATAGATATTCGAGCCGGCTAAATCATCATCCCAGTTGGGGCCGGATTCAATTTTGTCCATGTACTCACCGGTGATCATGGAAACCGGCCGGGCGGTGGGCTGATCATCCCCTTCCGGGGCGTTGAACAGATTGTCGTAATCAAAGGTGAAGGGGTGATAATAATCATCCATGCTGGGCTGAGAGGGGTTATGAAAAATATCCCGAACCAGGCTGAATTTGCTGGTGGATTTCAGGCGCAACTTCCCGTCTTCGGTTCGCTCCCAGCCACCCTTGTATTTTTCCTGATTTTCCCATTGGGTGGGGTACCCGGTGCCGGGCTTGGTTTCTACGTTGTTCCACCACATGTATTCGGCCCCTTTGCGATCGGTCCACAGGTTCTTGCAGGCGATGCTGCAGGTGTGGCACCCGATGCATTTATCCAGGTGGAAGACCATGCCGATTTGTGAGCGAACGTCCATCAGTTGAGCTCCTTTATCACCAATCCACTTTATTGAGTTTGCGGACCAGCACATGGGTATCCCGGTTACAACCGGTGGGACCCCAGTAGTTAAAGTGGTACGTAAATTGCCCGTAGCCGCCCACCATCAGGTTGGGTTTGAGCCGGGTCCGGGTGAGGCTGTTGTGGCCCCCGGCTCGCTTATTCCCTCGCAGAGGGGATTTAGGCACATCATAGGTTCTTTCCGGTGAGTGATACAGCAGGCCAATCCCTCGGGGAATCCGGTGTGAGACGGCGGCCCGTTTGACCACCACGCCGTGATCGTTATAAACCTCGACCCAGTCGTTATCATTAATCCCAATGGCGGCGGCATCCTGATCATTCATCCAGAAGGGCTCCCCACCGCGAGAGAGCGTAGTCATCCGCTGGGTATCCACATAGGTGGAGTGAATGGACCACTTGCCGTGGGGGGTCAGGAAATTCAGCATCATGGATTGGGCCTGCTCATCTGTGAAGTTGAGATCGGCATGCTGAATAAAGGTGGGTTTGGGTTTATAGGTGGGCACATGCTCGCCAAATTCCAGGTAGCCTGGATGATCCAGATAAAAATGCTGCCGTCCGGTGAGCGTACGCCAGGGGACCAGGCACTCTACGTTATAGGTAAAGGGGCTGTAGGTTCGCCCGTTTTCCGTGAGCCCGCTCCACATGGGGCTATTGAGCAAGCGCCGGGGGCGGGCCTGTAAATCGGTAAAGGTGGTGCGTACGCCCCGGTTTTTCTCCGCCAGATGCGCCAGGGGCAGACCGACTTTTTGCTCCATGTTCTTGTAGGAACGATAGGCCAGCTCTCCGTTGGTGACGGTGGCTAAATGCAGGATGGCGTTACAGACCTGAACGTCTTTAGAGAGAGAGGGGTATTTTTCCCCGCCCCACTCCAGGGTGGGAAATTCTCGGAGCATCTCCTCATAAAAATCGCTGATGTCATATTTGGTCCCATGGGCACCCAGGCCGTTTTGTTTGACCAGGGGGCCGTAAGAGACAAAGCGGTTATAGAGATTTTTATAATCCCGCTCAACCACAGCCATCCCCGGCATGGTTTTTCCGGGAATCGCCTCCACCTCGCCGGTCATCCAGTCTTGAATTTGCGGTTGGGCAATTTCGGCGGCGCTGTCATGAGCCAGCGGCAACGTGACCAAGTCTTTCACCGGTTCTGGTAGGTGGGTTTCGGCGAGTTCCGAGAATTTTTTGGCGATGGCCTTGAAAATCTCCCAGTCGCTTTTGGCCTCCCAGCACGGGGCCACCGCGGGCGTCAGCGGATGAATAAAGCTGTGCATATCGGTGGAGTTGAGATCGGCTTTTTCATACCAAGTCGCCGCCGGGAGAATAATATCGGAATACAGGGCCGAGGTATCCATCCGGAAGTTGAGATCTACAATCAGATCCAGTTTGCCGATGGGAGCATGCTCATGCCAGGCGATTTCTTTGACCGAATCTTTCGCCAGATGATCTGCCGTGACGCTGTTATGGTGGGTGCCCAGATAATGCTTGAGGAAATACTCATGCCCCTTGGCGCTGGCCATCAGAGCGTTCCCCCGCCAGATGTACCAAACTCGGGGCCAGTTTTCCTCGGCGTCCGGATCCTCAATGGCAAACTGCAAGGAGCGATCTTTCAAGCGTTTGACTGTATGTTGAATGATTTCTTCCGGGGTTTTGGCTCCCTCCGCTTCCGCTTGCTTGGGAACCTCCAGGCTGCTTTCTTTAAACTGAGGATAAAACGGCAGCCAACCATTGCGGACTGCCCGGATATTGAGATCGGCGGTGTGGCCCTTGGCGATGCTTTTTTCTGCGCTTTTGCCCGAAGCCGGGTTCAGCTCATCAAAATCCCCTTCATAGCGCCACTGATCGCTGTTAATATAATGCCAGCTGGGGGCGTTTTGCAGTCGGGAAGGGGCATGCCAGTCCTTGGCAAAAGCGATGGAACCCCAGGATTCCCCAGGGGCCAGTTTTTCCTGGCCTACATAATGGGCCAGACCGCCCCCGTTTTTGCCGACGCATCCGGCAAACATCAAGGCATGGATGGCCGAGCGGTAAATGAGGTTGGAATGATACCAGTGGTTGGCCCCGGCCCCGATAATGACCGTACATTTGCCCCCGGTTTTTTCCGCGGTCTGGGCCCAATCTCGGGCAAATTGAATGAGACTGCCCCGGCTAATCCCGGTATATTTTTCAGACCATGCTGGGGTGTAGGGGGCGTTTTCGTCGTTGTAATCGGTGGGGTAATCTCCCGGTAAATTCCGATTGACCCCGTATTGAGCCATCAGCAGATCATACACGGTGGTCACGACCACATCCTGACCATCGGCGGTTTTGATCCGGCGAACTGGCACCCCACGGGTCAGATTCCGCTCGTTGCTGAAATCATCCAGGCGGACCTGGACGATCTCTTCTTTTCCTTCTTCCTCCTCCAGAAACGTCAATTGCGGGTCAATCTCACTGCCATCGACCGAATCTTTGAGTTGGATATTCCACTGACCCGGTTCGCTTTGCCAGCGGTGGCCGATACTGCCCAGGGGCATTTTAGGCTTGTTTTCATTTTGATCCCACATGAGGAATTTCCATTCCCCGTTTTCAGTGTCCTGGTATTTTTTCAGGCGATGGGCCCTGAGAAGTTGCCCGGCCTCATACACCCCGTCATGGGGGCTAAGTTCCACCAGGAACGGCGCATCGGTGTAACGCTTGGCGTAATCGAGAAAGTATGGGGTTTGTTTTTGATGATGAAATTCAGAGAGCAGGACATGATTCACGGCCATCCACCAGGCCCCGTCTTGCCCGGCGTTAATGGCAAACCAGTCATCGGCGTATTTAGACACCATATTGAAATCGGGCGAAAACACCACCAATTTGGTGCCGTTATGACGGCCTTCGGCCACAAAGTGCACATCGGGTGTTCGGGTCATGCTTAGGTTAGAACCCACCACGGCAATCATTTTGGCGTTGTACCAATCCGCTGACTCCGGCACATCGGTTTGTTCCCCCCAGGTTTCCGGGGATGCGTTGGGGAGATCGCAATACCAATCATAAAAAGAAAGACAGAGCCCGCCCATCAGCTGCAGCATGCGGGCTCCAGAAGCGTAACTGACCATCGACATGGCGGGAATCGGAGAAAAGCCCACAATGCGGTCCGGCCCATGTTTTTTAATGGTGTAGATGTTAGCGGCGGCAATCAGCTCCAGCATCATATCCCAGCTGGCTCGGCGGAGGCCGCCTTTGCCACGGGCTTTTTGCCAGCGTTGCCGCTTGATGGGATCTTCCACCAAAGAGGTCCATGCGGCCACCGGGTCCGCATAACGGGCGCGGGCTTCTTTCCAGAGATCCAGTAAGGCCCCCCGCACATAAGGGTATTTGACCCGAATGGGACTATACAAATACCAGGAGCATGAAATTCCCCGCTGGCACCCACGAGGCTCGTAGGGGGGAATATCGGTTTTCAGGATGGGATAATCCAGCCCTTGCATTTCCCAGGTGACAATGCCGTCTTTGACATAAATTTGCCAGGTGCAGCTGCCGGTACAATTGACTCCGTGGGTGCTGCGAACCACTTTATCGTATTGCCAGCGGTTCCGGTAGAATTGCTCCCACTGGCGCCATTCCGGGTTGGTATCATCCTGAATCCAGGGAAGGTTATCGCGATCGACGGCCATTATCCTTCAGTCTCCTTGTTCTGAATTTCTTGTTCAACCAGCGCGCGGCGGACCGTGCGGAAGCGGTTATGATACAGGAGGGCAATGGCCACCATCAGCAGTACCGCTCCAACCGCCCCGAAGATAAAGAAGTTAAACCGGGTGTCCCGCTGATGGGCTATTGTTTCCGGCTGTGAGGCCACTTCAGACACCTTGGCAAAGTAGGCGCTCAGCACATGAATCTCTTCTTCTGTGAGCGGGTGTTTGTCATAAAGGGGCTTCATGGTCGGGCTGGGAATGGCGGCCATCCAGGCTGAAAATCCCTTCCGTTCACCTAGGCGATGGTATACCTGGGTCAGATCCGGCCCCATGGTCCCGCCGCCCAGTGTGCTGTTATCTTGCACACTATGACAGGCCATACAAGCGGTTCCGCCGCTGGCAAAGGGCTTCATCCCCAGAAAGAGCTTCCGGCCATCGGTTACATGGGCTTCCGTAAAAGGCTTTTCAGCAGGTGCTTCGGCCACTTTCGTGGGGATGTTGTCTGGCTTGGGGTTGGATTCCGCTTCAATATAATCCAGCAGGGCTTTGGCGTCCGCTTCGGTAATGCCAGGAATTTTGGGCATGGCGGACCCGCTGGGGTCCACGATAAACCGGGCCAGTTGCTCCCGATCCCGGTTTTCGGTCAGCCCTTTTAAATCTGGTCCCACTAAGTTCCCACCGCCAATACTATGGCAAGCGGCACAGCTTTGTTTAAAGAGGGCGGCAGTGTCTCCGCTGATGGCGCTTTTATCCACCGCTGCCACTGAGCTGCTCAGGGGGGCATCCGGGGAGGGCATATAAGCGGCAATGGTGGGAATGATAATCACCAGCAAGGCCAGAACCCCGTAAGAGGTGGCCAGTTTGGAGGTCCATTTGTTAATGCCTTCCCAGAAGGGGACGAGTGCCCATAACGCTCCACCGACCCCAAACATCATGATCCCGAAGACCTCCCCTTCAATGGGGCCCACGTGTGCGGGGAGAAGCTTGAGGATTTGGAACATGAAGATAAAATACCACTCCGGCTTAATTCCTTCCGGCGCGGGTGCCCAGGGATCGGCTTCCGGTCCCAGCGGCCAGGGGTAGGTCCAGGCCAGAATCACGATCCCGCCCATCATCAGGGTCCAGATTAAAATGTCGTGATAAAGAAAATCTGAGAAAAAAGGAATGCTTTTACGGAGCCGGGCCGGTTTATTGGCGTAAGAGTAAGGCGTACTCATCCCATGAATCTGTACCAGAATCAGGTGGGCGGTGAGCAGACCAATCAAGGCGGCAGGGAGTAATAAAACATGCAATTCAAAAAAGCGGCTAATCGTCGCGCCGCCCAGTTCCGACCCACCTCGCAGAAGATCCGCCATCAGGGGCCCCACAAAGGGAGTGACCGACATGATTTGTAAGCCAATCTTGGTGGCGAAATAAGCCAGTTCATCCCAGGTGAGGAGATACCCGCTAAATCCCAGCCCGAAAGAAATCATGAGCAATCCAAAGCCGGTGAGCCAGGTGAGTTCTCGGGGGCGGCGGTAAGCTTTCATAAAGTAGGCGCAAAACATGTGGATAAAAATGACGCCAATCATCAGGTTGGCTGACCAGCTATGAATGGATCGAATCAACTGGCCAAAAGATACTTCCTCAATGATGTATTTGACGCTGGCGTAGGAGCTTTCAATGCCCGGTTGGTAATACACCATTAACAGCAGGCCGGTGACAATCTGAAGTATCAGTAAAAATAGGGCCATTCCGCCAAAATAGTACCAGAAGGTCTGTTCATGCTTGGGAACGGTTTTTTTGGCAAGAATCTTGGTAAACACCGAAAGCTTGGTCCGCTCCTCCAGCCAGTCGGTGGCCCCTTGTTTAAGTTGGTCAATCATGTGCATCTCTTTAGACTCTGCTTACAACCACTTGGTTTTCTTTAACGGCAACTTTGTAAGAATTTAACGGCTTGGGAGGGGGGCCGGATCGGTTTTTTCCACTCAGGTCATAAATCCCTTCATGACAGGCGCAGAAAATATCGCTTTTATCTGGCCGGTACTGGGTGGTACATCCCAGGTGGGTACAGGTGGCGTCAAAAGCCATAAAATTACCCGCCTTGTCTCGAATCAGCAGGGCGGGTTTATTGCCAAATTGAAAGGTCTTGCTTTGTCCGGGGGAGAGTTCATCCACGAGCCCCACCACCACTTCCGAGGCCTGTTCCGCTTCTGGGTCCTCCGGTTTTTTAAGGTAAGCGGCAACGGGGTATACAATGGCTATACCCCAGAACGCAACTAGGGTTCGTGTAATTACTTGCAAGAACTCACGCCTGTCCATAGATAGGATC
>CAYLWC010000040.1:0-20783 GCA_964387265.1 uncultured Vampirovibrionales bacterium | reverse complement strand
CTGCCCCGCTGGTCCCGGCCAACGCTTCAATGACCGCCGTCGAAGCCAACGTATAGGCGCTACCAGAAAGGGAGATTGTACCACCGTTACCAGTACCCAACCCGTTGGCTCGAATGGTCCCGGCAATGTTAATGGTTCCCGTCGCCCCGGCCAAATTCACAATCAACGACCCACCATGGCCATTGATCCCGTTGGCGCTTAAATTCAGAATACCTCCATTGTCGATTCGAAAATATCCGCCATTGGGAAGATTGACCACCACATCCCCGCCATTGACGCCTCCAGCGTCAATCACCCGGACATTGGCTGATGAACCCAGATGCAGTGAGTCATTAAATGCATAAGGTCCATTGGTATACAGCGTGTAATCGGAATTGATATATACCAAGGCCAGGGCCACCGGCTGAAGGCTGGTGATCATCCAGCAGCACAACACCCAAATAGCAATCAGTTTTGCGGTCACACGAGTCATGTCACCAACACGTTTCAGCTGTCTTCCTGTAAATCGGGTTCAGAGAAATCGGCCAATCCATTACATCTATTGATTTAACGGAAATATCGGATCAATATGGTGCCTTCTTTAATGTAGGGTGCCAAGCGGGATCCTGCAGGGTCTAAACGGAGGAGTTTTAAGAAGAAACCCGCCCAGATGCCCCGTTCTACACATCGAACCATCAAATGGTTTTTTCTCTTAGTCAGTCAGAATGGCCTGCACATGAGGGGGCCATAAAAACTGCCGGGATCGACATCGAGCGGCTTCCTGCTGACGCCAGTATACATCTTCCTGGGTCAATAACGTCCGTATGGCTTCTGCAAATGCCTGTGGGGTTTTACCGTAAAACGCCGCTTCTTCGCACACTTCACGGGCGTATGCCGTCTCTGAAGCTACAATAGGGACCCCCGCCGCCATGGCCTCTAAAAGCGGCAGACCCAGCGTTTCCACCAAGGAAGGAAACACCAGAACATCCACCCGTTGATACAGCTCCTGCAGACAGGTCCGCGATAACACCCCCGTCAGCATGACTGTCTCGGGGGATAGGTTCCGCCGCCGAAGTTCCTGCAAAATCTCCGGCTTGCAGGGGAAATATTCTGGGCTTTGCTCATCAAAGGTGAGCAGAAGCTTGAACCGCCCTGCCCACTCCGAGGTCAGATGTGAGATCGCTTCCAGTAGAAACGGAATGTTTTTGTACGGGGCCAAAAAGGTCGGGTAAATCAACACCCGATACCCGGACGCCCGCCAATCGCATACCGCCTCCAAAAGCTGTCGCTCAGCGTCCGTCATCGTCCCCTGAGGGTATGTCAGTGTCCCCGGCGGTGAAACCACGTACCGATCACGTGGAAGCTGGCCCAGCACCGATTTTCGTAACGGCTCCACCAGCCAGGAAGTGGGTACAATAATCCGCCGGGAGCCCAGTTGTGCCACCCCAATTAAGATCTTAAGCAACCAGGCCAGCCCCCTCCACCGGAGCCGGTGCGCTTGGGGTTGAAAATCGGCATACGGAATGGCTTGTTGCAGGTACAAAATTTGAGGACACGGGGCAAATAAAGGCCCGGTATTGCCAAAAGACAACAGCCGATCCACCCGATGACGATAAAGCAAACGAGGCAGGGTCCACTGTTCCCAGAACAACCGCTTCAGATAGCCCCCCACCTGATGCGGGATCACTTGTATTCGTTCAGAAGCCTGTATTTTTGGGAGCAGGGTGGGATGAATATACAATATCACCTCCACATCCGGGGCTTCTTCCTGAATCTGCTCCACCAAATGTTGAAGTAACGTCACGCCCCCTTCGGAACGAATGATTGTGGCATTCATCAGGAGCCTCATATCAGGACCCCTCTCTCTGAAGATGCCTTTGGGAGTATGTGACCGATCGTTTTCAAGACATCAAGCCAGTCGTATTGAGCGATCACCGCATCCCAATCAGGGTCCCACGGGGTCGCATGTTGCGCTTCGCGTTGGAAAGCCCGGATCCAGGGATCCGGTTCCAATGGCGTCAATTGCACATGGGGGAATTGCAGGGTTTTCAATTCCTGAAGCGGAGAGGCCAGGACCGGCTTTCGGGCCGCTCCATATTCCAAGATCTTAATCGGTAAAGCATGCTGGGTAAATGGACATAGTTGAAAAGGCAATACCCCCAGGTTGCCCCCATGAAAGTAGGCTCCCACCTCATCAGGATCCACCGGCCCGGTAAACTGGATCGATTCATGTTGGTACTTGGCCTGGAGCGCAGGAACATCCTCGCCAGGACCAACAATCAGTAAGCGGGCATGAGGGCAAGATGCCTGAAACGCTAAAAATACTTCCAGCAAGAACTCTAACCCCGCCCACCAGCCATGATTACCAATATAGGTAATCACAAACTGATCCGGCTGAAGCTGATGCCGCTGCCGAAGCGCCTCAATGGCCATAGGAGATACATTCTGCATGGCGGTCACATCCACCCCGTTCGGCACATATTGGCTTTCTGGAAAACCCTCTTTTGCCAACACATCCTGCATGCCATGGCTGATGGTCATCATCGCGTCTGCTTTTGCCAACTCCCCCAAGGTGAAAGCACGTGTCCGCTCCCAAGCCGGGCCTGAATTGGGGGACAGGTGATCATCCACCACATCGTAAAGATAAAACGCCTCGGTGTGAGGCATGGGGAAATGATAGGCGTTGGCATTGATGACCGTTTGAATCCCCAGCCGTTGAATCAGCTTTTTGAGCTGATCCTGGTTAAACCGTTGGCACCAAGGCCAAGGAGCGAGCATATAAGGCATGCTGACCCAGGAAAAGCCATGAAGCGGATCAAACTGCTCGGTGATTTGGGTCCGTGTGGTCATCCGAAGTTCAGTGGCTTTATTCATCAGTCGGGATAAGCCATTCTTTCTTCCCGCCGCTAAAGACCAGGTCAAGACATAGACCTCATCTCCTCCCTGGGCCAGGCATTTGGCAATTTCCAGAGAACGGACCCGCACCTGCCGGTGCGGCTGATGAGGAATGACTAAAACACGCCGGGCCATATACTACAAGATCCATAGGTTTGAATATCTTTCTTATTATTATGGGAGCAAACCCCTGAATTGGTCTTTTTTCAAAGGGGGTTGCCATAAAATTTCCTTCATTTGAAGGAAATTTTCCGCGCGCCATCCCCTCTTCCACTACAATGGGATATGGTATGACGAAGAGAGAGAGTGAGCAGAGTCGGATCGTCCTGATGTCGGTGTGGGTGAAAAACCATACGCAAAAGTGGAGGCTGGGGTTAGAAGCGGCCTTTATTCTGTTGGCGGTTCTGGTTGGGCTTAGTATTGCCCAAGCGGATTTTTCATCCGCTGTGCCAATTATTCTGGCCATGGTGGGCTATGTACTCACCCGCTTTTGCTTGAAACAGCCTTTTTATAAGGCCTTTACCTTATACGTCATGCTTGCTGCCTTCAACTACTACTATTTTTATTGTTCGGCTCTCACAGGCCGAAACCCGACCGATGTGGGGAGTATGGGGATCCCGGCCACCTTTTTGGAGCAGGCTCAAAAAGATATTGTCTTTGGCTTAATCCTGTTGCTTGCCGGTATCAAGCTCTTGACCCACCACCTGGAAGGACGCCCCTGCTGGATGAAGCGATTCCAGCATCCCTTACTTTGGATTCTTCTGTCTTATCTCTCTTATTCCATCCTAAGAACCTTTTTTATTGTCTTTGAAGGGGATACCCTTCAAAATACCCTGCTCTATCTCCGCAATAACGTTGAATATGCCCTGCTCCCCTTTTTGTTTCTCACCCCCCTGATTGCCAAAGAGAAACACCTCCACATGATCTTCAAGGGGCTTCTCTATAGCCTCCCGGTTGTCGCCTTGTTGGGAGTCATTGAGTTTTTCATCCAGGGATCCCCCTATCTCAAAAGCTTTTACGGTGGGGTTGATTTTTCCAGGGCCGCCTCCACCCTGCAAAACCCCAACAACCTGGGTGGTTACCTGGTTACAGCCATGGGGGTTTATATCCTGTACTTTTTTAAAAATAAATTGAACGCATTTGAGCGTTGGCTGTTTATCCCCACTTTGCCCCTGGCGATGGCCTGCCTGTTTATGACCTTGTCCCGCTCCTCCATCCTGTTTTCCTTTATCGCCCTATCGGCATGTTTTCTGTTGATTTTCCACACCAGCAAAAAGGAAGGGGGCGAAAATCGCACCCGCCTGCTAAAACGTCTGGCGATCAGCTATATTCTTATCCTGCTTGTTTCACTGGTGGTGTTATACAAGTATTTTGATTTTAGCAATGCTCTGTATGATGCCTACGAGCTTTACATCGCAGAATCCGTGGTCAGCCAAACCCGGGCTTATGCCCTGTTTGTGGCGTTTAGCAAACTGATTTTCGATCCCCTCGGATTTCTGTTTGGCTACAGTAAAGCCGTCCGCCCCGCCTTCCCGGATAATGCCTTTGCCTTAATGCTGGTTAGAAACGGGTTTATTGGGTTCATTTTATACGCCGCCATTTGGTATCAGGGTTTTAAAACCTGCCTAGGCCGAATTCTGGACCCCCAGAAAACACACAGTTTCCTCTATCTAGTCTGCCTGTTTATCTTGCTATTTCAGTTCATGTATGGCTTTTCCGCCAATATTAACCAGAATTTCCCGCATAATCTCTACTTCTGGCTCACCATCGCCACCATTATCTGGCTAGAAAACCCGCTTATCAAGCCTGAAGATCATTTAGTAACCGATATACAAAATGAACAAGCGCCGGAAACCGTTAGCATAACGCCCTAATTACCTGCTCAGGCAGGATATTCAGCATACAGCTTTGGGTAACATACCGACACTGATCCTGTAAACAAGGGGCACAGCCCACCGGCGCCACCAGCGAGGTCCACTGCGTATCCGCCGGTGCCCAGAGCTGTTCTGGATATTGGCCGCTTTGCGGGGTCACGACGGGAATTTTCAACAAGCCCGCCAAATGCATGGCCCCTGTATCATTGGATAAGACCCGTTGGGCTTTGGTCATCAAGTGCATGGTTTCCGGAATACTCAGCTGCCCGGCCAAATTAATCCCATGATCCGCCGCCCGCACAATGTCCTCATTCAACGCCCGCTCCTCGGCATTCCCCAATAACCCCACCTGCAAGGCCGGATCCATGGTTTTTAACTTCCGCAAGACAGCAGCAAAATAAGGCGCTGGCCACTGTTTGATGGGTAATTTTGCCCCGGCGTTCACCAACCACAAGGGACGATCCGGATCCAACCCCAACGCCTCCCAGAGAATCGGCGCCGAGGAAAAATTCGCCACAAGCGGACATTCCCGTTGGATGGGAAAGCTCTGAACCCGTTCCAAAAGCCAGTGCCGCACATTGGGGAGGTTTGTGACCGCTTGGTGGACAAACACTCGCCGAAACATCGACGGGAAAATTTGCGTAAACCCAATCGCCACCCTGCTACCAAGAAACCGGGCCAGGAACAGCTCCTGCAGGGTTCGGCGAAAAGTCTGCATGGGAACGGGCAAATCCACAAATAAATCGATGGCACCCGTCTGACGCACATCCTGACGCAGTCGCTGAAGCCCTCGCCAGGACTTCACCGCTTCAGGCTGATAAGGGATGATCCGATCCACCAAACCAGGAAACACTTGCAATACCTCAGATGCCCCTGGTAACGTCGCGCGCCCGGAAGAAGTCAGCAGGGTTAAACAGGCGTTTGGGAAGGCTTGTCTCAGATGATGCAGGGCCGGAATCGCCACCACTGTATCCCCCAGATTGCCCACATGATACACCAACACATGTTTTGGCGAAAAATCCGGCGAGGTTTGTTGAAACAACAGTCTCTCAAGGACTTTGGTAAAGAAGACTTCCAGCTGCAGGCACAGATGGGCCATTCGGGCTTGCCATCTACCCATCCGCATCTAGCCCTCCCAAGGTGTCAAAGAGATAGGCTGCTGACGGCGTATGGCTTCCAGTACCGCAAAGGTCGTTTGCGTCGTAGCCACCAGTTCATTCCAGGGGATGGGGGAGGAGCTACCTTGCTTGATGGCGTGTACCAGGGCCTGCCACTGCTGGTAAAATCCTTTATCCTGTTTTTTCAAGGCTTTTCGAGAAACTTTCCCGTTTTGTTGGTAGGTCAACGTCTGAAAATCATCCAGAATCGCCGACAACGTGGGGGCAGATACCTCGATTCGCTCTTTCCCCAAGGCCGGTTCCGCCTGCATCCAGTACTGAATCTGGGCCACCGATCCCCCGGAAAAACGCAACTGAACGGAAACGTCCTGGTTCACTCCCACGCTCACCTGTTGGGCTGTTACCTCAATAGGCATTTCCCCCGTTAGAAACAGGCACCAGTCAATAAAATGGCACATTTCTCCAACAATCCGCCCCCCATGTTGATGCAGCCAACTGTCTTCAGGCACCGGCCCGGCATTGACCCGGTAATGGATAGACAGGGGAAAACGGGTGGGGTTTGCAGTTACCAGGGATTTTAAAGTCTGGGAGAGAGAGGAAAAGCGCCGGTTAAAGCCTACCATCACCTGTTGCTGGGGAGCTTGTCCCACTGCCTCAATACAGGCCGCCAGCTCCGCTTCACAGGTTGCCAGGGGTTTTTCCACAAACACATGCTTCCCTTGCGCCAGAGCCCGGCACAGTAAATCCGCATGGCTGTCATGGCGGGTGCCGATGACAACAAGCTGTACCTGCTCATCTGCTAATACAATATCCGTATCCGTAGTGCAGTAAGTGAACCCAAAGCTCTCCCCGGTAGTTTTGGCCGACAGACCCGATTGATTCGCTAGCCCCACCCGTTGAATCTCCGGGCATTTTTTGATTTCCGGCAACAGGACCGATCTCAGGAAGTTTCCCGCCCCAATGACCCCCAACCCGATTTGACCGATGTGGGGGTTTGCTTGGTGAAGGGAGAGTTTTCGCTCCATCGGCGCAGGGGCCGGTTGCGGGTATTCCAATATGATCCCCACCGGCTGGGGACGACGATTTGGATCCACCAGAAGATCATAAGCCATTTCGGCCCGCTCAACCGGGAAACGTTGCTGAATCAGCGGTAGGACTGAAACTTGCCCGCGTGCCACCAACTGTAGAAAAGCCTGCATGTTCTCCCGCTCTGTCCAGCGAACATAGCTTTTGGGATACGCCTGACCCTGTTCTTCATAGGCCGGGTCATACCGGCCTGGGCCATAGGAACGGGAAACAACCACCGACAGCTCTTTATGATAGTAGAGACTCCGGGGGATCTGCATGCCCACATCTCCCACAATCACTACCTTGGCCCGGTCCCGAGCGATTTCCCCAGCCAGCATGACCGGATCGTTTGAAGCCGCAGCCGCAGCCACAATCACCTTATCAACCCCTTGCCCCTGGGTTAAGGCTTGCAGGGTGGATATCAATGCGGGATCCTGCCGGTTCAGCCCGTAGGTGATACCCAATTGCTGAGCCATTGCCAAACGCTCCGGCTCCAGATCAATGCCAACGGGAATACCCCCTTGGGCTTTGACCAATTGCGCCGCCAATAAACCAATGAGTCCCAATCCAATGACGGCCACCGTTTCGCCCAAGCCAATTTCCGCCTGCCGAACGCCATGTAAGGCAATGGCCCCAGGCGCCACAAAGCTCCCCTCCTCAAATGTCACCGATGCCGGTAGGGGCACGCACAGGTTTTTGGGAATATACACCACTTCCGCATGAGAGGCATATTGAGCGCCCGCGCACGCCACCCGGTCCCCCAGGCGAAACTCTTTCAAATCGGGACTGACTTCACGCACTACCCCGGCAGAACTGTACCCAAGCGGAATGGGTGTTTCCAACTTCCGTTTGGCCATTAAGAGCGTATCTTTAATTCCCATCTGCTTCATTTTTCGAAACAACAGGGCCACCCGTTCTGGTTGGGATTGGATTTTTGCCAGCAGGTTTTTCCGGGCAAAGCTGACTGTGGCCCGTTCCGTTCCCGGACTAATTAAGGACGCCCGGTTTTCAACCAGTACCCCGCAGCCTTTGAGAACCGGGACCGGGATTTCCTCCACACAGAGATCCGGGCTTAAATACGACTTTTGAAACACTTGTCGCATGGGGGAGACCCTTTATGCTCTCTTCCTTCAAATCAACCTAGATATAACCGTACCATTTGTAGACCACCAGGGCGACATACTCATAGAGGAATCGTCGGAGATATAAAAATCGGGAGCTATCAAGCCAGGTAGTCCCTCGACCGGGATAATCCTCAATGATGGCAGGATATGCCTGAATCCCCTGCTTTTCCAACGTCCACAACACCCGTCTCATATGGCTTTTGGAAGTGACCACCAGAATACGCTCCCAGTCATTCATCTGCATGATCTTTCGGGTGTTGATCACGTTCTCATAGGTAGAAGTCGCCTCATTATCAATCATCAAGGCATCTTCCGGCAAATTTAGACGGTTGGCCAAGCGTTTTCGGCATTGCTCCATGGTCAGAAGCGGTTCCTTGACATAAACCCCGCTCAGCAGGATTTTCCCCGACTGGCTGTACCCCTGATGAAATAGTCTGGCCCCGTAGGTTTCCCTTGAAAATAAGCCAGGGCTTGGATCACAGTCTTTAATAATCCCGGAAGAAAAGACCACAATCACTGGGGCAGGCTGTAGGTTTGCCTCCACCGCCAGCGGACGACTCAATAAATCCACCTGGGGCGACAGGATTCCCAAAATCAGCAATACCAAGCCCACCCCAACAAACCTTAGCATCCATCGACACAACCAGGAGGGGCGTACCGAACTCATGACGCCAGGACCTCCTGAAGATACTGCTCCAGTTGCGAGGCCACATGTATCCAGCGATGTTGGGCGCGGATTGTTTCATAGGCGGCCTGACCCAAACGATGCCGCAGCTCGGGGGAATCAACCAATTGGCGTACCGCCTCTACCAAGGCGTCTATATCTCGTCGGGGAATGAGCAGGCCGTTTTCCCCGGACTGGATGACATCCCGCATACCGTTATTATGGGTTGTAATAACCGCCATGCCTGCCGCCATGGCCTCCAGCATCACCAAAGGCATGCCTTCAAAAAGCGACGGCAGGAGCAAGACATCATGCTGACGGTACATTTCAATCAATGTCGGCTCATCTGCCTCGGGAATTACGGTGATAGACTCTCGACATGCCGGTGAAAATTCCGGTAAAATCTCATCAGCGCTGTATTTGGTCCCAACCAAAGAAAGGTACAGCTCGGGATATTGGGCATGGAGCTGGGTAAAGGCTTTTGTTAAATATTTTTTCCCTTTCCGCCAGGGATCCCAGTAGCCCACAAAAAGCAGTCTGAGCGCGGCATTCTCCCGGGGCATCCGCTCAAAGCGCGCCGGGTAAGCGTAAGTGTCTTCTACCCCGTTGGGCAAATAATACAGGTGATTTTTTTTCGTCTGAGCCTGCGCCCAGTCCCGCTCCTCTGTGGAAGTAAAAAAAGCCCCGTCTTGCGTGTACAAGGATTTCATCAGCGCCCAACGGATAAACCCGCCATAATATAGCTTGAAGCGGGTCGAGAACTGGAACCCACCGGTTTTTTCCTCT
This sequence comes from uncultured Vampirovibrionales bacterium, assembly GCA_964387265.1. Taxonomy (GTDB): domain Bacteria; phylum Cyanobacteriota; class Vampirovibrionia; order Vampirovibrionales; family Vampirovibrionaceae; genus CAYLWC01. The sequence continues at coordinate 11,275 of CAYLWC010000040.1, read as the reverse complement.
TCCCGCATCTGCTCCCACATCAAGGTTTCTAGCCCATGGTGCCAAGATAGAATTTTTAGGCTTGGTGGCAACAGCTTCCGGCAGAAGGCAGATAGGCACCAGCCACTCATGGTGGTAATAATCAGGGCATCATACGGCTGCTGGCATTGTGCAGCCTGACGGCATTGTCGAATCAGCCGGGGCAATACCCGTAACGACCACTCTAAATGAGGCAAACGTTTCCACACCAAAGCCGGGCCATCCTCCTCAAAAAAGAGATCCACCTGATGTCCCCGCTGACGCAAAACGTCTGCCACGCAGTGCAATACACGGGGTACCCCCATCAAGCGGCTGTTGGGGACGTGGGACACCAGAAGCAGCTTCATGTCAGTGGTTCTCGTAATACCAGTGGCTGCCTCGCCTCCTGATAAAATGCGGGCAGGTGCAACAGGGTGTACGCGCTCATCCAAACCAGGATGGCGCACAACTGAACGTACACCTGGGGGTTTTTCCAAAGCCAGCGACGCTGGGTGATGATTTGCAACAGGAACTGCTTGAGCTGAAACACCACCAAGGCCCCAAAGCCTGCTCCTTCAGGAACAAGTAAGCCCGGATGCTTTTTCCACAGCCGGATCATGCTTGAAAACAGCCTGGCTCGATTCACATGGGATTGAAAGCTTCGGCTTAAAATCAGGTGCGCCACCACGGCTTGTGGCTCAAACGCGATTTCACCCATTTGCTTGACCCGATGGGCAAGATCAATGTCCTCTCCGGCTGGCCAGGGGAAGCCCTCATCAAAGCCGCCCAACCGTTTGAGGGTCTGGGCCCGGTAGGCGATGTTACAGGTCCAGTACACCCCACCCCGGCGGTTCTCAATATAATGATCCAGAATCGTGTACTTCTCTGAAGCAGGGATGGTCCGCCCTTCCACCCCCTGAACCAGCGGATCATCCTGAAGCGGAATCACCAGTTTTTCCAGCCATTCTCGCTGCGGAACACAATCGCAATCCAGAAACGCAATGATATCTGCGCTGGCTTGGCGAATCCCCGCGTTTCGAGCCGCAGCCGGCCCCGCGTTTTCCTGATGCAGAATCACCAGATTGTCCAGGCGCAATTGCTGCTTGAGCCACCGGGCCTTTTCCAGCGTGTTATCGGTGGAGCCATCATCCACCAGAATGATTTCAAAGTCTTGTGGTGCGAATGTTTGCCCCAATAGGCCTCGTAAGCAATTCTCCAGATACGCCGAGGTATTGTAAGCCGGTACCACCACACTGACGGCTTTTGACATGCCGGGATTCTGCTTGCTCCATCTCAACCTAAAACAACATCGTTCCTCCATCATAACTTACAATAATGGGATGGATCACAGAATCATGGACGGGACGATCAATTATTTTAATCAGGCTGCTGCAGGCTGGTCGGAACGGTACGCCACCTCCGGCCACTTTCGAGACCGCCTGGAAATTGTTCTTACCTGGGTCACCCAGGATTTCTCCATTGCCCCCACGGATTCAGAACGTTATACGGCCCTGGATTTCGGGTGTGGCAGCGGTATTCTGATGACCGCACTTTTGCAGGCCGGGTTTCATGTAACAGGGGTGGACGCTTCTCCCCGGATGCTCGAGGCAGCTTCTCGTCAGCTCAATGACACCACCTTCCTGGAAGTGATGGATTACATACTAGAGCAAGTCGATGCCACCGATTTTTCAGGCCGGTATTTAAAAAAGCAGTACCATTTAGTCTGTTGTCTGGGTGTGTTGGAATATGTCGAGGATCCTCATCGGCTCCTCCAGCGCCTGGCCTCGGTGGTGGCGCCTGGGGGGCAGCTGATCCTCTCCGTGCCCAACCAAAATAGTATGCTGCGTACCCTGGAACGTTTTATCTACACACACCCAGCCTGGTTCCGCCCCTTTGTGCTGTTTCCACATCTGACGGGCCCAGACGCCTACTTACAGCATCAGCGGCACCAGTTTACCGCCACCCAGCTTCAGCGGGAATTGGGGCTTTACGGTCTGGTTCCGACTCGGCAATCCTATCAGGTGGTCCCCCATATCTTGGCTTCTCTGGCGCACTATCCCCAGATCGGCATGACCCTGCTGGGTCAATATACTCAGGGACGTTAAAAAAACCGCACCAAATTTTCTGTTTCGTTTTTCTGCAGGTAGGTATCCCGATACAACCCTGAACAGGAGGTCTCTTTCCATGAAGGCTGTTGCTGCCGTGGCCATCTTAAGCGAACCGAGAAAAACGGATCTCATGCTGTACCTTTCAGCTGCCTTGCTGGGGGTGAGCATTGTTTTGTGCAATTATTATCTTTCTGCGGAGGAGCAGGCCAAACACCCTGTAGAAGCGTATCTCTCAAAAATCCTGACCCGAATGGATATGACCTATAGTCGATTGGTGGAATGGGAAGCCATGGATCTGGCTCATTCGTCCTAAACCGTTTACAGGATTTCTCTTCATCAATTTTCAAGCGCCACTCCATTTCCTGGGGTAGGCGCTTGAAAATTTCTCATCCGTCTCATGGATGTGAAAGGTTTCTCACCCTTGCTAGACTCACAGTATATTTTGCTTGGTGGAAAACACGATCTTGGGAAGAGTATTAAGTGAAGAGTACGTTAAAGGCTAGAGTTGGGTAAGCGTCATTGATGAGATTGACGGGATCAAAATATATTGATGTATTCAAGCATCACAAATGGTTTGCCTTGACCCTGCTTACTATTGTGGTGGGGGTGGTGTATGTCGCGACGTTAATCATGCCCCACATTTACCGTGTTGACGCTGAAGTCTATATTGTGCCAAAACCGCTGACCGTCACTGGAAACACCGTGGTGTTTTCGGATTCGGACTACCGGATGCTCAACAACCAGATTGAGTTGTTGAAATCGGATATGGTCGCTGAAAAAGCCGTCCAACTCATTCAGCAGGACAAGACGCTGGGGAAAAACTACCCCATTTCCAAAACCGCCCTTCAAAATTCCTTGAGTATCTGGAATAAAGACAACACCAGCGTGTTGAGCATCAACTATACTTCATCAGGAAACCCAAAGCAGCTTAAAGCCGTTTTGGATCACTATCTCGCCGCTTATATGAATACGCTGAAATCCATCAACTCGGATAAAGCCAGCCAAGAGCGTCTCTTTCTGGAAGAACAGCTTAAGGCATCGGAGCAGGAACTGGTGGAACACACCCAGAACCTCAAGGCCTTTCAAGCGGAACATAAAACCTATAGCATTGATACGCAAATTAACCAGCTGCTCACCAAGCAGAGCCGTCTGGATGAGGAATTAAAAAACATCAATACGGAGATCGCCAGCATTAACCGCTCCATTGCCGAATCCAAGCAACATCTGCCGAGCGCTCCAGAGCATATGAGCCTGTTGGCCCGTATCGATCAGGATTCGGCCATCACACAACTGCGTCAAAAAATCGTGGACCTGGAATCACAACGGGCAGAATGGTCCTCCAAAGTAACCGATGCCCACCCCAAGATGCAGACATTTAACGAAGAGATTCATCAACTCTATACCCTGCTGCAGCAACGGTTAGACACATTCAGCAAAGCCGCCCAAAGCAAACTGAGCCCTGAAGCCACTAGCCTCACCACGGGCAGCACCCATGATTTTTCCATCGCCAACGATATTATCAATAACCAGATTAAATTGGCGTCACTCCAGGCCAAACGAGGCGTCCTCTCCGGGGCGTATCAGGAATCCAACCGGTCTCTCAACCACGTTCCAGAAACCCAGTTTGCCTATGCTGAATTAAAGGTGCGGTTTGATTCGGCCCAGGAAAAAGTTAAGATGCTTCAAAAACGGCTGGATGACGCTCTACTGATGGAGGCGGTTTCTGCCAACTTTACCAAAGTGGAGATTTTTAAGCAGCCTCAAACCCCCAAAAGCCCCATTCGGCCCAATTTACAAAAAAACCTGTCTGCAGCGGTCCTGTTGGGTCTTTGCTTTGCCCTCTTTGCCATTTTTGTCCGCGCTTCGCTGGATAAAACCCTCCACTGGAGCTTCCAGCTCAGCGGCCTCTCCCAAGCCGAGCATCCCAAACCAGTCTTTGAGCTTCCCCCCCTGCCAACGCGTCCTCAATTTAAACAACTCATGGAACAAAGCAACTTTGCAGTTCCAGAACCGTATAAAAAACTGATCATTCACCTGGAAAACCTGAACCGTAAGGAACAAATCCGGCGGATTGGTATTATGCCCGTTTCTACCTTTGCCGATTGCACGATGAGTACCATCATGACCGGCTTGTACCTCACCGAACTCAGTAACAAATTAATTTTGATCGATACCGATACAACCCCTTATTCCAGCTCCCGGCTAATTAGTTCTTTAAAGCTCCCAGTTTCCGCAGGCATTGACAATGGCCTGGGACTCAGCGATTACCTCCGGGGAGACGCGGAAGATTTCGTGGATATTATTTATCCCCTGGGTAAAACCGTCTATGGAAGTCTTATTCCGGCAGGGCAAGGCTCACAGGAAGGTGGGTTCCAGTTTTCCCACAAAAATCTGGGGCAGCTGGAAGCCAATCTATCCCCCAACTATAACTTTGTCCTCTACGGCCTGCCCTCCATTGAACGTTCCTATGACTCCATTGCCGTGGGTCGGATGTTGGATGGCGTGCTGCTGGTGGTTCACCCCGGCGAAACGTCTCTGGATCAAATTAACCAAGCGGTTGCCGAGATGGAAACTGTGGGCTGCCGCTTACTGGGCATCCTGTTTCAACCCTTTTCATAGGATGGATGTGTTCCGGGGTTAAGGCAGGTCAACGCTAATTATCCCAGCGAATCAATCGGTTAAAGAAGGCAAATGACGCCGCGTTCGACGCCCGATCAAACAGGGTCACACCAACCCGCAGGGCCTTTTTCCCTTCTGAATCATCCACAAACACCACGTCATTGGGCAACAGCTTGACCCAGTCGACCTTCGCGTTCTTACCCATCAGCTTTCTATCCTGCAAATTAATTCGCTTTCTAAACACCTGACCCGCTGAATTGGCTCGCACCACATAGACTTGATCCTGATCAGCCAGATCGGCAAAGCCACCTGCTTGGGTAATGGCCTTTACGGCGGTATCCTGGGCATTTACCTTATAGACCCCTGGGTTTTTCACCGCACCCAGCACGTTCACCTCAAACGTGTTATTACTGAGATTCGACTTGGCGACGGTTTCCCAAGCCTCATCCCTAACCAGTTGCTCGGGGGCCAGCGCGCTGATTTCAATCACATCATGATCCCGCAGCGGAAAGTCCTGTAACGTATTCCCGTTTTTCATCAGGTCCCACAGATCCACATGAATCACCTGATTATCGCGGATGATTTTCACATCCCGCACATTGGCATTGAGATTCACCCCTCCGGCTAACATCAACGCATCGGCCAGATAGAGCCGAACATGGCGAACCTGCATGTCAGCGGTTCCCAATCTCAACAAGACATTTTTTGCATCCCCAATGGCGTTTCCACTCACATACACACCCGGATTGGCAACGGCTCCAGTCACATACACCCGTACTGGGCGCTGGTGAATCACGTTCACACTAATAGCAGGGTTTTTAAAGTATGTCTTATACGCCTCATTAAGCTCATGAATAACTTGTCCCACCGTTTTCCCCCCCATCTGGAAGCGGCGGATCAAGGGGAGACTGATACTGCCATCATTTAATATGACCGCTGATTCAGAGAGGGTTCCCATATTGGTATCAGAAACCTGCACCACATCCCCTGTCTCCAAAACATAATCACTTTGAATGACCGATCCAACCAAGGTCGGAATATCCGTACTTTCCGGCTGGGTAGCGGTTTCTTGGGCAGATACCCCACCCAAAAAGCTCATCGTCCATAACACAAGAACAGCCCATGTCCAATTTTTTACCCGCTTGTTTATCCACACATGCTGCAGGGGATACTTCACCACGGTAACTCTCCACGCCCTAAACTCAGGACAGCATTATACCACCAGTCTCCTCTTTCTGGAGGATCTCTATGGGATCTTGTCGGAGGCAGTTTTCTTTCAAGGCCCGTTCGGCTTCTCTATCCTCTCCTTCATTACCTTAGGGAGCCATGCGGAGGAAACCCGCTCACACTTGATACGCTTTGATATAATGGATAAACGTTGGTGAGTGGATTGTATTTCGAGAGCGGAAACGCTTTCGGCAACAGTATATAACTGTACGTCTCAGTGTAAAGAGAGAGGATTACGCATTATTATGGAATCATTGGCCATGCCGGCTGCAGCCCCCTTATCACTCCAATGGCTCATTATTAATCTGTTGGTTGGGATTGCGCTTGCCAACCTGCTGAGATGGCACTTTGAAAAGTACGCCTCCACCCTGTCAAACCGGTCCAACTTTGCCCAGATATTTCCCTTTATTGTCTTGACCACTACCCTGATTATTACCATTGTGAAATCCTCTCTGGCGCTCTCACTGGGTTTGGTCGGCGCCCTGTCCATTGTCCGTTTCCGTACCCCCATTAAAGAGCCCGAAGAGTTAGCTTATCTGTTTATGGCCATTTCCATGGGGCTGGGGCTGGGGGCGGATCAAACCATCCCGGTCATTATTGCCAGCATCATCATTCTCAGCATGATGGCCTTTATCAAATGGCGCCGTCAGCAACACACCAGCCGCAATTTATACCTTTCCCTCGATTGGCAACCTGACGAGTCTGAAGATCAACGATTGGGCAAGCTCAATGAAATTCTCGGCAAGCATGTGCAAAGTAGCGATATTCGTCGCTATGACTTGCGTTCCAATCACGGGGAGGCGGTCTATTTTGTCGACATTCTCAACAGTGATCACTTGAATGCCCTGATCACCGATCTCAAAGAGAATTTCCCCGGCATCGGGGTCACGTTTATCGATCAAACCCAACTCCCCAGCGTATAACAGCAGGTTGCCATGAAGATCCATGCCCCTTCCGAAAAACCCGCCCGCCTCCCAAGGGTCTCTGCCCGATGGCGCGGTTTATGGATAGTCCTTCTGGGGTTGGTGTTTGTTGCTTATACGCTATTTGTGTTTGCACTGGGCCTGTTGGAACGCCCCCGAATAACCGCTTATCTTAAACAAGCCGGGGCCATCAGCCTGTTACCCACCCCCATGAAAGCGGCTGGCCTAGCCCGTGCCTTTTGGGAGGCTCCCGGCAAGTACATTCAGGCCGCCTTTTTTTCCCCGAAGACGGAGACCCTGCAAATTGATTTAAAGTTTCAGCACCTGAAACAACTCCAGCAAAAGCGTGATCAGGCCCTGGACCTTCTGTTGCTGATTCAGGGAGACGATGATTACGTTCCTGCCACAATTCGACATGGACAAAAAGCCTATGACGTCAAACTTCGTCTCAAAGGGGATGAGGTCGATCATCTGGAAGGCCACAAGTGGTCGTTTCGAGTCCATATTAAGGAAGGGGACGCGTTATTTGGCATGCGCCGTTTTTCCCTGCAAGCCCCGTGGGTTCGAGGCTATCAAAGCGAAGTCCTGTTTCAAGAAGCCCTCCGTAAAGAGGGAATCCTCACCCCTCGTTTTCAAGTGGTTCGTGTGGCCCTCAACGGCAAAGACCTGGGTTTGATGATGATGGAAGAACACCCTTCCAAAGAAATGCTGACCTCCCAGCACCGCAAGGAAAGCGTCATTCTTCGCTTTGATGAGGACCTTTACTGGGAGGCCACTGCCCACCAAATCCCTGGGGGTGGCCTCTACAACACGCCAGCCACCACCACCATCAAGACCTTTGAAGCAACCAGCGTGATGGCATCTCCCACCCTCTCAAGGGATTACGCTCAGGCAAGCGGTTTGTTGCGTGGCTTTATGCATCAGGCCTTACCGGCTTCCGCCGTTTTTGATGTGGAGCTGTTGGGCAAGTTTCTGGCCACGGCGGAAGTCTGGGATGCCTGGCATCTTCTGGCTTGGAACAACCTTCGTTTTTACTACAACCCCATTACCGGCAAAATAGAACCCATTGGCTTTGATGCCGACAGCCATAATCCAGGGCTGTCTGCTTCCTTATTGGTACCCAGCAAGCCGATACAAGCCCAGATGCTGGAAGATCCCACAGTCCGGACTGCCTACCTCAACGCCGTCCAAGCGATTTCCCAATCGATTACCCAGGGATCCTACCTGAACGAGCTGAAAAAAACAGAAACCTCCTGGCTCCAGCAACTCCATCAGGAGTTTCCCTTGCTCCAGCCTTTTGATTTTACCTGGGTGCAACAGCGGGCAACCCAGCTCCTCGCCCTTTCTGAGAGCAATTACGCTTCTTTCAGCCGCTACCCCATTTCTTCCAAAACCCAGGCACTCCCCCGACTTATCCAGGCTTACCAGCTATCAGAGGGGGCGGGCTCCCGCCTGGAGCTTGTCAATATTCTGGATGAGCCCGTAATAATTACTGCCCTCCATTTCCCCTCCCTGGCTTCCGTCCCCGAACACCCGGTTGTCAACCTCCCTCTAGAGCTTCCACCAACCCGGTTTGGGGATCCCCCAACGGTGGTTTCTCTTCCCTTACCGGCAGAGGCGCATAAAACCCCTATCCAAATTACCGCGACCCTCAAACGCCAACCCACCCAAAGTCAAACTCTGGAAGCGATGGCATATGTTCCCATCAAGACCAAACCGGTTCTAGCCAAATTTTCCGTCCCGGAGGTTTTGAAAATTCACCCTTACTTATCTTGGGATGGAAAGCAACTCGCCTTTCAAGCAGGTCAATGGACCATTGAGCAAGATCTCATTTTACCTAACAACGTGGGTCTTTACATTCCGCCTGGCACCCAGCTTCAATTTGCCCCAAACACCGGTCTGATTGCTTACGGTCCGCTCACGTTTGCGGGGACCAAAACCCAGCCCATTATCCTCTCCGCCCAAAACCCCAAGCAAGGATGGCAAGGCGTTGCGGTATTAGGGTCTAAACACGCCTCTTCCTGGTCATATACCACCGTGAAACACACCGTGGGCCATGCCCGTTCCGGCTGGAAACTGCCTGGGGCCATCGTGTTTTACCAGGCCCCCATCACCCTCAGCCATTGCCAGTTTACGGATAACCATAGCAAAGTTGCCTTAAACCTAAACCGCACCGTCTTCAGTCTGAACCAGGTTGCGTTTTCCAACATCCATGCGGATGCTTTGGACACTGACTTTTCCTCTGGCTCTATCCACGGGGGGTCGTTCCGCCACATCGGCGGGAATGCCGTTGATGCCAGCGAAACGTTGCTGACGGTAAAAAATACCTCCTTTGAGTACATCCAGGATAAAGCCCTCTCCATTGGCGAAAAAAGCCAGGCAGAGATTGTAAACATCAACGTGAAGCACGCCAGCACCGGCCTGGCCAGCAATGACCAGTCAAAAGCGTCTGTCACCAATGCCCTGTTTGATTCCATTGACCATGTGGCGCTAACGGCCTACATGAAACAGACGGGGTATGGGCCTGCCCTCATTGAGGCCGTCAATGTCTCCCTGCTCCAGACCCCGCGACCCACGCTGGTTCAAACCGGCAGTACCCTGCTTCTTAATGGCCAGGCCATCCCCACCCAAGCACTGGATATTCCAACCGGGCATTCATCAGGGGGAGCCCAACAATGAGCGCTCCTGCCCTAGATGACTTTCGCCATGAAATCAAGTTCATGCTACCCCCCCTGCAGCACCCCGCGCTGATTCAGCAGATTCGTCTGCATCCTGCCGGGTTTCAGGTAGCTTACCCGGCTCGGCAAGTCAACAACGTCTATTTTGATACCTACACGCTTCAAGCCTTTGAGGAAAACCTGCTGGGCGTTGCGGCCCGGACCAAGGTTCGATACCGCTGGTATGGCCCAACCCCAACCCCTGACGCTGGAACGCTGGAAGTAAAATGCAAACGTAACCAGATGGGATGGAAATACCATTATCCAATCTCTGAAGCACCATATACCCCAGGTGATTCCTGGTCTGTGATCCGTCAAAAAATCCGGGCCCATTTGCCCGCAGAAGGGAAGGCTTGGTTTGACGCCAGCCCTCAAGCGGTCATGATTAACCGCTACCAGCGGCATTATTTTGTCACCCCTGATGACGCCATCCGGCTGACGGTCGATTCCAGGCAGGAGGTATATGATCAGCAATGGCGCCCTCATCCCAACATCACCGCCAAGGCCAACCTGCCCTCAAGCATTATTCTGGAGCTAAAATTCCGCCCCAGCCACCGGGAGCAAGCGGTCCGGATTCTGGATCATTTACCGGGCCGGGCCAGTCGGCACTCCAAGTACATTATCGGCGTCCTAAACACAGCGCAACTGTAAGATGGACTGGTTTCGCTGGATTCGCACCATTCGCCACTTTCCCCCGAAAAAGCTCGGGTACCGGGTTTGGCTTCAAACGTCAAAACGGTTTTATACACCACCCCCATGTCCTGCCGATTTAACCTGGACCCACCTCCATCCGGCCATAGTCCAATGGCTCACGCAACCGATTGCCACTCCCCCTCTACAAGCCAGCCCACTTTTTGAACAGCAGCAGGGGGTCATTTTAAACCAACCATTTCCCCTACCCCAAACTCTGGCTGAATTGGAAAGCCTGCTTGCCAGCCATTCCCCCCTCTGGCAAGAAAATTATGGATATTTAGAGTTTCTTCTGCCCCTTACTCAGCCTTTGGAAGAACCGGAGCGGCAAGCGGCAGCCCACCAGTGCCTGGCGGCCCAATTAACCCTTTGGTATCAGCGCCCTTTTATGCTCCGGTGCTGGTCCACGTACGGGGTGGCCCGACAAATTCTTACCCTGCTTCAGCTGCTTCCCACCATTGATCAGTTACCTGAGCCGGTACAACAAACCTGTCTGACCGCCCTGTTTCAAAATACAGCCTATCTGGCCCGGTTTCTAGAAAAAGACCTGGGCGGCAATCACCTGATAAAAAACCTTCATGCGCTGCTGGCGGCAACGCTATTTTTTGAAGCGGTTCCCGCCATGGCCTCTTGGACAAAAGCTTGGTGGAAAACATTGGAAAAATTACTGATTCCCACATTTGAGCAACAGGTTTTACCGGATGGTTTTCACGTTGAGTGTACCCCCATGTATCATGCCTGGGTACTTTCGGATCTGATTGATTGTCTGACCCTGTTAAAACAGTACAAGCCCGATTTTCCGGCTCAGCCGCTTCAGGCGTTGGGAGCCCGGATGCTGGATGCCTATCAAGGACTTTGCGGTCCCGAGCAAGTGATTCCTCTCTTTGGTGATTCGTCCCTGTTACAAACCCCCACATTCAAAGACCTGGAAACCAAGGCGGCCCCCTATTTTCAAGTATCCGCCCCACTGCCCGCACCCCCCTCGGTTTATGCC
>CAYLWC010000039.1:0-22584 GCA_964387265.1 uncultured Vampirovibrionales bacterium | reverse complement strand
CCATATGGAAGACCCCATCCCCCAAGCCCAATTATCACTGTTCCCGTAAAAAAACCCCAGCACATGACTGACAGGCCCAAGGGTTTTTATATTTCAGATTAAAGCCCTTACTGTTTCTGGGTGGCAGTGCCCCTACCGGTTGCTTGTGCTGGCTGAGGCTGGGTTGCTGCCTTTTGTTTGGCTGCCTGGACCTGCTGGGTCAGAAGCATCTTCATGGATTTACCGGCAATGAGCTGCTCCAGGGCCTGGATGGCCTGGGCCAGCTGGGGATCCTTCTTGGCCTTGATATCCTCTTCGGTCAGCTTCACGGGGATATCCGGCTGGATCCCGGTCTTGTTGATATCCGTATCATTGGGGGTAAGATACCGTTGGGTGGTAATATTCACCCCATTCCCACCCGGCAACTGGTTGATTTCCTGAACCAGACCCTTGCCAAAGGTTTTTTCACCCACCAGTAAGGCTCGGTGGTGATCTTTCAACGCTCCACTTAAAATCTCACTGGCACTGGCACTGCCCCCGTCGATCAACACCACCAGCGGTTTATCGGTTAATAAATCATGGCTAGCCGAGCGGATTTCTTTATACCCATCCCGATCTACAGTGCTGACAATATTGCCACCTTCCAGGAAAAAGTCGGCAATGCGAATGGCATTGGACAACAACCCACCGGGATTGGAGCGAAGATCGAGAATATAACCGTCTTTCTTGCCCAGTTCCTTCATGGCTGCCTGCAGCTCATTGGCCGCACTGCTGCTGAGGAAGGTAGAGAGCTTGATGTACCCGATATTCCCAGGAATACTCATGCCCATCGGGTTGTCTACGGTCACCGCCTTCAGTTTGATTTCATCCCGGGTAATCTCATAGACCTTAGCCGCTTTATCTTCCCGTTTAATCAGCAATTTGACCTTGGTACCCTTTTCCCCGCGAATCAGGTTCGCAGCGTCCTTGACAGACATTCCCTTGGTAGAGTGACCATCAATTTCCAGAATTTCATCATTGGCCATCAACCCTGCCTTATAGGCCGGGGTTTCATCAATGGGGGAAATGACCACCAGTTTATCTTCCCGTTGGCCAATCTGGATCCCGATTCCAAAGAGCCGGGCTTTGATGGAGCGGCCCTCTTCGGCAAATTCTTCTTTATCAAGAAAGCGGGTATAGCGATCATCCAGGCTGGAAAGCATGGTTTCAATGGCCACATAGCTATCTTCCTCGGTCTCAATGACATGATCATAGCGATGTCGCCATATACGCCAGTCCTGGCCGTTTTTATCCTCCTGGACAAACCGGGAGTTGACCAGCTTCCAAACCTCGTCATACAGGGATTGGGGCGTATACGCCATGGCTGGCTGAGCTATCATCAACCCACCGATGGCCAGAGAAATGGCTCCCCGGTAGATCCACCTGATGCGTGTATTCTTTGTTATATAACTGGTCATATACCTGTTCCTTCTCCCTCGTACTTGGTTTGTAGTACTTTTTAGGTTCTCACTGGCAACACCGACGGTGTCCCTATATTATAGCGTACCTTCCCCGGAGCCGGGGTTGACCTTCATATTGTTGTGTCCCGTTTGTAGCCCGCTATTGAAGACAGGTCACCATCTCTTCCATAGGACGGCTCCAGGCACACAATGTTTCCAACACCCCAAGGCTTTCCACGGATCAGGGTTTGATTTGCTCAGGACAGAGATCCAATGCGCAAGCGGATCTGATCCACCCGGACACCGGTTTGCGGAGCAAACTGATTGAACTGAAGCAAGAGGTTTGGAATCTGGAAGGAGAGATCACTGGCCATTCCGGCATCGGCCACTTGAACCCAGAGAATCCACTGCGCGCCTTGTTGTCGCAAGCGAACCGCCTTGGACTGACTCCGGTACGGTTCCTCCACCAACTGGCTCCAGAGTGATAAGACCGTCATTTCCCGAACTTTTTCATCCAACGCCAATTCCCGGCACAATCCCGGTAAGACATCTTTTAAGGCATGAACCGGCTGGGAGGTATGAGGGTGCTTCTTTTTCACAGGGATGCCTCCACAGGACGGGGTTGGCGCTTAACCGTCCCTTGCGTCACTTCAAACACCGCCGTATGCGGATCCGAAAACGTCGGAAGCAGTTGTTTCCAGGTTTGATCCAGGTGGGTGGTGGTAAGAAAAACCTGACTTTCAGGACTGACATGGGATAATAGCAACTGCTGCCGCACCGGGTCCAGCTCTGCCATCACATCATCCATCAGCAAAATCGGCGCTTCTGCCAGTTTTTGCGTCAATAGCTGTAATTCTGTCAGCTTCAGCGCCAATACGATACTGCGCTGCTGACCCTGGCTTCCATAAGCATGGGCGCTTTGAGCATTGAGCAAAAATGCCACATCGTCCCGGTGAGGCCCAACCAGACAGGTGCCTCGACGGAGTTCCTCCTCCTGTCGTTGCCGCAACGCCGCCAGCAATCCCGCCTCCATCTCTTCCAGGGTCAAGTCCGCTGGCGGACGGGAAAGGAAGTCCAGCAAACGGCTTTGATAGGCAAAGGCTAACTGTTCCTGGCTATTGGCCAACTCCAGATATTTGATTTGGGCCCAATCCTGAATCAAGGCCAGGTACTGGCAACGAGACAGCATGACTTGGGCGCCCGCCGCGGCAAATTGCTGGTTCCATACCGCCAGATGCGCCGGATCCACCGTACCTTGCTTGAGCAATTGGTTTTTTTGCAGGCGAATTTTACTAAACTGGAGTAAATAGTGCAAATGTCGACGGTCATACTGTACGATCGCCGTATCCAGCCACCGACGACGATCTTCAGGGACCCCACGCACCATCAATAAGTCGGGCAGGAAAAACGACACGGTCGGCAAGTATCCTAATAAAGCCGAACGACTCTTTAACGGAGATCCATCCACTTTTATCAGAGTTTTGAGCCGGTTTTCCGGGGACAGGCTCATCTGTACATCCAGCTGATGTCGCCCGCCATGTCCGTAGATTACCAGGGCTGAGAGGCTCATAAAGTCAGCCCCATGGCGAATGAGCTCCCGATCGCTGGTGGTACGGTTGGACTTGGCATGAGACAAAAAGTACAGGGCTTCCAGCAAGTTGGTTTTACCCTGACCGTTTTGGCCCAGGATCAAGTTTTTACAAGGTGAAAATTGTGTTTGAAGTGCTTCGTAATTGCGGAAATTCTTCAAACTCAACGAATACACATGCATTCATATCCCCTTTCGGGGTGCCTGGAGGGTGATTATTTAATATGGACCGGCATGACCAGGCACAGATAACCGTTTTCTTCCTTGGCCTTAAACAACGTCGCGGATGAAGCCCCATTGGTCTCCATCCGAACATCTTCAGACTCAATGACTTTTAGAGCATCCAGCACATATTTGTAGTTAAAGGCAATGCTTAAGGGCTCCCCGTCATAGAGAACTTCCAGGGTATCTTTGGCATCTCCCACATCCGGGGTTTGCGCCGCCAGACTCAGGTTGCCTTTATCAAACTGGAGTTTGACGACGTTGGTGCGCTCATTGGCCATAACTGCCGCCCGTTCCAATGATTCAATAAACGCCTGTTTTTTGGCATAGATGACGATTTTGTTTTCAGAAGGGATCAGCTGGTTGTACTTGGGGTACTGGCCATCTAGCAAGCGGGATAGAATATAAAACCGGGAGGTGCGAAAAGAGATCTGCCCGTCTTTAATGGCCACCCGTACGGTTTCATCGGTTTCAGCGGTCCCGACCAACTTCAGCAGCTCTTGCAAGGCTTTGGCCGGAATAATGGCAGAAACCTCTTCGCTTGGAGCCTGCTCCGCACCCACCGGCTCTACCCGACGGGCCAAACGGGAGCCATCAGTTGCGGCCATCTCCAGTCCATTGGCGTTCAGTTGGAAAAAGACCCCGCCCAGCACATTGTTGGCATCATAGCTTGCCGCAGCGAATACGGTCTGGTTAATGGCCTTGGAAAAGGCTTTCAAGTTGACTTCCAGGTAATTTTCCGCGTCAATCTGCTTGATCAGCGGAAATTCATCCGCTGGCAAGGTGCGCATGTCAAAGACCGAGCTTCCCGATTGGATCCGGGCAGTTTGCACCGCATGCTCAATCTCAAACACCACGTCCACACTATTGGGGAGTTTGGCTAAAATCTCGGAAAGCTTTTTAGCTGAAAGCGTTGTCCGGCCCTCTTCCTGTATGTGTCCCGGTATGGTGGTTTCAATGGCAAAATCCAAATCGGTAGCCGCCAGGCGTAAGGTATCCGGGCCCAGACTCTCAATGAGGATATTGGAGAGAATGGGTTGAATCACCCGGGTGGCGGTAGCTCGTTGAACGGCTGCAACCGCCTGATGTAGATCGGCTCGTTTAACGCTAAATTTCATGATGGGCCAAACTCCTTCACACGTTTCCCCTGATAGCGTACACAAAAACGACCTGCTCCATCAAGCAGATGCGCAATGATTTGTAATAATGTCCGAATGAATGATTCATTTATTTGTAGAAGATCGTCTTTGGTTAATAGGGGGACCCCCAAACTGTAGAAAACTCAAGAAACTCCTTGGTATGACTAACTTTCAAGGTGTTCAAAACTTGTTAAGAACCTGTGATCGATCCCAAGTGGTTTTGTACAACGGGGGTGTTTCAACAGCCTTTGAACAGATCGGTTTTGCAGGTTCTCTACAAGGTTCTCTACAGAAGAAGTTACAGCCTGTTACGAAGTTTCAACCTTGTAACAATACCGGTTCCAAAGCCGGTAGGGCGCTTTCAGTCTGAATGACCTCCCGAATGGCCAGACAGGCTTTGAGTAGCGGTTTGACCCAAGACAGAGGAATTTGGTTGGGTCCATCGCTGAGGGCTGCTTCCGGGTTGGGGTGGGCTTCAAAAAACAACCCATTACACCCAGCCGCTACGGCCGCTTTGGCAAGTATGGGTGCGTAATCTCGTTTACCACCTGAAGAACCACCTTGCCCACCAGGGAGCTGGACGCTGTGGGTGGCGTCAAAAATTAAAGGCAACCCCAATGACTGGGTAATGGGAATGCTGCGCATATCCACCACCAGGTTGTTATACCCAAAGGATGATCCCCGCTCGGTGATATAAACCTGGTGATTCCCGGTGCTTTTGACTTTGTTGGCAATATGAGCCATATCCTGCGGGGCCATAAACTGGCCTTTCTTGATATTAACCGGTTTGCCTGTGCGTCCGGCAGCGATAACCAGATCGGTTTGCCGACATAAGAAGGCCGGAATCTGAATCATATCCGCTACAGCCGCCACCGCTTCCACTTCGGCCTCGGTATGCACGTCGGTTAAAATTTGAAGCCCATACGCTTCTTTAATTTCCTGAAGGATTTGGAGCCCTTCCGTTAGTCCAGGCCCCCGATACGTATCAACAGAGGTTCGATTGGCCTTATCATAAGAGCTTTTAAAGTAAAACCGAACTGGAAACTCAGCCATAATCTCCTTAAGTGCTTTGGCCGCTTGACGGTTAATCTCCCCCCGGTTGGTTTCTAACACGCAGGGGCCGGCAATGACGATAAACTCTTGGGCGTTCATTTTTTCTTTCCTGTTGGGTAGGGGCTCTGTGGGGGTAGTATAGCAGAAACCCGGCCCGGACACGACCCATTCCCACCACCGCTTTAAAGCCCAGGTATTACCGAAAATATAGTCGTTTGGCTTCCTGGGCTTTTTTGATACCGTAGCCCCAGAGTTTGAACTGTGAGGATCTGATGGCGACGCAACCCCCGTGTGAAACGTTCTTTGTTTTGGCCTTGCAACAACTGCCTGGGGTGGGGCCGGTGACCCTTCGAAAACTCATTCAAGCGGCCGGATCGGCAGAAGCAGCTTGGTCGGCCCCGATGTCTCAGTTAAAAAACTGGCTGACACCGAGCCAATTGGAAGGGTTTGCCCACCGCCCCTCCGATACTCAAATCACCCGCATGATCAATACCTGTACTGAACAAGGGGTGAATATCCTCAGTTATGAAGACCCCCGTTTTCCCCGTCTGCTTCAGGAAATCCACAATCCGCCGGTATTGCTGTTTGCCCAGGGTCACTTAAACGCTTTAAATCAAAGAACGCTGGCAGTGGTGGGAACCCGTAAAGTTAGTGATTATGGACGAAAAATCACCCAGAAACTGGTGGCGGAGCTGGCACCAGCTCATGTGTGCGTGGTCAGTGGTTTGGCCGCCGGGGTGGATGCTGAGGCACATCAGGCGGCGCTTGTGCATCAATTGCCTACGGTGGCAGTTTTTGGGTGTGGCCTGGATATTATTTTTCCGCGCAAAAACCGACCGTTGGCTCAAGACATTTTGGATCAAGGCGGATTGTTATTGAGTGAATACTCATTGGGGACAGAACCTTCACGCGCTACATTTCCTCAACGGAACCGGATTGTGGCTGGCCTGGCGTATGGGACCGTGGTGGTGGAAGGGAACCGCAAAAGCGGGGCCATGATTACAGCGCGTCTGGCCCTGGAAGAAAATCGCTCGGTATATGCGGTGCCTGGAAGTGTGTTTAGTCCAGGATCCCAGGGGCCGTTGTCGCTGATTCAACAAGGGGCGATGGCGGTAACGCAAGGGCAGGATATTTTGGAAGACTTGCATTGGGAGGGAAGTGAAACGAAGGTGTTGCCATTGGTTCGGGAATCCGTTGATCCTATTGAGCAAAAAGTATTGGAAGTGATTGGGTTTGAGCCAACCAGCATTGATGTCATTCCCATGCAAACCCAGTTGAGTTCTGCGCAAGTCAATGAAACCCTGACCTTATTGGAACTTAAAGGATACCTTCATATGTTACCCGGAGCCAAAGTCTGCCGGGCCTAGCTTTTTTAAGAAAGCGGAAAAACCCCCTGTCCTCCCGCCTTCACTTGTGGTACAACGGGGTCGGTATGAAAACCTTGGTTTTAATTGACGGGCATTCACTCGCCTACCGCATGCATTTTGCGTTGGAGACCACCGGGATGCGAACCAGTCAAAAGGTTCCAACTTGGGCAGTGTATGGGTTTTTCAATGCGATCTTTTCCCTACTAAAGCAAACCCAACCGGATGCCATTGCGGTGTCTTTTGATGTGAGCCGGATTACCTTCCGAAACGATCTGTACCCGGAGTATAAATCGCACCGGGAACGGATGCCTGATGAGTTACGGGCCCAGATGGATCTGATTCGTCAGGGGGTTCAGCTGTTGGGGATTCCCATTTATGAGCTGGAAGGCTATGAAGCGGATGATGTGATTGGGACCCTGGCCTGTAAAGCCGCAGAAAAAGGCTACCGGGTGCAGATTTTGACCGGCGATCAGGATACGTTCCAGTTGGTGGATCATATGGATGGGGGAAATGCCGGGAAAATTGAGGTCTTGATTCCCTCTCGTAAACCCCGAGAAGGCTTATTAACCTATGATCGAGACGCCATTTACAAAAAACTGGGGGTCTACCCGGAGCAGGTAACCGATTATAAGGGACTCCGAGGGGATACCTCCGATAATATTCCAGGTATTCCGGGTGTGGGAGAGAAAACGGCGGTGAAGTTTTTAACCCAATACCAGACGCTGGAGAATTTATACCAGCATGTAGACGAGCTGCCCAAAAACAAGATGCAGGAAAAGCTGGTGACATTTCATGATCAAGCTGTACTGAGTAAGCAACTGGCGACCATTAACACGCAGGTGCCGCTGGTCGTGAATTTTGAAGACTGCCACCTGGTGATTCCCGATTCCGATGCCTTGATTGCTTATTTTGAAGCCTGTGAGTTTCGGACGTTTATCAAACAGGCTCCCACGTTGCTGGCCCCGTTTTTGCAAAACGGCCAGCAGAAGCAGCAAGAGGAAGAGTCTGTCGTGGCATCGTCTGATGTCCCAACATCCGAAACCAGCAGCCAACAGGTCTTACTGGAAGCCGCCGCGACATTGAAAGTACCCTACACCCTGGTGCAAACTGCAGAACAACTGCAGGCCATGGTTCAGCAGCTGGAAGCCGTTAAAGTCTTTGCCATTGACATTGAAACCACTGGCCTGGACTTTTTAACCACCCACCTGGTGGGGGTGGCTATTTCAGTTTCGAATGCCTTGCAACCTGGATTCCGACCGGCGGTCAATATTTTAAACCTGCCGGAATACCCGGCCCAGTTTCAGGTCCTGGAGAAAAAAGCGGGTCAGCCTTTTGAAATTCACACGTTTTACATCCCCATAGGCCATGAGGGGGGGGCGGCTCAGTTGCCGGAACCAATGGTTTTGGAGGCCCTTCAACCCTTGTTAACGGCAGAGGATGTCATCAAAATTGTCCATAACGGAAAATTTGAATACAACGTGTTTTACCAGCTGGGTATTCAACTGCGGGGCCTGCTTTTTGACACCATGATTGCCAGCTACGTGTATCAGCCGGAAAACCGACATGGCTTGAAAAACCTGGGCTTTGAATATTTTCGTCATAATATGCAGGAAATCAAAGAACTCATTGGTACCGGGAAAAACCAGATCCTCTTTTCCCAGGCGCCGTTTCAGGCGGCCTGTGATTATGCCGCTTGCGATGCCCATGTGACCCTGGAGCTGGCGCATCTTTTCCTGGAAAAAATGAATCCCGATCAGTGGACATTGTTCTATGAGATTGAATTGCCGTTGATGCACGTGTTGGCGGACATGGAACGGGTGGGGATGGCCATTGATACCGAGTACCTGCATCAACTCAGCCAGGAATTAGAGGGGATGCTCAAGCAGGTGGAGGTGGAGATTTACAAATCCGCCGGGATGGAATTTAACATCAATTCTCCCAAGCAGGTGGGAGAGGTCTTGTTTGATCATCTGGGCATTCCGCCGTTAAAGAAAACCAAGGGAAAAACCGGCTACAGTACCGATGTTAAAGTATTGGAGCAACTGGCTCCACAACACCCGGTGGTGGAAAAGATTCTGGAATACCGACAGTTGTTTAAACTGAAATCCACCTATGTGGATACTTTGCCCACGTTGATTCATCCCAAAACCCGCCGGATTCATAGCAGCTTTAACCAGACGGTGACGGCAACGGGTCGCTTATCCAGTAGCAATCCCAATTTACAGAATATTCCCATACGAAGCGAACTGGGTCGTTCTATTCGAAAAGCCTTTATTCCGGGGAACGATATGCCTTGTGGCTTGCTGCTCTCAGCCGATTATTCCCAGATTGAATTAAGATTGCTCGCCCATTTTTCACAGGATCCCCCCCTGGTAGAAGCCTTTCGACAAGGGGAGGATATTCACACGGCCACGGCATCGCTGGTGTTTGGGGTGGATAAAACGGCGGTGACCAAGGAAATGCGCTACCGGGCCAAAACCGTGAATTTTGGCGTAATTTACGGGCAATCGGCCCACGGGTTATCAGAGCAACTGAAGATCCCCCGTGCTGAAGCGGCCTATTTTATCGATCGCTATTTCCAGCAGTACCCGAAGGTCAAAGGGTATATTGAGTCCGTGAAGGCTGAGGCCCGGAAAACCGGCAAGGTCAGTACACTGTGTGGCCGGGTGCGGGATTTATCGGAAGATCTCAACAGCCCCAACCGAAACGTTCGGGAGTTTGCCGAGCGGGCGGCCTTTAATACCCCCCTTCAGGGATCAGCGGCGGATCTGATGAAGGTGGCCATGATTCGCTTATCGCGCAAACTGCGGGAAGAGGGGCTTCAAAGCCGGATGATTCTCCAAGTTCATGACGAGTTGGTGTTGGAAGTGCCTGAGGAAGAATTGGATGCGGTGACCCGGTGGGTCCATTGGGCCATGGAGCTGAATCGACCCTTGCGGGTTCCACTGGTGGTGGATGTGGCCACCGGCCCCAGTTGGCTAGAATCATGAGCGGGGTATAATATGCTTGAGATAACCAGAGTGGGGAAGCCTTCCGACATGACCCAGCGATCCTTACAATCCATTACCCTGGTCCAAAACCAGAGCACCGATCCGGGTAACCAATACTGTGATCGGGCTTTGGCTTTTTTCAAGAGCCACGGAGTGAGTGTCCAGGTCATTCGAGTGCAGGGAAAAGATTGCCCGGATATCCCGGAAAGTGCCAGCCATCCGGATTTGGTTTTGGTCATTGGGGGGGATGGCACCCTGCTTCGGGTCGCTCGAAGCTTTGCGCCCAGCCAGGTTCCCTTGGTGGGAATCCATACGGGTACCTTGGGGTTTTTAACCCACATCATTGCCGAGCAGATGGATACGTATTTAGAAAAGCTGGTGCGGGGAGAATACGGCCTGGAATCCCGGATGATGCTGGCGGTTCATTACCCGGTTCCTCAAGTTTCGCAGGCGGATCAGGCGTTGGCGCTCAATGATGTGGTGATTAAAAATGCCAACCCCAGCCAGTTATGTACCCTGCGTTTTTACATTAACAACAGCTTGGTAGCGGTGTATGATGCGGATGGACTGATTCTATCCACCCCCACCGGGACCACAGCCTATACCCTGTCTGCCGGGGGGCCGGTGATTTCTCCAGAGGTGGAAGCGGTGTCTATTACCCCCATCTGCCCCCACAGCTTTTCGGCCAAGGCCATTGTGGTGCCAGCCAACAAGTCTTTTATGGTGGAATCGGATCCCAAGAACCAGGACGTGATCTTTGCCCTGGACGGCCAGGAGAGTGGGGTGTTGAAGCCGGGGCAGGCGTTAGAAGTCTTTCGGGCGCCGATGAGCTTAAAGATGGTGAATTTCGGGACCGAAGACGATGATTTTTATCAGCTCCTGAAGAAAAAGCTGCAGTGGTCCATGAACCCGAGAACGAAATAGAATACAGCGATGCTTAAAGCACTCACCCTTCGACAGATTGCGATTGTGGAAACGGTAACAGTCACCCTGGATTCAGGCATGACGGTGATTACCGGAGAAACGGGATCGGGGAAAAGCTTGCTGATTGATGCGATTTCCCTGGCTTTTGGGGAGAAAGTCTCACCCAAAGAGGTCATTAAGGCGGATTATGAGCGAGGATCGGTTGAACTTCTCTTTGACGTGTGTTCGCTCAAGCACCAAGCCAGCGTGCGATCGTTTTTAGCCGAGCAAGGTGTTGAGCTGTTGCCGGAGGAAAGCGAGATCTTAATTTCCAGGGAATTTACCCGTCAGGGGAGCCGGTGTCGGATCAATGGCTATCCCGTACCGCGAGACGTCTTATTGCAACTGCGCCCCTGGGTGTTGGATCTCCATGGCCAACATGAGCTAACCAGCCTCTTTCAAAAGGAGCGACAACGGGGCTATTTGGATCAGTTGGGAGATGCTGCCTTCCAGGCCCTGAAAAAACAGGTGGGTAAAGCCTATTTTCAGTGGTGGGAGATTCGCCGCAAGTTGGAAGATCTTGAAAAAAACCAGCAAGAACGGCTGCAACGGTTGGATTTTCTCTCCTATCAACATCAGGAACTGGCTGAAGCCCAATTAACGGATCCAGAAGAAGATATCCGTTGTCAGCAGGAACTGGCGGTGCTCAGCCATGCGGAAAACCTGATCCAGGCGTCCGCTCAGGCGGCTTTTATGCTGGGAGAGGGGGCGGATGGAGCCCCGGCGGTAGTGGACTTGCTCAGCAAAACCCAACGGACGCTCGCTGATGTGGCGGCCCATGACCCACAATTGCATGGTTTATCCGAGCGTTTGCATGGTGTGGCCGAAGAGGTTAAATCGCTGGCCTCGGATTTATCAAGGTATCACCAGTGTCTGGAGGTGGACCCTGAACGGATGCAAGTGCTAGTAGATCGGCTGGATCTCTTGGAAAAACTTAAGCGCAAGTATGGTCCTACCCTGGCGGATGTGATGGCTCTGCAGGATCAAGTAGCTCAAGAGCTGGAAGAATTAAGTACAGACGGGGAGAGTGTGGTGTCCTTGCAAGCGGCTTGTACCGCTTATGAGGCAACTTTAAACGATTGTTCTACACAGCTTACCCAACAACGACAGCAGTTGGCCACCTATCTGCAAAACGCCCTCGCCTGCCAGTTACAGGATCTGGCTTTGCCCACCGTGACTTTTGAAATTGCGATCACCCCGACGAGTTATAGTCCAGAGGGAATGGATGAGGTGGAGTTTCTTTTCTCCGCCAACCCTGGGGAGCCGGTTAAGCCGTTGGCCAAAGTGGCTAGTGGGGGAGAACTGTCTCGGTGTCTGCTGGGCTTGAAAGTGCTTTCCGCTCAAGGAGATGGAGTACAGACCCTGGTGTTTGACGAAATTGATACCGGCATCAGTGGTCCTACAGCCAAGGCGGTTGCTGAAAAACTGGTGATGCTGTCTCAGGATTTGCAGGTGATAGTCATTACTCATCAGCCGATGGTGGCGGCTATGGCTGATCATCACTGGCATATGGCTAAATCGGTTCGAGTTAACGCCGGGATGGAAAAGGTGCAGGTGGAAGCCGTGCCCATGCAGACAGAGAAAGACCGGCTCAATGTGTTGAGCCGGATGGCTAGTGGAACGGAAACGTATGATGAAGCGGTCGTGAATTTTATCCAACGACTACAGGAGCAGGCCCGATCCTGGAAGCTGCAGTCTGAAAAAGCGGGACGTTAGAACAGCCCGGAAATAAAGCCAAGAATCCCTCCAGCGGCAGCGCCCAGAGCAGTTCCAATCCCTGGAACAACAGAGCCAATCATGGCGCCTAAGGCCACGCCACCCAAGGCGTGCTTAGCCCCTTTGGCCAGCTTACTGCCGGTGGAGGCAGCAGGCGCATGGCCGTAATTGCCTTGAGGCCCGCCTTGCATGCCCGGAGGAGCCTGATACCCCCCGTGCATTCCCGGTGGCCCGTAAGTCCCCTGCACCCCAGGTGGGGCGCCTTGGCCCCCTTGGAGGCCATACATAAATTGCCGATGACTTTGACCCAGCTGATGCATCATCGGATTAATCATATTGTTGGCATAGGCAAGTATTGGATGGTTTCCACCCATGCCCGGCATACCCATCATATAACCTTCCCGAATGACCTGATCCTCAATAAAGTTATTGGCGTTCAATAAGTTATTGAGACTTGGATCGGTGGTTAAATTCCATGAATGACGTCCGTCAAAGTATGGTGCATACCCTGGCCCTGGACCATAACGACCAGGTTCCATCCGGACGGGTGGCGGAAAAAATCCCCAAGTCATAATACGTTGTTCCCCTTGATTATGTGCCTGTCCCTATAGAAGCAAGAAAACCGATTGCTTCATGAGCATAAAAACAGGAACGGGGATTTTGTTGCTAGGGGTGTCGTAAATTAACCGGAACCCCACGCACGCCTGATGCGCTCCTCTGAACAGAGGAGATGTGTGAAGGATGAAGGGGATTGGTCGATAGATCCAAAAGAATTAGAAACGGTGAGGACCTGGGATGGATCGCATGATGTTGCTTCAACGGATTGGCTTTGTGAGCTGCCTGGCTTTCATATTTGGAGCCTCATGGGGCTTATTACAGGTCAGCCTGGATCAGCCCGTTTCTTATGAACCGGTGCATATGCTTTCATTACCGGCAGAGTCTCTGGAAAATGTGGATATAGAAACGAAAAGTACCTGGGCTACCGATGATCCCTCGACCATGTTGGCCTATGCCCGGCAAGCGGTGGCTATCCCCACTAAAGCCACCTCCGTGGTGCCGTTAAAAAACACCAGTAATGCCCTGATGGTGGATGCCACCCTGGTGAATGGACGAACCGGGCAAGCGGTATCGGGCACGTTTATTATTGATACCGGGGCCACGTATACCTCGATTTCTAAAGAAATGGCTGACTCCTTGGGTTTGGATCTGGATCAAGCCGAATCCATTGGGATCACCACGGCCAATGGGCGAATTTACGTTCCAAAAGCAGTGATTGATCGGGTTCGGGTCAGTGGGCTGGAAGCCAAAAACATTGAGGTGACTGTCATCCCCATTCGTAAAGGCTCCAGTTTTTCTGGATTGCTCGGCCTCAGCTTTATCAAGCAGTTTCGCATGACGATTGATCCTTTTCATGGCCATTTGATCTTCCAGCCCATCTAATGGGAATCCATCCCGGCCTCTGATGCCGATTCGTTCTGGCGGCTTGAAACTGTTTCTCTTATAATAGGAAACGATCAAGCTAGGAGAGCCAGAGCCATGTCGATTGTGGATTCCCGTCCTGAACTGCCGTCTGATCAGACTCAGCAGCTATTGCCCCATCTGTCCGGTCGGTTGAAGCGCTTACCCACGTATGTGTTTGCCGAACTCGATGATATGAAGGAGCAGGCCCGCGCCCGTGGGGCCAACCTGATTGATCTGGGCATGGGGAATCCAGATCTGCCTACCCCGCCGGCCATTGTCGAGGCCATTCGGGCTGGGGTGGCCAATCCCAAAAACCATGGTTACCCTCTTTTTAAAGGGAAGCTAGAGTTTCGTCAGGCTGTGGCACACTGGATGAGAGCACGTTACGGGGTGGAGATCGACCCAACTACGGAGGTCCAGGCGCTAATTGGCTCGAAAGAGGGGTTGGCTCACTTGACCTTTGCCTATATTGACGAGGGGGATATCAGTATTGTCCCGGCCCCGTATTACCCTGTTCATGGCCGGGCCACCGTACTGGCCGGGGGAAAGCCGTATTTTCTGCCGCTCACGGTTGAAAACAACTTCTTGCCAGATCTCGATAGCATTCCGGCAGACGTGGCCCAGAAAGCTAAGCTCTTTTTTGTGAATTACCCCAACAACCCCACCACCGCCATTGCGGATCTGGCTTTTTATGAAAAGCTGGTGGCTTTTTGTAAGAAACACCAGATTGTGCTGGTCAGCGATCTGGCGTACGGGGAAATCTGCTATGAGGGCTACCGACCGCCCAGCATCTTTAATGTCCCAAGGGCCAAAGACATTGCCGTTGAGTTTCATTCGTTCTCCAAGACCTTTAATATGGCCGGCTGGCGGGTTGGGTTTGCCGTGGGGAACAAGGACATTGTTAAAAACCTCTATTCGCTTAAAACCAATCTGGATTATGGGGTTAGCTCCGCCATTCAGGATGGGGCGGCGTATGCCCTGACCCATGGGGAAGAATTTTTGCCGGAGATTATCCAGACCTATCAAGAGCGCCGGGACGTAGTCGTTGAGGGCTTTAGGGAACTCGGCTGGCCGGTGGAAAAAACCCATGCCACGCTGTATGTCTGGCTACCCATTCCCAAATCCTTTGAAAACTCCAAAGCATGGTGCAAGTACCTGATGGATACCACCGATGTGGTGATCACCCCTGGGATTGCCTTTGGAGACGCCGGGGATCGTTATTTCCGGGTGTCTTTGGTCTCGCCCAAAGAAACATTGCAAGAGGCGTTGGATCGGCTCAAAACCAAAGGAATCCGTTACGCATGAAGACCTATCTCTTAACGGGCGGGGCCGGGTTTATCGGCTCCCATGTGACCCGGGCCTTGTTGGAGCGAGATACCCAAGTGGTGGTCATGGATGATTTTAACGATTTTTATGATCCCGCGATTAAAGAGCGCAATATCGCCCCGTTTGTGGAACATCCCAACTATACGCTGTTTCGGGCGGATATTCGGGATCAGGCAGCGTTGGACGAGATTTTCACCCGCTTTGGTTCCGCTGCCCGAAACGGGGGGATCATTCACCTGGCGGCCCGGGCCGGGGTGCGACCGTCTTTAAAAGAACCCCGCCTGTACCTGGAAACCAATGTCACCGGGACGCTGAACTTGGCGGAATTGGCCCGGCGTTATGAGATCCCGAAATTTGTGTTTGCCTCTTCCAGCTCAGTGTATGGGGACAGCCCGGAAACCGTCCCGTTTCGAGAAGATCAGGATATCTCCAAGCCCATCTCGCCTTATGCTTCCACTAAGGCCATGGGAGAAAGCCTGCTTCATACGTACAGCCATTTGTATCAGCTCCAGGTGGTGGCATTGCGGTTTTTTACGGTATATGGGGCTGGGCAACGGCCGGATTTGGCCATTCATAAGTTCACCCGCCTGATTGATGAAGGTAAGCCCATCCCGGTGTTTGGGGATGGGACCACCCGGCGGGATTATACTTATATTGAGGATATCCTACAGGGAATTTTAGGCGCCATTGATTACGACCAGACTCCCTATGAGATTTTTAACCTGGGCGAATCTCAGACGGTAGAACTAGCGAAACTGATTGGGTTGATTGAGACGGCTTTGGGCAAAAAGGCGGTGATTGATCGTCAGCCCTTGCAGCCGGGGGATGTGCCGATTACCTATGCGGATATTACCAAAGCCCGACGTTTGCTGAATTACCAGCCAACGACCCCCATTGAAGAGGGTATTCCCCAGTTTGTGGACTGGTATCGGAGCCTGAAACAATCCGTCGTTGGATATTCTACCACCTGTTGACCCGTTAAAGAAGCTGAGCTCGTTTTCCTCGACCCTGTAGAAAACTTCAGACCGCTCTTCTCGGATTGAGTAAATGGTGGTTTAATAGAGGTGTTTCACCCGTGGAGTGCCTTTATTATGAAAGTTTGTGTTGTTGGAACTGGTTATGTGGGCCTGGTGGCTGGTACCTGTCTTGCCGAAATGGGAAACGACGTTATTTGTGTGGATAATAACGCCCAGAAGGTGGAAAAGCTTAAGCAAGGCCAGGTCCCCATTTATGAACCGGGGCTGGAAGAGCTGATTAAGAGCAATACCAAAGAAGGCCGATTGCGTTTTACCACCGATCTGGATGAAGCGGTGAAACAATCGCTGATATGCATTATTGCCGTGGGCACCCCGCAGGGGGATGATGGGTCGGCAGACTTGCAGTTTGTGTTGGATGTGGCCAAAGGCATCGCCCAGGCCATGGACGGGTACCGGGTGATTGTCACCAAAAGTACGGTGCCCGTGGGGACTGCGGAAAAAATCCGGGCACTGGTAGCTGAGATTACCCCCCATGAGTTTGCTGTGGTCTCGAACCCTGAGTTCCTGAAGCAAGGGGCGGCGGTGGATGACTTCCTGAAGCCGGATCGGGTGGTGATTGGGGCGGATAACCAGCGGGCCTTTGACATTATGCGCGAACTGTACGCGCCCTTCCTCAGAACCGGCAACCCCATTATTAATATGGAGATCGCCTCGGCCGAGATGACCAAATACGCGGCCAATGCTTTTTTGGCCACCAAGATCTCCTTTATCAATGAAATCAGCAATCTCTGTGAGCGGGTCGGGGCGGATGTGTCTCAGGTCCGCATCGGGATTGCCAGTGACAGCCGCATTGGGAATCAGTTCCTGTTTCCCGGCTTAGGGTATGGGGGGTCTTGCTTCCCCAAGGATGTCAAGGCCTTGATTCGCATTGGTCGGGACTATGGCTATCCCATGAGTATCTTGGAAGCGGTGGATACCATGAACCAGGATCAACGCCGCTACTTTGTGGAGCGGGTTCTGGCTTATTTTGAGGGTGATCTCAAAGGGAAGGTCTTTGCCCTTTGGGGGCTGGCCTTTAAGCCGCGAACCGATGACATGCGGGAAGCACCCAGCATTACCATTATTAACGCCTTGCTGAAAAAAGGCGCGGTGATTCGGGCCTATGATCCCAAGGCCATGGCGCTGGCCCAAAGCATTTTTGGGGATCAGATTACGTATTGCCACAGCAATTACGAAGCCCTGGAAGGAGCCGATGCCTTGCTGCTGGTGACTGAATGGAACGAGTTCCGGCGGCCCGATTTTGACAAGATGAAGACCCTGATGCGTCGCCCGGTGATTTTTGATGGGCGCAACCAGTATGAGGTGGACCGGATGCAAAAGCGTGGGTTTGATTATTTTTCCATCGGCCGGGCGCCTGAGCCATTGGTGGTCAATGATAGAACGGAGTCAGCGGCTCTATGAAGCGAATTTTAGTCACCGGCGGCGCCGGGTTTATTGGGTCTCATCTGATTGAACGCTTGCTGAACCAGGGCCATGACGTGATTTGCCTGGATAACTTCTTTACCGGTTCCAAAGAGAACATTGTCCATTTGCTGGGCCATAACTATCTGGAAGTGGTGCGCCATGACGTGATTGAGCCGATTCTGCTGGAAGTCGATGAGGTGTATAATTTGGCCTGTCCTGCCTCTCCGGTCCATTACCAGTACAATCCGGTCAAAACCGTGAAAACCAGCGTGATGGGCACCATTAACATGCTGGGGCTGGCCAAGCGGACCAAGGCCAAACTCCTGCAGGCTTCCACGTCAGAAGTCTACGGGGATCCGGTGGAACACCCCCAAACGGAAGCCTACTGGGGGAACGTCAACCCCATTGGGATTCGGAGCTGCTATGATGAAGGCAAGCGGCTGGCAGAAACCCTGTGTATGGATTATCACCGGCAAAACGGGGTTCGGGTCAAAATTATCCGCATCTTTAATACCTATGGCCCCCGGATGGCGGAAAATGACGGGCGGGTGGTCAGTAACTTTATCGTCCAGGCCCTGATGAACAAGCCCATTACGCTGTACGGTGATGGCCAGCAGACCCGCTCTTTCTGTTATGTGGATGATCTGGTTGATGGGATGATCCGCATGATGGACCGGACGGAGGATGCGTTTACCGGCCCGGTGAATCTGGGGAATCCGGGCGAATTTACTATTCGGGAGCTGGCGGAAAAAGTTCTGGAGCTGACCGGTTCCTCCTCCAAATTGGATTATAAACCCTTGCCCCCCGATGATCCGACCCAGCGCCGTCCCAATATCGAGTTGGCGAAAGAAAAACTGAACTGGGAGCCCAGCATTGGGCTGGAGATGGGCTTGAAAAAGACCATCGAGTATTTTGAGGATCGCTTGCGGAAGCGGAAGTCTCTAGCGACGCTGGAGATTTAGAGGCGAGGGGCCCGCCTCTTATTCATGATCTACCTTTGCTGATCCAAGTAGTCTTGGAGAATGCGCTTGGCGGCGGCTTGATCAATCAATCCCTTGTGGCGGGAAGGCTGAATGCCTTGGGCTTGTAAAGTTTGCTGGGCCAATACCGAGGTAAAACGCTCATCCAGTAAATGCACCGGGAGGGCCAGTTTTTCCTGTAACACCCCAGCCAGCTGCCGGGCGCGCTTGGCTCCGGGGCCTTCCTCCCCGCTCATTTTTAAGGGCAGGCCCAGGACAATTTCCTGGACTTGATGTTGCTCGCAAACGGTTTGAATGGCGGTGACCAAGTTGGTGTTGGCGGTGATTTCCAGGGTTTCTAGCCCCAGGGCAAAGCGCCCGGTGGGATCACTGAGGGCCAAGCCCACCCGCTTTTTCCCTAAATCAATGGCCAAGACCCGGCTTACACTTCCCATGCCGTAAGGACCTGATCGACAAAGGCTTGCTGAGTATCACTTAATGGGGTTTCCTGCTTGAGCTTTAACAGGTATTCCTCAATACAGCGACGTCCATATTGGCGGATAAAACCAGAAAGCGGCATGGTATCCGTATATTGGGATAATTTGATGACTTCCGCGGCGGCCAGCTTTGAAAACGTATGGGCTTGCTGTTGCTGGAGCAAAAAGGCCACGTCGGCCAGCCGGTGCATGAGCAAAGCCCGCCAGTGGGTGGCCATCAATCCCCGAATGATCAACTCCGCCAGGGCTTCCATATCTTCAATCGTAGCCTGATCGGAAAAATTCCGCTGCAATTTGGACAAGACATCATTAATAACGGGGTGATCCCCTTCTTCCAGAAACCAGGTGCTGAAATCAGGATGGTGGTATAAGTTGGCGCTTTCCTGGCCCCAAGAATCGGGGATATCCTGAGCTTCTTGGTGAGCAAACTTGATTAAATCCATCGGATTGGCTTGGATATCTTCCAGCAGGATTTTCCAACAGGTGTATTCGTAGGGAATGCGGAACTGGTGATTCAGATTCAGTTTTTCAGCGGCATGGAGCTTGGCCAGACAATATTCGGCTGGGGCTTTCACCTTGCTGGAGTGTTCATGGAATTTATCGGTCAACTTGTTAAAGTCTTGTTGGCTCAGTTGGTAAAAGCCGAAGCAATCAATCACCCCATGGAGGTCGTTAATCGCCACGCTCATCATGGCAATGTCCCCATTGGTCTGCTGGCGACTGATGACAATCCCCTGATTGCCGATGCCATCGGGCAAGGTGGCAAAGCAAAGGTGGAGCTGGCTGCTTTGGGTGAGGGGATGGCACGGATCAGGTGCCGTGGTGGGTGTTTCATCCCGGTACACCCCGGCCAGGCGCAGCTCATTGATGGCTTTTTTCACCAGTTTGCTCAAGCGGGGATCAGCCTCGTACAAGGCTCCCATGGTATTGAGGAATTGGGCGGCCCGTTTGGATCGGGTTTGGCCCAATTGGCCCAGCAGCAGTTCCTTAATCGAATCGGGTGGGTTGGCCAGCAGGCCAGGAATGTAGAGATTCACCAGATGCTCGGGGTTGTAATCGTGCTGCAGGGAATCTAGCAGGTTAAGTTGCTCATCCACCGGTAGAGAGAAGATGAAATCCAGAAAGTCAATCAGGGCTTCCGGGTTCTGGGCTGATACTTCTAGCATCCGCTGGGTTTCACGGGTAATCAGGCCTTCGGGATCCTCCAGAAAATCCAGGTACAAGTTGGGATCGCTGTCATCGCCCAGGTGGCGCAGTATCAAATTGGCAGCGTCTTTGACCTCGTCACTGGTATCGGCCTGGGAAATAAGTTGCCAAAGCGGCTCTTGCACCAATTCAATGGTCCCCAATTCCATCAGGAGTTCGGTAATTACATGCAGGTAAGGGCCTTCCCCAACACGCTGCAGTTCTTTGATCAACAACTTCTGTACAGTGGCTTGATCAGGAATATTGCCCAGGCGCTTGACTTGCTTGAGTTTATCCTGCTTGGGCAAGGGGGTGCCCAGGGACTCCGGGGCGGCCAGGGATTCGATGACCGCCAGCACTTCGCTACGGATAAATAACTTGGAAGGGGAAGAAGGGTTCATGTTTCAAAGGCTTTCGTATACGATGGGGACTACAGGAATCCGGTGCAGAGTATGAAAATGGTTGTCCATTCGGTACTATCCGAGAGCGTGGCTGAGGCATTACAGATCCAGCCGGGCGATACGATCTTGGCGGTGAATGGGCGCACCGATCTGGAAGATCTCTTTGATTACCAGTTTGAGGTTCTGGGTTCAGAATACCTTGAGTTGCAGGTTCGTCACACCGACGGATCAGAGGAAATTTACGAGATTGAGAAAGATCCTGAGGATGATGTAGGCCTGATTTTTACCTCTCCGGTCTTTACACCCATCAAAACCTGCAATAACCGTTGCCCTTTCTGCTTTATTGATCAACAGCCCAAGGGGCTTCGGGCCAGTTTGTATATCAAGGATGATGATTACCGTCTCTCGTACTTCAACAATACCTATATTACCCTAAGCAATTTAACCCCGCGAGATCGGGAGCGAATCGCCCGCCTGCGGCCCGGCCCTTTGTATGTCTCGGTTCATGCCACCACCCCGGCGGTTCGGGAGCAGCTTTTAATGAACCCCCAGGCCGGTAATATTCTGGAGGAACTTTGCTGGCTGAAAAACCTGGAAATTCCCTTTCACTGTCAGATTGTGGTGTGCCCTGGCATCAATGATGGCCCAATTTTGGCCCAAAGCCTAGAAGATTTAGCCGAACTGCGCCCGGAAGCCTTATCCGTGGCTGTGGTACCGGTGGGCCTGACCCAGTACCGGAGCCATTTACCCGAGCTAGTCCCAGTTGGGGCCGAGGCAGCCCAGGATGTTATTCGCGTGGTGGAAGCCTTTGAGAAGTCCATGGGTCCAGGGTTTGTGTATTTATCCGATGAATTTTATCTGAAAGCGGATTTACCCTTTCCCCAATATGATTTATACGGCGAGTTTCCCCAATTGGATGACGGGGTGGGAACGGCCCGCTTGCTCCTGCAGGATTTCTTTGAGCTGGAAAAACGTCTCCCACCGGCCTTGGAGCCTCCGGCTAACTATCTCTTGTTATCTGGTAAATTGGGAGCCATGATCATGCAACCCATGCTCACACGACTCAATGAGATTGAGGGCTTGTACGTGGATATTCTCCCCGTGGAAAACCAGTTTTGGGGCCAGGCAGTGGATGTGGCCGGTTTAGTCACCGGACAGGATATTATCACAACACTTCAAAAGCATGATATTTCTGGTTATCGGGCTATTATTATTCCCTCAGTCATGCTCAAGCAAAGCACGGATACGTTTTTAGATGGCACCACAGTGGACGATGTGTCCCAGACGCTTCAAGTACCGTTTCAGGTGGTGGCAGATTCTTACAGCGCCCGAGAATTACTGGAGATTTTATTACCCGCGCTGAAAGGTCTGAAGGCGGGCTAGGGCTTTAGAAGCCAGCTGGGGCTTATCGGCTTCAACATACATGGCCGCCATTTGCCGGAGAATGGCCTGGTAGGCATTCCGGTTTTGTTGGTGCTGGGCCAGTTGCAGGGCCTGGCGATACACTTGATGAGACTGTTCATACTGGTGCTGGTGCCGGTAGGTGGCACCTAGATTGCTAAAAATATCCAGTTGGAGGGCTGGATCCGCTTGGGCGTGCTGTAGTGCCTGTTGAAATAGAGGCAATGCGGCCCCGGCTTGTCCCTGGCGCAGATACACACTGCCCAAATCGTTATACGGGGTGGCAGTCACTTGACCCCGCTGCTCATCCAGTTGAATGACCTGCTGGTACAATGTCTTGGCTTGATCCAGTTGACCTTGCTCATCCAGGATGGAGGCCATGGCGTAAAGGGCGTGGGCTTGCTTTTCCGTTTGGCCGCTGGCCTCAAAGAGTTGGCTGGCTTGTTGGTAGTAAGGG
>CAYLWC010000038.1:0-23275 GCA_964387265.1 uncultured Vampirovibrionales bacterium | reverse complement strand
GGAGAAGAAGTAGGCTCACCCTCTGCAGAAGCCTGCTTGTGCAATGTCTGGATGGGCAAGTGAACCCCTTCCAGGGAAGGGGTGGTTTCCTGTTTTTGAGGTTCTTGCGACGGTGATGTATCCATTATTGCGGGCAGAGTACTTCCTGATTTCGGGTTAATGCGGTTTTCAGAATACATTCTACCAACTCATCGTAAGAAACGCCCATGGCTTTTGCCTGGGCTGGCAGATCGCTGAGGTCCGTCATGCCGGGAATGGTGTTGATTTCAAGAATATAAAAGCGGTTTTCCGTATCCACGATAAAATCAATCCGGGACACCCCATGACACCCTGCCGCCTGATGAGCTGCCAGGGTGGCCTGCTGGATTTTCCGGGTGGTATCAGCGGGTAATTCCGCGGGCAGAATGAACTCGGTGAGCCCCTGGGTATATTTGGCCTCTAAATCGTACCAGTCCGATTGGGTAGGGCGGAGCTCCAAAATAGGGGTCACTTGGGGCATTCCGTCTTTATCGAAAACACCTACAGTAATGGATTTCCCCTTAATAAACTCTTCTATCATGATGTGATTGCCGTATTGTGAGGCTTCTTGAAGGGCTTTCTGCAGCTGATCTGGGCTGTCTACCTTGGACATGCCAATGCTGGATCCTTCAGATAAAGGTTTGACAATCACCGGATAATTCAACGTGCTGACTTGGCATAGCTGGCCTTGTTTTCGGCTCATGTCTACTACCACTGAGGGTAAAACAGGGAGTCCCGCATCCTTCAGGACCATTTTGGTAATGGCCTTGTCCATGGTGAGCGCGCTGGCGGCGACGCCATTCCCGGTATAAGGGATGCCCAGAATCTCAAGCAGTCCTTGAATACAGCCATCTTCACCGTATTTACCATGCAAGGCAATGTAGGCTAGCTCAATCTTTTCTTCCTGCAACCGCTGGGCGATCTTGCGATCCACGTCAATCAGCGCCACGTTGGGATAACCAAGCCGGAGCAGGGCTTCATAGCAGTTTTTCCCGGAACGCAGGGACACGTCCCGCTCGGAAGACAGGCCACCATACAATACGGCAATGCGGGTGTTTTTCTGAATCACTGGTGAAGTTCCTTCCATAACGCTTGTTCTTCGGGGGTGGCGTCGCCCAGAAAGATATTTTCCGGGTGTACATTGAACCCATACGCTTCCTGAATGGCCTGTTTCATCCGCAGCATCAACCGAAGCACATCGGTGGACGTACCGTTTTGGACGTTGACAATGAAATTGCCATGGAGGGGGCTGATTCGGACGCCCCCTTCTGTCCAGGTTTTTCCACCCAATTCTTCAATGAGACGGCCAACGGGCTTGTTCGGGGCCGGGTTTTTGAAGACACTGCCTCCATTGGGCTCGGTGGGATGGTGGGTTTTTCGAAACTGGACGCTTTGGTCCATAAGCGCTTTGATTTTGACCGGATCGCCCAGTTGAAACTCCAACTCAGCAGAGAGTACCACGTGGATGCTGGGATCAATGGCGCTTTTCCGGTAATGAAAGTCTAGCTTTTCCTTATCCCACACTTCTGCTTGCCCGGTTGACAGATTGTAAATCGTGGCGTGTTGGATGACATTGGCGGTTTCCTGGCCCAGCGCCCCGGCGTTCATCCGAACAGCCCCGCCAATCGTACCGGGAATCCCAATCATGTACTCGCCGCCTGTCAGGCCATGGTGGAGGGCCACCGTCGAGGCCTTGGCCAAGTGAACGCCTGCGCCCATCTCAAAGCGGGCGGGAGCGCGTTCGGTAACCCAGTTGAGTCGCCGGGTAATCAAGGTTACTCCGCTAATGCCCGCTGAAGCAATTAGAGTATTACCACCCCAGCCAAGTACCGTGAGTTTTTTACCGCTTGCTCGAACCCGATCCAAAATGGCAATGGCCTCTTCCAGCGAAGCCGGTTGATAAGCTTCTTGTAAAGGACCGCCAATTCGGTAGGTGGAAAATTCCGAACCCATCATATGCTCAGTGGCCAAGCTCATACCGCGTTCCAGTGTCTGAGTAAATGGGTAATACTGCCTGCACCCATAGAAAGAACCAGATCTCCTGGCTTAATTTCTTGCTTTAATGCCTCTTGAATGGCTTCAAAGGGGGGCTGAGTGCCTGGAATATACCGAACATAGGGATGGTTGAGCTGAGATGCGAACTGTTCACTGGTAATGCCTTCAATGGGTGCTTCGCTGGCGGCATAGACATCCGCCAGGTATAAGACGTCGGCATCGCCAAAACAGGTCTTAAACTCCTCCCATAGGGCCTGAAGCCGGGTGTAGCGGTGGGGCTGAAAAATGGCAATCAAACGACCCGAGGCGCTGTGCATGGATTCGCGAGCGGCTTTGAGGGTGGCGGCCACTTCGGTGGGGTGGTGGGCATAATCATCAATCAACAGGGCATTGTGATACTCACCCACTTTTTCAAAGCGGCGACGCATGCCGGAAAAGTCTCGCAGGGCCGCGGCCATGTCGTCAAAATCCAGCCCCAGTTGATCACCAACGGCCACGGCAGCCAAGCCATTGAAAAGGTTGTGCATGCCGGGGACCGTCATATTGAGTTCACCCAGCAGTCGACCGGACTTATAGACATACCCCTGGTAGCAACCCTGGTGCCAGGGGCGGGCGTTTTTGAGCCAGTAGGTAGTTTGTGCTTCCTGGCCGGTCAAGATATCACCGCTGGCAATCAGAATCGGTTCAATGTGCTGGGGAGCTATCTCCAACAGGGTTTTGGTATTGGGGCAGCTCACATTAAAAAGAACTTTGCTGCCCGGTTTCAAAGCGTTTAAATACCGTTCAAAGGTTTGAAAAATGGCGGAAAACCCGTCCTGATACTGATCTGCATGATCCAGCTCCAAGTTCGAGATCAGTGAAATGGTGGGTGTATATTGGAGAATCGACCCGTCGCTTTCATCCAGTTCCGCGACGGCATATTGACGATTGGGGCTCAAGACGGCGTTGGTTTCTAATCCTGGGAGATTACCCCCCACGACAATAGTAGGCGCTAACTGACAGGCCTGTAAAATAAAGCCGGTCATGCCGGTAATGGTGGTCTTTCCGTGGGTACCGGTAATACCAATGGAGGTCTGATGCTGGAAAAAGCCACCTTGCAAAATTTCTCGCAGCAGGCTGGAACGGTGGTAAATGCCCAGATTTTGGTTCAGGGCCGCCCGGATCTCCGGGTTTTCCGGGTCAATGGATGTGGATACAATGACCAGGGCGTTTGCCGGTACCTGGCTTTGATGATGGCCTTTGTAGATGGTGGCCCCTGCGGCTTTCAGTGTCTGGGTGCTCTCGTTTTCTCCGACATCGGAACCGCTGACCTGGAAACCCGCTTCTAGCAAAATTTTAGCCAGCCCACTCATGCCAATGCCCCCCACCCCGATAAAGTGGACCGGGACCTGAAGGTCAAGGATCAAGGCTTGTTGAAGGGTTTCTGGTGAGACGGTCATGTTTGAAGGCCTTGGATTGTTCCGCAATGTTGATAACACCTTGATAGTATTCTAGCACTGGCCGCCGGAATCGGACAGGGTATCCGGTGATTTGGGGGTTTAAAAAAGGGGCGGTTGGCACATAAAAGACTTGCACTGGAAGACAAGGATTGACACATGTGTCCATGGACCGAAATAATAGTACCTATCTCTACAGGGTGGGTTTCCATCTTTTGTGGGATTATGGCGATGGGACAAGTCGGCTACGATGATGGAGAGATAATGTTAGAGAGACTTGTTTGAGAGCCAAGCTAGTGAGAACGTGGAGAGTGAGCAGATGATGTTGCAGAAGAGTCGGCTGGTTGCCTTGCTATTAACAGCAAGCATCATGGGCGGATCGTCCCCTTTGTTGGGTTGGGCTGAAGCGGTAGACGGGCAGGAAATTGCCTCCAAAGAAGTGGCTGAAGCGGTTAAAGACGAGATGAAAGAAACCCCCAAAGCGGAAGAAGACCTCCGGCCGGTCCGATACCCATACCAGGAACAGCTGGCCCAGTTTATTAAAAGCTACAACAAAAGGCTGACCGGGGAACAGGCCCGGGTCATGGCAGAGGCTATTATGGAGTTCAGCCATAAGTATCAGGTGGATTTTCGGATTGTAACCGGTGTCATCGCCGTGGAATCGGCCTTTCGTTCCGATGCGGTGTCTTCTTC
Source organism: uncultured Vampirovibrionales bacterium (assembly GCA_964387265.1). Taxonomy (GTDB): domain Bacteria; phylum Cyanobacteriota; class Vampirovibrionia; order Vampirovibrionales; family Vampirovibrionaceae; genus CAYLWC01. The sequence goes on along the minus strand of CAYLWC010000038.1, from coordinate 19,133 downwards.
CGGGGCCATTGGCCTGGGCCAGCTGAAGCCCGCTACAGCCAAGTGGCTGGGAGTTGTGAATCCGTATGATCCTATTGATAATATTGCCGGGGCCAGCCGATACCTGGGGTGGTTGCTGCAAAAATACAATGGTAGCCTAGATCATGCCCTTTCTGCCTACTATCAGGGCCAGGGTACGGTGGATCGCCAAGGCATTACCCCCACCATGACCACCTACCTGCTTAAGGTGAATAACGTATTGAAACCCATGGGCGCGTTTTTCCACTAGGTTTTTCCGTGGGATCAATTCAGCGGTATGTTTGGTTTTGTATGGGGCAGACTGTGTTTTAACAGGAAAAACATGCCCTCATGTCTGTTTCCCCTCCACAACGCGTTTCCTTGTCTCAACGAATTCAGGACACCGGCAGTTCGGTTTTCCGGGGCTTGCTACGGCCTTCTGGCTATATTAGCCCGCAGAAAATGCTGGAAGTCAAACCCGGCCAGATTTTTCTGGCCCTTCTTGCCGGGAGCGCGCTTTTATACCATCAGGGGCAGGAACACCACAAACCCAATGGGGATCGCTCCGCCTGGTTCAAGCGTCTGGTTGAATCAGCCGCAAGCTATGCGGTCATTGATAACACCCGGGGGATTTATCCGTTGGCCGGGATTGGACTGGCGGCTTATCGGGCGGGTCAGCACCCGGATCTGTTGACCAAAATCCAGGAAGGTATTAAAACGGCCCTGGTGTTGGGTTCAGGGTATCTGGGGGTTCATTTTTTAGGGGCTGGTTTATCCAAGGCAATGGATGAGAGCGCGGAATATAAAATCCGCCGGTTCTTGAAACAACCGGAGGTGCGCACTGAGATTGCCGGCATGAGACAAGCGGCCCAGCCGCAGATAAGACGTTTGGGCCGCAAGCTGGAAACGCTTTCAGGCAAGTTTGATGCTTTGCAGCCCCTGTTGAAACAACGACCGGAAAGCCCCGAAGTTCGGCTTCTTCAGAAGGAGATCCTGCGCCTGAAGGCTGAGATTGCGGAAGCAATGATGCAGGAGCGATTAAAGCGGCCCTTGGCCCGACTGTTTAAACAAACTCAGCCTCTTGAGCAATTGTTAATGGTGTTGAAAACCTCAGAAGCCGCCTATGTGAAGATCAGCCGAAAGCTCAATCCCATTTTTGGCTATGTGATTGGCAGCTCATTGCTGGGGATTCCGCTGGCCCGTTGGGTCAATAAGCAACTGGAAGCCAAGCTCCCGCAGCTGAAAAAGATCCATGGTCCTGACCTCTATGACTACTATCCGAAAAACCCGCATCCTGTCGGTGGTTCTCATGGGGCAGGTAGACATCAGGCAGTGGATCTCCCTAATCTCAATGCCATGGGTGCAAGCGGTTTGATCGTATAATCCGACGAGAAGGCTGTTAGGGAAGCAGCGCGTCCGGTTTATGGGTGTCCCGTTCCCTGTTCCGTTCATATACTGCCTTCAAATATTGCCCAATAAAAGAAGCGACACACCGGTACAGGCGTGTCGCTTCCTCTTGTATAGAAAGAGATAATGGACTAGTACTCGTCCATTCCAGGCATGCCACCGGGCAGGCCAGCCGGTTTCTTTTCCGGCAGATCCACAATCAGGGCCTCAGTGGTCAGCAACATGCTGGCGATGCTAGCCGCATTTTCCAGCGCGCTGCGGGTCACCTTGGCGGGATCCACAATACCGGCCTTGAACATGTCGATGTAGGTGTCGTTAAAGGCGTCATAACCGATGTTAGGACCTTCGGTTTTGACTTTCTCAACCACCACTTCACCGCGAGCCCCGGCGTTGTCTGCAATCTGGCGGCAGGGCGCTTCAATGGCACGCAGTAGGATTTCAGCACCCGTGCGCTCTTCACCCACCAGGGTATCGGCGAACTTGCGTAAGGAGTCTTGTACCTTCAGCAAGGCGGTTCCGCCTCCGGGGACAATCCCTTCTTCAATGGCCGCGCGGGTGGCGTTCAAAGCGTCTTCCAGACGGAGCTTCTTGTCTTTGAGTTCGGTTTCCGTGGCGGCACCGACCTCAATGACAGCAACCCCACCAGCCAGCTTAGCCAGACGCTCTTGCAGTTTTTCGGTGTCGTACTCGCTGTCGCTTTCTTCAATCTGCCGCTTGATTTGCTTCACGCGGGCTTCCACAGCCGGTTTGGTCCGATCGTCATCCACCACAATGGTGGTTTCGTCTTTGGTAACGGTGACGCGACGAGCCCGACCTAGCTGTTGAACGGTTAGGTTCTCTAGCTTCAGACCGAGATCTTCGGTAAAGAGCTGACCACCGGTTAACACGGCAATGTCTTCCAACATGGCCTTGCGGCGATCGCCAAAGCCAGGGGCTTTTACGGCCACGGCGCGAATGACTTTCCGCATGTTGTTGACGACCAAAGTTGCCAGGGCTTCGCCTTCCACATCTTCAGCAATCAAGAGCAAGCCACGACCTTCGCGGGCGACTTGTTCCAAAATAGGCACCAGATCGCTGACCAGGTTGATTTTCTTGTTGACGCACAGGACAAAGCACTCGTCCAGCACGGATTCCATCCGCTCGGCATCGGTCACAAAGTAGGGGCTGATGTAGCCTTTGTCAAACTGCATCCCTTCCACCACTTTGAGTTGGGTGCCGATGGTTTTGGACTCTTCAACGGTGATAACGCCTTCCTTGCCAACTTTATCCATGGCTTCGGAAATCAAATCACCGACCACCCGGTCATTGCCAGCGGAGATGGCGGCAACTTGGGCAATGGCTTCCTTGCTTTCTACCTGGCGGGCCATCTTCTTCACTTCTTCCACGATGTGTTGAACGGATTTGTCGATCCCGCGCTTAATACCCATGGGGTTGGCGCCAGCGACCACATTTTTCAACCCTTCCCGCACGATGGCTTGCGCCAATACGGCGGCGGTGGTGGTCCCATCCCCAGCCACATCGTTGGTTTTGGAGGCCACTTCCCGAATCAGTTGGGCACCAGCGTTTTGCTGGTGATCTTCCAGTTCCACTTCCTTGGCAATCGTCACCCCGTCATTGACGATTTGGGGAGAGCCAAATTTCTTTTCCAGAACCACGTTCCGGCCTTTGGGTCCCAGGGTGACTTTGACTGCGTCAGCAACGGCGTCAATCCCGTGTTCTAGGGCGCGACGTGCTTCTTCATCAAAAACAATGCGTTTAGCCATTTCTTTCTTTTACCTCACAAAGTTGCTGTTACTCTTCTAAAATTCCGAGAATGTCTTTCTCAGACAGGATTTTGACTTCCTTTTCGCCGAGTTTGACATCGGTACCACCGTATTTGGCAAACAGAACCTTGTCGCCAACTTTTACAGTCATTTCTTCCCGTTTCCCATCGTCTCTGAGACGACCGGGACCGACAGCCAGAACCAGCCCACGTTGAGGCTTTTCCCGTGCTGTATCCGGAATATAGATACCACCAGCGGTTTGCTCGGTTTCATCCAACACTTCCAGAACCACCCGATCCGACAGGGGTTTGAGCTTTATTTTCGTTTCGGTTGTAGGCATATCCAGACCTCCATTTTGGTCCAACACATACATGAGTAGGCTTTCATTGTATGCAAGACGAAACGGCTTTTCCATTGGGTTAAGGAAAAATTAATAATCTTGCCCCGGCAGAGCAAATCCTGTGTTTGTAGGATCCAGCCGACTCGGATTTCAGCTGTCTGGGGGAGAAAACCTTGTCCCTTCAAGGGGTAAGATACAAATGTGTAGAAATTTAATCTTCAAACATTCTTGAGCTATGACATGTATATGAGGAAGAGTTGGTCAGAATACCTGTTATGTTGATGCCATTGTTACAACCGATCGGACAACCGAATGGAACCCGTAAACCCAGGCTAAATGCGGGGCTTGCCATGCTTTTTGGGATATTGCTGGTGATGGGCGTTAGCGGATGCGCAACAACCGACAAGGCACCGGTACCCACACGTGGAGTGGCTTCCAAGGGACGTCCTGTTGTCATTCGTGAAGAAGACAAAACCCAATCTATAGAAATGAAAATTGCTCGGGCCATTGAAATTGTTGAAGCCGGGACCAACCCGTTTCTAATTAAATTACCACCGGTGTTAACCCCGACGCTGGACGAACCTACCGAGGGACGGTCTGAGTCCCGGGAATTTGAGGATCCGTTTCAGAATCTGAGCCTGTTGGGGATTATTCATGGCAAAGAGCAAGCATTTGCCCTGTTGTCCATGGGGTCTGATTCCGACGGCTCGGCGACGGCCATGTTTTCAAAAGGCCAGGAGTTTACCGTCGGGAGCAGTCTGATGAAGGTCATTGAGATTGGAACCGATTATGTGGATATGGAGGCTTTATCGCCGCTTCAAAAAAGGCAGACGCTTCAACTCCCCAGCATTATCGGATTCGGCGCTGCTCAGACTGGAGAGAGACAACTTGGAGAGGGACAACGCGACAGATTCTCGAGAGGCGCTCCCTCAGGAGTTGAAGAACAGACAAAAAAATTGCACCGTTCCATTATTCAGCTGAATGAGATTCTGGGAGAGTAGGCCCAAGCAATGTGTTTGTGTAGAGAAAGCAATGAATTGGGGAGCCAGCATCAATGATGAGCAATCAGACAAGACAAGCTAAGAGACTGCTAAAGCAGTTTTCCAGTGTTCTGGTATTATCAGGGGTGCTGTTGGCCCAAGGGCACTTTATGCCAGCTTTGGCCCAAACCACGCCCATGTTGGACTCTTCCACTTACACCTATAAGCCAAGAGCTTCGGCTCCGGTACGTGGACAAATCTCCATTTCAAAGGATGTGGAAATTGCTCCGTCCCAGACCAAAGCCACCTTCCAAATGCGAGAAGCGCCTTTGAAAGATGTGCTGAATATGCTGGCGAAGATTGGAAACTTTAACATCCTGGTGGATGAGACGGTTGAGGGCAATCTGACCGTCGATATCAGTGATGTCTCTGTCAACAAGGCATTGGAATATATCTTTACCGTTGCGGATCTAAGTTATGTCAAAGACGGAAATACCCTGATTGTGGCATCCAAAGAGGCTGCAGCCTTGAAGAATCTGAATGCTACTACTTTTAAAGCGATTCCGGTTTTATATAAAGATGCGGCCTTGGTTGCCCAGCAACTCAATAATACGTTATTCAGCGTTTCTCGTCCGGGTGGCAGCAAAGCCGCCGTGGCATCCTATGATCCAGACAGTAACTCCCTGTTGATTATGGGGACGGACGCTGATATTAAACTGGTCGGGGATGCCTTGCGCGAACTGGATCTGCCCCGAAACCGCAAAGTTTATAAAATTAGACACAATAACCCCTCCTACGTGGCCCAGGTCATTGCCGCTAACTTCTTTGGTTTAGGCGGTGTGTCCTCAGCCGGTGGCGTTGCCGGCGGATCAGCTGGAGGAGCGACCGTTGGAAGTACAGCTTCTGGCGGTACCGCTGGAGGAGCTACTGGGGGCGCCACTGGAGGAGCTACTGGGGGCGCCGCTGGAGGAGCTACTGGGGGCGCCGCTGGAGGAGCTACTGGGGGCGCCACTGGAGGAGACGCTGGAGGAGCTACTGGCGCCGCCGCTGGAGGAGCTGCTGGGGGTGCTGATACTGGCGGCTTGGCTGTGTTTTCCTCCGGTGGGGTGACGTTCATCCCTGAACCGATTTCAGCCACCCTGACCATTCTGGGTACCGATGAGCAACTGGCCCTGGTGGATTCCATTATTGATCAGGTGGATGTCAAACGGCCGCAGGTGGCTATAGAGGTGGCTCTGGTGGAAATTAAAGACAGCATTAATAAAACTTTGTCTGCTGGAATGAACGGCTTTGGAGCGGGACCCTTCCAAATTGGCTTGCTCGGCGGGTATGCTGGGCCAGGCTTCGGTGGGGCTTTGACCTCCAATATTCTAACCTGGAACCAACACAACCGCTTTGGCTTTAATAATATCCTGGAGGATATTTCAATTCAAAACACTGAAGGGACCAGTAAGTTAAAGGTCTTGGCCAATCCGACTGTCGTGGCGGTGGATGGTATGCAGTCTTCCATTTCGCTGACCGATGAAGTGGCCACGGTTAACCAGTCTGTGGCGCTTGGGGATAATGGCGTTGCGATCGTGACGACCAACATTACCAAGGAAACGGCCGGGGTGGAATTAAGCATGACCCCTCAGATCTTTAATGACGGCTCCGTGGTGTTGACCCTGAACCCCACCGTGCGTCAGCCAGGGGAACTGTTTCAGTTGGAGGATCAGAACAATCCCACATCGACCTTCCTGATCTCTGAGCGAAGCATGCAAATTACCGGCGTCCGGGTAAAAGACGGACAGACCCTGGTTATTGGCGGTCTGCTGCGGGAAGTGGATTCAGATGTCGTGGATCGGGTTCCCGGTTTATCCAAGCTGCCCATTGTCAGCGCCATGTTTCGGAGTTCAACCAAGGCCAAAAACCGTACAGAACTGGTCTTGATGGTGACGCCTCATATTATTAAGGAAGATTCCGTTACGTACTTTGACGGGTCGGCTCCTGGACAAGGCGGCTTCCAGAACACCAATAACGTGCACCCGGTATCGCTGCCCAAGTTTATCGGACAGCCTAGCACGTCCTCCACACCGCAAATGGGGGGTACGCAACCGGCGATCAGTACGTCCGGCATACCCGTAAGCCAGTCTGTTAAGATGCCTGATACCGATCCGATAGAGTTTGCCCCGGAATTAAGAGGCTTTGAAGAGGTCATAAAAAATTAGCTCCATTGAATGTTGGAGACGGCTCAAGGGTTAACGAGCCTGACCGATATACCCAATGTGGCTAGATGTTATGGAAAACAGTCATTCATACAGTTACAGATGATGAGAAAGTAAGGACGGATACCACGTCCGTTTGTACCAAGGTTAAAGATGAGCATGAGCCTTTCAAGTAGCCAGAGTGCTCCAGGCACCAAACGCATTGGAGAGATTCTGATAGAAGCCGGTCTGATTACTGAAAACGACCTGGCTGCTGCATTGGTGGAGGTGAAAAAGACCGGAGAGCGGGTGGGCCATGTGTTGGTGCGCCAAGGGAAGGTGACCTCCGAGCAACTGGGAAAAGCACTCAGTATTCAGTTTCGAACCAAGTATGTCAGTATTGCCAAACTGGAAGTCAGTAAAACTTTACTAGAACTGTTACCGCCCGATTTTATGCGGGAGCAGGAGGCCATGCCCATTGCCAAGGAGCGGGGCCGTTTGGTGGTGGCCATGGTGAACCCGGCCAACCGGGAGGCCATTGATGAGATTACCTTCATTACCGGGATGCGTCCCCTGGTGGTGGTCACCCCGTATATTGAGTTTCAAGAGTTTTATAACAAGTACTTCAGTGATTTAGCGTCTCATAACCTGATGGAAGAGCTCTCTTCCATGTCGGCTCAAGCCGATCCCGAAGGGGGCGAGCTGGATTTACGCCAGAAGCGGGACGCTGAACTTAGTGACCCCTCGAATCCCTTGGTCAAGCTGGTCAACTCGATTATTGAAGAAGCCATTGAACGGGGGGCCAGCGACATTCACGTAGAGCCCCGCAATAAAAAATACCTGGTCCGGTTCCGGGTGGACGGGATTTTGCGCACCATTCTCGATGTGCCCCAGAACATGGAAGCCAGCTTTGTGACTCGCTTGAAAGTCATGGCTCGGATGGACATTGCCGAACACCGTCGTCCGCAGGACGGCCGCTTTGCTATTAAATACAAAGGTTCTGAGTTTAACTTGCGGGTGAATACCCTGCCCGTATCAGACAGCCGGGAAAAAGTGGTCATTCGGATTTTGCGCCCATCCAAGAACGTGGCCGATTTCCACACGCTGGGTTTTGATGATGAAGATCTGCAGAAGCTGGAATATCTGTATAAAGCGCCTTACGGTATTATTCTGGTGTGTGGTCCGACCGGATCCGGGAAAACCACCACCCTGTATACCATTTTGCAACAGATCAACGAAGACATTCGCAATATCTGTACCGTTGAGGATCCGGTGGAATTGTCCATCGAAGGCTTAAACCAGTCCCAGGTGAATCCCAAAGCCGATTACACCTTTGCCAGCAGTATGCGGGCGCTGTTACGTCAGGATCCCGATGTGATTATGGTCGGTGAGATTCGTGATTATGAGACTTTGGAAGCGGCGGTTCACGCGGCCTTGACTGGCCACTTGGTGTTTAGCACCATTCACAGTAACACCACCGCAGCCACCATTACCCGAATGATTGAAATGGGAGCAGCCTCTAACCTGATTGGATCCGCCCTGGTCGGTGTGCTGGCCCAGCGGCTGGTTCGGACAATCTGCCCCTATTGCAAGGCAGAATATGAAGCGACGGAAGAGGAAAAGAAGCTGCTTTTCCCCTATGAAGAGCATAAACGGGTGGAAAAAGTGATTCTGTATCGCGGAAAAGGCTGTGAACTGTGCGCTAATACAGGGTATACAGGCCGAACCGGAGTATATGAGATATTAACGGTGGACCGGGAGATTCGTCAATTGATCAACGACAGCCACTCGGATTTGGAGATTGAAGATGCGGCGGTATCGGCAGGGATGCGGACCCTGGGGATGAACGGACGCGCCAAGGTCATAGCCGGTGTGACCACAGTAGAAGAAGTAATTCGTGTCCTGGGCGTGAATCTGGGAGGTCAGTAGAGATGCCATCGTTTCATTATGAAGCCCTGAAAATTTCAGACCGGAGCAAGGTCAGCGGGGTCATTAACGCCGGGGATGAAAAAGAAGCTCGGGAGTTATTGCGGGATCAGGAACTGCTACCGACCAAGCTGAAGGTGGTCAACAACGACATGGCCACAGCCAAGGGAAAGCGCTTGAATCCTATTCAGGAGATCCTTCAGCAGTTTATGGGGGTGGGGAGCAAGGAAAAACTGACTTTTACCCGCAACATCGGTATGATGATTCGGGCCGGGATTCCCTTGACTGAAGCCCTGATGTACTTTGAAAACTATGTGACAAACCGGAAATTCCGAAAAGTCGTCCAACAGATTCGCGCCGATATTCTCTCCGGGTATTCCCTGAGCCAGGCGCTGGCCAAGCATAAAAAAATCTTTAACGATGTCTACGTGACCGTGACCCAAGCGGGGGAGCGGAGTGGAGAGCTGGATCAAACCATGTCCCGGCTGACAGACCTGATGGTTAAGTCGGAAAAGGTGAAGATGAAAGTGATATCCGCTTCCATTTACCCATTGATTGTTCTACTGATTGTCTGCCTGGTCTTAATCGTGATGTTTGTTCTGGTCATTCCTACTTTTGTGGATATTTACGATCAAATGGGCGTGGCCTTACCGGCTATTACCCAGTTTATGTTTATGCTCAGTGAAATGCTCCGCAACCATTGGTATATCGCGTTTCCCATGATGGGCTTTTCGATTTTTGGCCTGATCAAATATTTCACAACGGCTGGCGGCAAAAGCTTGTGGGATCGGATGGTGCTGATGATCCCGGTGTTTGGGGATTTAGTAACGCATATTCAAAACTCTCATTTTATCTCCACGTTTTTTGTGGCCTTTAGCTCCGGGTTACCCATTACCGAGGCGATTTATCTGTCGGCTCAAACGGTGCAACATACCCACATTCGTGCGGCCTTCCAGCAGGTGAATATTCAGATTCAGACCGGTCAGCGGCTAGCAGTGGCGTTATCCAGTACGGGCTATGTGCCTGATATCGTCCTGCTGATGATCTCCTCCGGGGAAGAATCGGGTGATCTGGAGCGGATGCTGGAAAACTCGTTTGATTACCTGGAAGATGAGATTAGTCACCGGATTGACATCTTGACCTCGATGATGGAACCCGCCATGTTGGTGGTGGTCGGGGTCGTGGTAGGTTTTGTGGCCATGTCCATCTACCTGCCGCTGTTCAGCATCTACGAATTCATCTAAGACAGGTACCATCCGGTGAAGCTGCGGAACAACCTCCTTCTGGGTGTATGCTACTTGGTCCGAGTGATTGCTGTTGTGGTTTTATTGTACGTACTGCTTTTAAGTATGCCATTGTTCATGACGCTTACCGGTTTTCCTGCTGGCTTGGAAATATTGTATTTTCACCTTGCTGCCTGTGGTTTGGGGTTGGTGGCTGCCACCATCATTCCTAACACACCTCAACATCGATCTGATTTAAAGCTGTTTTGTTTCCTGGGTATTCCCATTCTGGTGTGGCCCCATCCTTTTCTGTTGCCGTCCGTTATTGCTGCCGGTTTTGTGGGGCTGCCGTTAGGCCGCAAAGTCAAGCGATTGGATTGTTGGCTACAACGCAAAATAAACGCATTAAAGAAGCCCGGCGTGTAAACCGGGCTTCTTTGTAAGTTATTCGATGTACTCTTTAAGGCGGCGGCTGCGGTTGGGATGGCGCAGTTTGCGAAGGGCCTTGGCCTCTATTTGCCGAATGCGTTCTCGGGTGACCCCAAAGAGCTGGCCCACTTCTTCTAAGGTCCGCTGACGACCATCATCGAGTCCAAAGCGGAGCCTTAAGACATCCCGCTCTCTGGGTGAGAGGCTGCTCAGAACTTCCGAAAGATCCTCCCGCAAGAGTTCATGGGCCACGGTGGTAGCAGGCGCCTTGGCTTCCCGGTCCTCGATGAAATCGCCCAGGCGGGAGTCTTCTTCTTTCCCGATGGGGGTTTCTAATGAGAGGGGTTCCTGGGCCACTTTAATAATATCCCGCAGCTTGGAAACCGAAATCCCCATGGCCCCCGCCAGTTCTTCTTCTGTGGGTTTGCGGCTTTTCTCTTGGGCCAGTTTCCGGGTGATTTTTTTCAGCTTATTGATGGTCTCTACCATATGAACCGGAATCCGAATGGTTCGGGCCTGATCGGCAATGGCGCGGGTAATGGCCTGGCGGATCCACCAGGTGGCATAAGTCGAGAACTTGTAGCCCCGTTCATAATCAAACTTTTCAGCCGCCCGAATCAAACCCAGGTTCCCTTCTTGAATCAGATCCAAAAAGAGCATGCCCCGGCCTACGTATTTTTTGGCAATGCTCACTACCAGACGCAAGTTAGCCTGAACCAGCTTTTGCTTGGCAACGGCCCCGGATTTTCCGCCGGCGGCAATTTTTCGGGCTAACTCGATTTCTTCCTGGGCGGTGAGCAGCGGAATACGGCCAATCTCCCGCAGATACATCCGAACCGGGTCATCCAGGGCCACGCCTTTGGTTTCTTCCACAAATTCCGGCTCTTCCGTCTCTGTGTCATCCAGCAAGGCCACGTTGGTGGTGGGGGCATCCCCGCCAAACAAGGAACCGATATCATCCCCTTCCCCATCGTCAGAAGAAAGGATTTCATCAACTCCACTGCGCTCATCACGCCCGCGCTCAGTTCGTTTGATCATCTCAAGCAGGGAGTCTTCATTGGTTCGCGAGGATCGTTTTTTTGTCATTGTTCCCGTCCCTTGTTCTGTTTAACAATAAGCTCTTTTCTCTTTTGTAGGCGTTGTGCCAGTTGTTCCCGAAGCTGGTACTGTAGTTCAATTGGGTCCTGCTCAGCGGTTTTTAGGTGTTGCACGTGTTCTTGTTGCGCATACAGGTCCTGTTGCCCTTGGTAGGTATGGATCAACTTGCGCAGCGTCTCACACAAGTTTTCATGGCCCATATCTTCTAGATCAAACTCAAAGGATAATTGTTCCGCCGTCAGTACCAGTTCTGCAAGCGTGTTCTGCAGTTCTGGCTGCCCCATAAACCGGGTATTGGCTTGCTGGATAATGGTTTCCACATCCTCATGTTCTGTTGTCCCGGTGCAAACAGCCGTTAAAATTTGCTGGTGTAATGGATGACTCAGGTTCAGGTTTTTCATGAGTGGCAACATTATATGACAAGTTTCCGTATTAAATAACAACCAGCGCAGCAGGAGCTGCTCCAGCTTGACAAGTCCCGGTTTAAGCGGTTTCCGAAGTTCCGAAAAGTTGTCTGAGGGAACTGGTATCCGCTGATTTCTCTTTAATGAAGTCGAAGGGATCCTGGAAATTGCCCCTTTCTTGGGAAATTGTTTAAAACCCGTTGAGTAGGGTTGTTTTCTGGGGTTTTGCGCCTGTTCATATCGAAAGATCTCCTGGCGCAAAGCGTCTTCAGAAACCCGGATTTTTTCAGCGTAGAGCTTGACGTATTCGGCCCGGATGATCGGTTGGCTAATTTTGGCCAACATGGGCGTTAGGTGATTCGTTGCCGTGATTCGTCCTTCCGGGGTGGTGGTATCCAGGCCCGTAATGGCGGTATCCAGCTTAAAGCCCAGGTAAGGCCGGGCTGAGGCCATCAGTGCCTTGAACGCTTCTCCTCCTTCATGGCGGATGAAGTCATCGGGGTCTTTCCCGGTGGGAATAGTGAGGATTTTTACCGTTAAATCGCTGGTTTCCATATACGGCTCAATGAGGTTAATGGCGCTTAAGGCCGCCTTGGTTCCGGCGTCATCAGCGTCAAAGGCCAGATAAATAATTTCGGCCCCCATCCGGCTCAGGAGCTTCAGGTGATTCTCCGTCAAGGCGGTGCCGCAAGAGCCTACCGCCTGGGTAATTCCACCCATGTGGGCAGAAATCACATCAAAGTACCCTTCCATCACCACAGACGTTTTGGTTTGCCGAATTGTTTCCTTGGCCTGATAGAGCCCGTAGAGAATCCGGTTTTTGACATATACCGGGGTTTCCGGGGAGTTCAGGTACTTGGGCTTATCGTCCTCTGAAAGCGCCCGGCCCCCAAAGCCCACCACCTGACCTCGATCATCGAAAATGGGGACGATCAACCGGTTTCGGAAGCGATCATAATAGCCATGGCCTTCCAGCCGGTTATTGGCCAGGCCCGCCGAGACCAACAAATCCGGCTGCTCCCGGACAAAATCGAATTGGTGGGTCAGGGCATCCACCAAATGCTGCCAGCCTTCCGGGGCATAGCCCAGCTGGAAGCGCTCAATAATGGGCTGAGACATGCCTCGCTGGGCCAGGTATGCTTGGGTCGAGGCGCCCGCTTCCGTTTGAAGCTGTTGAGCAAACCAGGCCATGGCCGCCTGATTCATCTCCAGGATCTTTTGTTTCAAATCCCGCTTTTCAGCGGCCTGCTCGACGGTGCCATGATCCGGCAAAATCTCAATACCTTGTTCTTCCGCCAGTTCCCGAATCAGCTCACCATACGATTTATTTTCCAGCTTCATCAAAAACGTCAGGGCATCGCCCCCAACGCCGCAGGAAAAGCACTTAAACACCCCTTTATCTCGGCTGACGCTCATGGACGGGTTTTTATCGGGGTGAAACGGACACAGACCCGTGTAATTACGTCCAGTACGCTTTAAAACCACATGGCGCTGGATAATATCAATAATATCCAGGGAGCTTTTCACCACATCGGCGGCTTGGAGAAAAGGCAGGGCTGACATATTACATACCCTCCGGCTGATACGGGGTGGGCAGCAAATAGGTTTGGAAGCGCTCTAAAGCGTATCGATCGGTCATCCCGGCAATGTAATCCACCACCCGTTGCTCTAAATCCCCGTTATCCGGAATATTGTCACTGATTTTTTCCGGGTGAGTCAGGTAAAATTCAAAAAGTCCGTGAATGAGTCGCCGGACCTTTTCGGTCTGGGCGATGTGTTCCTTCTGGAGATAGACATGATCAAACATCCATTGCCGTAAGGCCATCATGGTTTCGGCCACTTCAGCGCTCATGGCCAGTTGTGGCGTCTCGCTGTTCATGGCGATTTGGCTTTGGGTGACCACATCAATGACCATCCGATCCAGTCGTTCGCTGCGGGTATTGCCCAACACCTGGCGAATTTCTGTGGGTAAATCGGCATCGGTCATCAGCCCGGCCCGGCAAGCGTCTTCCACGTCATGGTGCAAGTATGCCATCCGATCGGCCAGATCCACCACATGGGCTTCCAGCGTCTCAAACTGTCCGTCAGCCTGAATGCCGTCAAGCACCTCATGTGTTAGGTTCAGGTTCCCCAATACGGTGACCGTGCGCATGGTTTGCTGGGTATGATGGAAGCCATTGCTGGCCACCTCATTGAGCATGGTTTCCCCGGTGTGGCCAAAGGGCGGATGGCCCAGATCATGACCCAGTGCAATACATTCGGTGAGATCTTCGTTTAGGCGAAGTGCCCGGGCAATGGTACGGGAGACTTGAGCCACCTCCAGGCTATGGGTCAGCCGGGTGCGGTAATGATCATCAATGGGGGAGATGAAGACCTGGGTTTTGTGCTTGAGGCGGCGAAAGGCTTTGGAATGGAGGATTCGGTCCCGATCTCGCTGAAAATCGGTTCGCAACGGACAGTGGGGCTCATCCACCGCCCGACCTTTAGACTGGCTGCTTTTGGCGGCCAGGGGGTGAAGTGACTCCCGTTCAAGTTGTTCAATGGTTTCCCGAATGGTGGCCGTGTGATTCATGGGTGGTATTCTTTGTTTGTCATCAACCCCGATGTGAGGCCCCTAGGTTTGGGTTGAAGTTCTCCCCACAGGCCCCCTTACCGTAACACAACCCAAGCTGTTCCCGCCAGTTTTGTGAACCGGTGTTACAGCATTAAAAGACATAAAAATGATATCTCTGATACGGAGTCGTCGGAGAGGTAGCAGCTGTTCCCGCTGAGGTCTGACTGTGAATATTGCCCTCTGTATTCTGAACCCAAACTGGCGTACAATAGACCGACAAGGATGCGTATTGAAGGAGAGGAAGCGGATGCTGGCGTCGCTGAAAGGGGGAATCATTGTCTCGGTTCAGGCCAATCAAGGAGAACCGTTGGATGAGCCTGAGATTCTGACCGCCCTGGCGGAATCGGCCCTATCAGGCGGGGCGGTGGGTGTTCGGATGGCCTTTGAGGAGAACATCCGCTGTTTTAAAAAACATAACCCCAAGGTCCCGCTCATTGGCCTGACCAAGCCGTCGGTGATTCCTGAAAATGCCCATGAGCTAGTCTATATCACCCCAACTTTTGCTGATGTTGAAGAATTGGCCGTCGATTGTGAAATTGTGGCTATGGACGCCACCCAACGCCCCCGCCCGAACGGGGAAACGCTGGAAAACATTGTGGCGGCCACACGGGAGCACTATCCAAACTTGCTGTTGATGGCTGATGTGGCCACGCTTGAAGAAGGAAAGAAAGCGGCTGATCTCGGCTTTGACTGTATCAGCACGACGTTGTCGGGTTATACGGTAGAAACCCAAGAGAAACGCAATCAAGGGCCAGATTTTGATTTGCTCAAAGCGTTGGTGGGAACGGTATCGGTGCCGGTGTTTTTAGAAGGGCGAGTCTGGGAGCCAACTCAGGTCACCCAGGCTTTTGAGCTGGGAGCCCATGCGGTGGTGATTGGTTCTGCCATTACCCGCCCCCATGAGATTACCCGGCGTTTTGCCCAAGCCATTCCTCAGTTGGCTGTGTAACACGTTTATAGTTCATGCTTTTAAAATCCATCTGACTGCACTAAAATACGATCCAGCCTGTAACAGGTGTTGTCGTTATCGCCTCTCAGTATAGAAGAGACGGGTAGTTAAATAGACTGACAGTCAGAAAGGAAGCGGCGTAACTATGTCCACCTCACGTTATCTTTTTACCTCAGAATCGGTCACCGAAGGCCATCCTGATAAGGTGTGTGATCAGATCTCGGATGCCATTCTCGACGCGTTTCTATCGCAGGATCCCAAAGCCCGCGTGGCGGCGGAAACCTCGGTGACCACCGGTCTGGTTTTGGTTTCTGGAGAGATTACGGCCAACTGTTACGTGGATATTCCGGGGGTGGTCCGTCAAACCATTGAGGAAATCGGTTATGTGGGCGATCAAGGCGGTGGCTTTGATGGTCGGACCTGTGCGGTTTTGCCCAGTATTGATGAACAGTAAGTGGATATTGCTGGTGGGGTGGATGCCGCCCATGAAGTTCGAGGTAAACTGACCAATGACGAGATTGATCAAATCGGCGCCGGGGATCAAGGCATTATGTTTGGCTATGCCTGTAATGAAACCAAAGAACTGATGCCATTGCCGATTCAGGTGGCCCATGCCCTGGTGCGTCGGTTGGCGGAAGTCCGGAAAAACGGCACACTGGATTATCTTCGGCCTGATGGCAAATCCCAGGTGACGGTGGAATATGTCAACGGTAAACCAAGCCGCATTGATACCATTGTGATTAGTACCCAGCATAATCCCACGGTACGGGGTGAAACCGCCAATGACAAGGTCCAGGCCGTGATTGCCGAAGATATGAAAAAACATGTCATCGGACCGGTCTTTGACAAGCTGGACGTGAAACCCGATGCGGATACCAAATACTTTATTAACCCCAGTGGCCGTTTTGTGGTGGGTGGCCCCCAAGGGGATGCCGGACTTACGGGACGGAAGATCATTGTGGATACCTACGGTGGGTACGCCCGCCATGGGGGTGGGGCTTTCAGCGGCAAAGATCCCACAAAAGTAGATCGTTCCGCCGCGTATGCCGCCCGCTATGTGGCCAAAAATATGGTCGCCGCCGGTCTGGCCGATAAGTGCGAGGTGCAGGTGGGGTACGCCATTGGGGTAGCCCGGCCCATGTCCATTAATGTCAACACCTTTGGTACGGGCCGCTTAACCGATGATGAGTTGGCCGTGCTGATCCAAAAACATTTTGACCTGCGTCCAGCAGCCATTATTCAGAACTTTGAGTTGCAAACCCTACCCGGTAAGCGCAATGGCCGCTTCTATCATGCCTTGGCTGCATACGGCCATGTGGGCCGCCCGGATCTGGATCTCCCCTGGGAGCGCCTGGACAAGATGGATGTGTTGAAAAAAGAACTGGATGCTATAAGGGGAAACGCCCATAGCGCCTCCACGGTTGCGGCGGTCTAGTGTAAGTAAATGTAAAGAACGACTCAGATCCCAAGTGGGATGTGGCAAACTTCCATGTCCGACGGCATCCGAGTCTTTCTATATTGACCTAGACGGTTGACTACGTTTTCGCATACACTTCAAAGAGTTTTAAAAATAGAATAGAATAATTATTAGCGCTGTAATAGTGCAAGCTCAACTGATGATTAGTGGCACGACATGGATCTTTTGAATCGATGCACCTACTGGTAACCGGCGTTCGACATCGGACGGCAAGTATTGACGTCCGGGAAAAGTTTGCGCTTCTGGAAGAAGAAGTGGCGCAAGCCATTCCGCTGTTGTTGACCTTTCCGGGCATCCAGGAATGTGCCGTCCTGACCACCTGCAACCGCTCGGAAATTTACGCGGTGGTGCAGGATACTGAGACGGGCATCGAATCCATTCGTCAGTTTTACCGTTCTTTTAAAGGGGTGGATCTGAAAGATTATCGGGAGAATCTATTCACCCTGCTCTATGAAGACGCGGTGATGCATCTGTTTCGGGTGGCTTCTGGCTTGGATAGCTTAATTCTTGGGGAAGGGCAGATTTTGGGCCAGGTCAAAGACACGTTGGCCACGGCTCAAAAGCTTGGTTCTGCGGGTTCGTTGCTGAACAAAACCTTTAAAGCCGCGATTTCCGCCGGTAAGCTGGTGCGGACTGAAACCGGGATTGCCGATAAAGATGTGAGCGTGAGCCGGGCGGCCTTTGATTTTGCCCGGCAACATGACCCCCAGCTTTTTGATCGAAAAGTCGCCCTGATTGGCGGCGGTAAGATGGCTGAAATTATGATGGGCTCTTTTAAATACGCCATGACCCCAGAGCAGCGCAGCCAAGTCTGTGTGGTGAACCGGAGCTTGCAGCGGCTTCAGACCCTGAGTGAAAAGTACGGCTTTGCCGGTTTCACGTGGGACCAGCTGGATGAAGTGATTGCCCGCTCAGAAGTGCTCTTTGTGGCCACAGGCGCGCCTCATACGGTCTTAGGCACCCATCACTTTGAAAACCTGGGGGAAAAGCTGGTGGTGGATATTTCGGTTCCCCGAAACGTGGATCCGCAGGTGGGTGAATTGCCGAATGTGACGCTCTTTAATACCGATGATCTGACCGGGATGGGCGGCTTTTCCCCAGAGACCCAACAGCAGTTGAAAGATCAAGCCCAAGCGATTATTGAACGAGAGTATCAGGCATTTCATCAGTGGTTGCGAAGTTTACCGACTATTCCCACCCTGACCCAATTGCGCAGTCGGTTAGAAGCCATCCGTCAGGCAGAAATTGAAGGGGTGGAAGCGCCTTCGGCTGATGTCTTGGATCGGGTCTCCCGGAACCTGGTCAATAAAATTCTCCATGACCCCACGGTGCGGCTGAAAACGCTTTCTGAAAACCAGGAAGCCCACCGCCAGGCGCTGGCCCATTTGTTTAATTTGGAGCCGCCCCAATCAGCGGCCAATTAAACTGTTTTATCAGCTCGGAAGCCACAACGAAAATGCCTCTTCTTCGGATTGGAAGCCGTGAAAGTCCTCTGGCGCTGGCCCAGACCCATTTGGTGATGGGATGGCTCAAGGCCCACTGGCCGGATTTATCCCTGGAGCTAAAGACCTTTAAGACCCAGGGGGATTTGATTTTAGAGACCAGCTTGTCCAAAGTGGGGGACAAGGGGCTCTTTGTCAAAGAGCTGGAGGCGGCCTTACTCGAACATCAGATTGATCTGGCGGTCCACAGTATGAAAGACATGCCGGGGGACTTGCCGGCGGGTCTGGTGCTGGATGCGGTGGGGCCCAGGGAAGACGCGCGGGATGTTCTGATTAGCTTAGAGAAGAACACCTTTCAGGAGCTGCCGACCGGGGCGGTGGTGGGCACTTCTTCTTTACGGCGAACCGCTCAACTCAAGCGGCTGAGGTCGGATCTGATTTATAAAAACATCCGGGGGAATTTGCAAACCCGGTATCGCAAGCTGGAAGAAGGGCCGTATCAGGCCATTGTGTTGGCGGCGGCTGGGGTGCATCGTTTGGGGTGGCAAGATCGGATCACCCAGTATTTTGATCCGGTGCATGAGGCCATTCCGGCGGTGTGCCAGGGGATTTTGGGAGTGGAGTACCGGGACGGGGACACGGAAGTTGCCCAGTGGCTGGTGCCCTTACAAGACTCCGAGGTGCTCACCGCCATGCAGGCCGAGCGGGCGATTTTAAAGACCCTGCAAGGGGGCTGCCAATTGCCCTTGGGGGCGTATGCCCTGAGAGCAGGTAATCAGTTTCAGTTGCAGGCCGTGGTCCTCTCGCCTGAAGGGGATCAGGTGGTTCAGGCCGAGACGGTGTTTGCCGCAGAACATGCGACTGAGGCCGGAACGCAACTGGCCCAGCAGCTCTTAAAGTC
>CAYLWC010000037.1:0-24159 GCA_964387265.1 uncultured Vampirovibrionales bacterium | reverse complement strand
CGTTATCCAGGGCCTTTTTGCTCCCCCGAATCTGGGCGCGCAAGTTCTCGGATAATTGCAACCCAGCCGCATCATCCGCTGCCCGGTTAATCCGAAAACCAGATGCCAGTTTTTCTAGGGATTTGCCCAAATTACTGGTATTTTGCGTCAGGTATCGCTGGGCATTCAGCGATGAGACGTTCGTGTTGACAACTAATGGCATTGTTGAAATCTCCTTTTTCTTTCAGAATCTCCATGTCTGCCCATCCTCATAGCAGAACTGGGATTGGAGACTCTGTATTTACTTGTTCTTATCATGTATGCTTCATCTCAGGTGATTCTCGAGGCTGGAAACCGCTTACCCAAGCAGGCTCAATGCCAGACTGGGAGACTGGTTCGCCTGAGAAAGAACCGTGGCTGAGGCCTGCTGCAGAATCTGGTTTCGGATCATGTTGGCGCTCTCAGAGGCCACATCCACGTTCCGGATTCTCGACTCAGAAGCCGACAGGTTCTCAACTGCCGTCATCAGGTTATTGGCCGCCCCTTCCAGACGGTTGGTCAGCGCACCAATGGTTCCTCGACGCTGATTGACAACAACAAGCGCCTCGTCAATATTGCCAAGGGCCGTTGTCGCACCACTGTTATCGGAAAAATCAATGGCGCCGCTATCAATCCCAGAATCAAGAGCTGCAGCGGTTGCGGTGCCAAAGGGATTGGTGGTACCCGTTGCGCCACCAAAGGTTAAATCCAACTGATCATTCGTGCTACTGTCATTCGGGCCCAGGTGAATAATAAATTGGTTACCCGCGCCACCATTCCTGCTACCATCCAGTAGGTTCACACCGTTAAACTGGGTGGCATTGGCAATTCGATCAATATCTTCAGCCAACTGCTCGGCTTCATCCTGCATGGCTGTCCGCTGGTTGGAATCATAGGTATCGTTGGCCGCCTGGACCGCCAGTTCCCGCATCCGCTGCAGGTTCTCGGTAATCTGGGCCAATGCCCCATCAGCGATATTCAAGACGTTAATCCCGTCTTGCACGTTATCCAGGGCCTTTTTGCTTCCCCGAATCTGGGCACGCAAGTTCTCGGATAATTGCAACCCAGCCGCATCATCCGCTGCCCGGTTGATCCGAAAGCCGGATGCCAGCTTTTCTAGGGATTTGCTCAAATTATTGGTGTTTTGCGTCAAATATCGCTGGGCATTCAGCGATGAGACGTTTGTGTTGACAACCAAGGGCATACTGAAATCTCCTTTTTCTATCCAGGAACTCTGTACCTGCTATCATCCTCACAGCAGATGTTCTACTCCGAAACGCAAGCCAAGCTTGCGCACCGGATGCAGAGGCCCCTTGCGTGCAAAATACATAAATTGTTCGTGTGTGATTCAGTGACCTGGAAAAGTAAAAACATTTCTTTTCTATACTTTTCCTATAGACAGAGTATATAAACTCCTCCCCACCTTTCGGCAACCTCCTCTAAAAACTTTAATCCGTTTGGAGGAAATCAATTTTGAAAACCAGGTAAAAGCCACTACCAGACCCTATTTAAACCACTTTACAATTATCACGACAAAGCTCAAAAACACCAACCCTGATTAACAAGATCGGCTTTAAACGTAAGCGGGGCTCAAGCAAAGCCTGAGCCCCGAGTCTGAAAAAACGTATTATAACTGCATTGATTGGTTTGAGTAGCGAATGATCCGTAGGTTATTCACCATTACCCTTGCAGCAGACTCAACGCCAGGCTAGGCGACTGGTTTGCCTGCATAAGAATGGTGTTGGAAGCCTGTTGGAGAATCTGGTGCTGGATCATATTGGCGCTTTCTGCCGCCACATCCACGTTTCGAATTCTCGATTCAGAAGCAGACAGGTTCTCGATACTGATCATCAGGTTCTGTGCCGTCCCTTCCAATCGGTTATACAGGGCGCCAATATTCCCCCGGCGGGAATTCAGTTCTGTCATCGCCCCATCAATATACCCAAGCAGGTCACGGGCTTCTTCGTTATTGTCAATCACCCCATCCGCGGTACCACTGCCTGCGCCTGAGGTCAGAAGCGTATTTGTGGCCGTGGAAAACATCGCATTAATGTTTGTCAGGTAGGCGTTGGTTGCGGTCCCACCTGAAACGAGATCCGCCAGGGCTGGCGCCAGATCAATCCGGTCGTTATCCGCGTCATCATTGGGACCTACCTGGAGAAAGAATCCGCCAACACCACTGGCATTCATCGCAGTGACAGAACCATCCAGTAGGTTCACCCCGTTAAATTGAGTACTGGCGGCCATTCGGTTATTGTCCTGCAAGAGTTGTTCCATTTCCTGGACCATGGCATCTCTTTGCTCCTCGGAGTATGTATCGCTTGCCGCCTGAACGACCAGTTCCCGAATCCGTTGCAGGTTGTTCTGAATCGTTTGGTACGCCCCATCGGCAATGTTCAAGACATTCATCCCGTCTTGCACGTTATCCAGGGCCTTTTTGCTTCCCCGAATCTGAGCGCGCAAGTTCTCGGATAACTGCAGTCCTGCCGCGTCATCCCCGGCCCGGTTAATTCGATACCCCGATGCCAGCTTTTCCAATGACTTACTCAGGTTCGTTGTGTTGATCCCCAAATGCCGCTGGGCATTCAAGGACATCACGTTCGTGTTAATAATCAATGGCATAGCGAAATCTCCTTTTTCTTCTGACCCTCACTTTAATGTCCCGTCAAATTCCTTTTTACCGGGGCATTCCTGTCAGGGGTGACCCTATTCAGGGGAGAGTCATTGCAATATGCGATACGTTTTTCCAACTGTGACTTACACGAGGTAAAAAGACTTCTCTGGTAGCAGACCTTTAAATATGCCTACCCGATAGGTCAGATTACCTTCATAGGGCATATCGAAACGCGGCATCGGTAACTGAATAGTTTTACAAGCAAAGTCCTGCAGGCAGTTGAGTCGGACACCCAGCTTAAAAACAGACAAAACCCTTTCTGATATTACATTTCAGCGACTCTGTCCTGAAATTTCATGTCAGAGCCCCTCTCCTCCCCGCAGAGGAGCAATTATAAGGCCCTCTCCTCTATTCAGGGAAGCGTGGATTACCTGAGCCTCGCTTTCATCACTCTTTCATTAAAGATGCGCTACAATTGAAGAAGACAACTGGCCCAAGCGGGTCAACAGGTGGTATGAGCGTTGTTACATTAAAGCGTTTAGGGTTATGAGCAACACTGAAAGCCCTGGCCTGCTGCGGCCGCCGTTTCTTGAGAAACGCCCGTTGGGAGAGATTTTCAAAGATTCCCTGCGTTTTTACCTGAAGCATTTTTTTCCCTTTACCCAGGTTCTGTTATTGCCCCTGCTGTACCAGTTCATCGGCATTTACGGATCGCTTTTTGCTTCCTATGCAGCGATGGACTATCTAATGACCCATCATTCCAATCTCATCATGGGGCAGCCACTGCTTTTGCTTGCCATCGTGATTCCCATTTCACTGATCTTTATCACCCTCTTTTGTAAGGGTTTTTGGGAATACCTGGTGTATTTTGCCTCGCTAAATATCAATAGCGCCGAAGTGATCCATGGGCAAACGCCTGACTTTAAAAAAGCCTACCAAACCATCACCGATAAAACCTGGCCTTATCTGTACCTGCTCAAATTACTCATTGTGGTGCAAGTTTTTCCCTTCCTGGTCTTTCTGGCATTTCTTTGTCTCGGTCTCTGGTTTTTTGAGATGCCACTTCTCTGGATCACCACGGCCATTTTTGGAACGTTCCTGACAGTCGTTCTCAGCATTGTGGCGATTATCGCACTGATTTTTTTCTCTCTGGCCTTTCAGATTCTGGCCTTTGAACCGGTCAATAACAATCCGCTGGAAACGGTGATGCGCAGTTTCCGTCTGGTTCAAACACATTTTTGGAAAACCTCAGCCCTGTTTATGGTTGTTTTCGTGGCCACCTCGTACCTCATCCCGGAACTGTTTTTAGCCCTCTGCCAAGCTTTAAAACTATACAATTACGATGGCATCAACGACGCTCTGGTCCGGATGATCATGGAAAATCTGCAACCCCAACCGGCCCTTGGCCCCTTATACGCCAGCGCCTATGAATCCGCCCTTCAATTGGAACCCTATATCAGCTGGTCCGTTACCAAAATCATGCTTTCCCTGCTCGTAACCGGCCTGTTACTTCCCCTGGGAACATTCCACTTTGCGCTACTCTATGGCGATCTAAAAGCCCGACTTGCTGAGCAAACCGCCCAACCCCCCACCAATCTGCCAGAAACCAAGCCACAAGCCTCCGCCGGGTAAGATTCAAGGATTTTTGTAACGAAATTGTCACATTATATGAAACGCCCTTCAGTTTTTCATGGGGAAATTCGATATATATAATGGATACTCTCTTCGTCCTCTCCCCTAGTATTCTACCGGGTGCCTCTTACAGGCACCTTTTGTTTTGGGACTAAAACCTGCACTGCCGGATACCGCCCCGATCCCAGTAAATACCATGGGGGTTTGCGTTATGGGTGTTGGCCTGCAGCTCATCGGTAAACAACTTGAATTTCCTGAATACCGCCCATACATCTTTTCCACTTCGCTTTGCAGGCTGATCATCGGGGGTAATCCACTCATCCAAAGACCACTTGGCTTTAGGGTTTCCACAATAAAACCGGGCCATGTTTTTTATGGGGTATTTTGAAAGAAATAACCCGCTGGCGGTTTCCCCATAGCAGCCATGGCCTTTTCGACGAAAAACGTCCCAGGGCCAGCCGGAATAACCTTTAATTGTCGCCTCATGAGGAAGCATATTAAAAAAGGTTTTCATCGCGTAAGTATTCTCGCCCAATTTCATCTGAAAAACGACCCCTATCATTCCCTTCCCAACACACTTTACGGATATTTCCTGATTGCCAAATGGAAACACCCTGTCGATTTCAGGGATAAACTCATCCAGTGGGCGCACATCAATTTGAACCAGCTCTTTTTGAAGCGCGCCAGCAACCTGATCCAGCGCCTCGTACACCTCCCGGGGTTTCAGGCCACATTGAAGAAACGGTGTTGGCAATTGGCCTACATACGGATGCTTCATTTGATCAATGGCCCGATCAAATGTGTCGCTATCCATAAAGTGCTTTCGGGCTTTGCGGGTTATCCCCTCAAAGCGAATCGAATTCAAAGCTGTGGGAGCGTTCAGATAAACCATTCAGAACCATCCTCGTCAGATCCGCTTCCTGATTTCGGGGAGCTGGGTGGGGGATCTGCCGTTTTTTTCCGAATCCCACCCCGATCCCAGACGATGCTGTGTCGATTACTATTGCTCTCCAGAGCGATTTCTCCGGGAGTCAAGCGGAATCGCTCCAGTATCTTTTCCAGTCGCTTGCCCGGACGTTGTTCTGGCTTGGCATCTGGCTCAATCCACTCCTCCAGGCTCCATCCCTCCGTGGGGTTTGCGCACAACATGCGAGAGGCGTTTTGAATTTTCCAGTTGGAGAAAAACACACCGGAGGCTGCCTCAGCATAAGGTCCATGTCCATTGGTAACTGCCGAACTAATTGAGACATGGTACTGTTCGGCCAGATCCCGGAACACCTGATCCAAGTTAAAGTAAATTTTCAGGGCGTATTGTGCCTCACCCACCTGGAGACGATACACCATGCCGTAAACCCCTTCGTCAACGTAGTCGGCCCGAAGCCGTTGCTCGCCAAGCTCTCGCGAAAAGTGATAACGCCGCTCGTTTTTCATCGGGTTCACCCAGAGGGACAGCGCCCGTTTGACCTGATCCAGCGTTTGATACACTTCTTTCGGAGAAACTCCGCATTCCCGAAGTGGCTTGGGCAGCCCACCCATATATGGGTGTTTGGCCCGTTGAATCAGACGTCTCAGCTCATGCTCATCCCGAAACTGTTTTCTGGCTTTTCGGGTTACGCCTTCAAACCGGGGTGTGTTTGAAAAAGCCGGGAAAATTGGTTGTACCGTGTTCATGGGCCAGCCCTATGGTCAAATGAAAACTGCCTCAATAAAAACCTGGCAAGCGTCCAAATTGCATTTCTTAATAACCAAGTTCACCGGGAGGGTTCAACCGGCATCAACTGTTTGCTACAATAGATATATTCAGGGCGAAAAACTATCGAAGAAGATTGTCTTTCCAGGCAGTCACCCAATCAGGACATCCATTTTATATGCGTATCAAACTTTTCGCACTCTTATTCGTTGGGGTCTTATGCTTAGGTACTGCCTACGCCGATTTAGACGCCTGGGAACAGCATCTTTTTGCGACAACATTTACTTCTGAGTCCACGGAGATCCGTTTAAGCCGTCTGGAAGAACAGGTGTTCGGGCAGGAACAATCAGGCAGCGTCCCGGAACGAGAAGCCCGGCTCGGTCAGGTTTTGTCCAAAATCCAGACAAAACCCGCCCCTTCAACGGATTCAACCGCCATCTCATCCTTTGAAACATACCCGCAACCTTCCCAAGCGCCTTCAATGTATGCGCCCCCTCGACAACCTGAAGCGCGGGACGCCACAAATTATCCGACCATTGTCGCCCTGGAGCGTCATGTTTTTAGCCGGGATTTTATCCACGACGATGTTTCCACCCGCCTGAACCGGCTGGAGAAAAAGGTCTTTGGCCTCCCCACCCCAGATCTGCCGTTGGTCGATCGGGTGGATAAATTGATGGCCCGTTTCCCACAAGTGGAGCCCAGCCCGTTTAACGTCCCGGAGATATCAAAAAGCTCGGCGTTAGATGCCCTGCCCAATGATCCCACCCAGTTTGCCGGTAGCAGCGAGGATACGTATACCAAGCTGGAGCTTCTGGAAAAGGCCATGCTGGATGGACGTACCCACCGGGAACAGCTGATTACAGAGCGCCTGGATCGACTAGAGAAAACGGCTTATGGATATTCCTACACAGGACAAAGCGTGGATACTCGCCTTAACCGGCTTCTCAATGGTTATCAAAATAAATTTGCCACACGACAACCAGGTATGGCCGTATCCAGACCTCCCATTCAGCCTCGACCTGGGACTTATCCGCCTCCCAGTTCATACGACAGCTCAACCGCATATTCAGACAACAGCATGCAACGTCAGAATATCCGTATTGGCGGTGGTTTTAGCAGTAACAGTACCTATCGTTTCAGCAACGAGATGATGCAGATGCTCCCGCCGGACGTTCGCAGCCAGATGTCAGGACAGCAATCCAGTAGCAACACCACCATTATTGGCGCTCCAGGCACTGTGATTACGGAAGAACGAACCTATTATCCCCAGCAGGGCGGATACTACCAATCCCCCCATGGCTTCCAGACTTTTTCCAATACGCCGCCGCCGCAAATCCGAAATTATTATATTCCGCCGAATGGAAACCGGGGCATGGGTACCCAACCCGCGTATGTGGGAGATCCCACCATCCTTAGAACCCTGGAGGATCTGGAAATTAAAATCTATGGAGCACCTAACGTGCATGAGCCTGTCCCCATCCGCCTCAACAAACTGGAAGCCACCCTCACTGGCCAAATGTATACCGGCTACAGCGATGAAGAGCGGGTACAGAATCTAACCAAGGTATATCAGTATCAATCGCTGGGGCGGGTATTGGGAAGCCAGAAATGGGGTGGTGCCGCACAAAACGCAGGAAGCGCCATTCTGGGCATCCCGCTGACCCCGCCCGTACCCCAATCACCTTAAGCAAAGTGTTTTTTTAACGCAGTGACCAGACCGTTCATCTGATCTTCCGTATGGAGGGCAGAAACGGCAATTCGCAGCCGGGCCGTCCCTTCAGGAACCGTCGGAGGACGAATGGCTTGGACATAATATCCCTCTTCCAGCAATCGTTCTGACAAGTCGACAGCCTGTTTCGCCTCTCCCACCACCACAGGCACAATCTGCGTCCGGGACTCAAAGGGAATTCCGGCGGTTTGAAGCGCATGATGTAGTTTCCGCACATTCTTCCAAAGGCGGATTTTCATAGAGGGGTCACTCTGAACCAACTCGATGGCGTGTCGAGCAGCCGCAATCACCGCGGGCGGCAATGCGGTAGAGTATACAAACCCCCGTGCCTTGTTAACCAGGGTTTTCATAAGCACATCCGGCCCAGCCACATACGCCCCAAACCCGCCCAATGCCTTACTAAAAGTCCCCATTTGCAAAGCAACCCGATCCGAGATTCCAAAAACCTCACACAGGCCGCTGCTACGAACCTCCCCATACAGCCCGGTCGCATGGGCCTCATCTATGAGCAATAAGGCGCCATATCGTTCGGTCAGTTCCAAGAGCGCTTTAAGATTCCCGTAATCCCCATCCATCGAAAAGAGAGAGTCGGTCACCACCCATTTTTTGGCATCCCTGGGGGCTTGCTGGAGCTTTTTCTCCAGATGTTCCAAATCCAGATGACGATATCGGCTCCATTTGGCCCCAGAAAGCAAACAGCCATCAATCAGGCTGGCATGGTTCAAGCGATCCGAAAAAACATAGTCGCCGGTATTCAATACCGCCTGTAGTATCGCCACATTGGCCTGGTAACCTGAGTTAAACACCAAGGCTGATTCGGCCCGCTTGAACCGGGCAACCGTCTCTTCCAGTTCCGTTATCATTGAACTAGTCCCGGAAATCAGCCGGGAAGCCCCAGCGCCGGTACCGTATTCTTCAACTGCCGTCTTGGCCACGTCTTTCAGCCTGGTATCCTGCGCCAGACCCAGGTAATTATTACTGCTGAAATTTACGATCGGGTGCCCATCAAAGGACGCCACGGCTTCCGTTCCATTCTCAGTGATCCGGCAACGACGAAGCCGGGAGGCTTGATTCAGCGCATCCAGTTGTTGCTGGTAGGGGTCCAATAGGAATTCAAACGAAGAAGCCATACAGTGGAGTATAACAAAAACGCCCACCGGGTACTCAGGCAGGCGTTTTTGAAGCTGTTAGCGGATAGGGTTAAAAAACCTGCTCTACAGAGCTAACTTCCGGGATGTACTGCTTCAACTGCTCTTCAATCCCCATTTTCAGGGTGTAAACTGAGCTGGGGCAGGTACCGCAAGCGCCCTGAAGACGCAACTGCACGATATTATCAGCGGTAATATTAACCAGCTCCACATCACCACCATCCGCTTGTAGATAGGGGCGCAGCATATCCAGAACCTGTTGTACTTTTTCCTTGTCAATGGTGGACGTACTACTCATAATGAAAAACCTCCTGTAAAAGTAATGACACGGCTTAAACCCCAAATGATGTTCCACATCCGCACGAGCTGGAGGCGTTGGGGTTCTGAAACTTGAACCCACCATCCATCAGGGAGTCTGAAAAATCAATCCGAGTGCCCTTAATATAAGGAACCACCATCGGATGAATAAAAAACTTCACGCCAAACGCTTCCTGGACGATATCCCCTTCCTTGGGGGCCTCTTCAGGATGGAGATCATATTGCAAACCGGCGCATCCTCCGCCAGCCACGGCCACCCGAATCCCCTGATTCTGGGTTCCCGCCAACACGGCTTTTGCCTTACTGGCCGCCGCCTCGGTAATTTCTACCAGGTTTTGCTGTTGTTGAGGATTCTGGACTGTTTCTGCCATGCGCAGTACTCCTGTTCCATGTGCAATCTATATAAAGGATAACGTAAACGTCAATGTTTTTCAATCAAGGGAGCCTGCCAGACCATGCGCCAGACGGGTTTGTTAAACAACAGCCCCACCATCCTGAGTGATGATTTCGCCTATCATATAGCTGTTTCGTTCCGAAACCAGAAACGCAGCCAGCTCCGCCAGCTCTTCAGGCTTGCCAAAACGTCCCTTGGTACACCACTGTTCATACAGATCCCGGAATTTTTCAGGCAAGGAATGCCCCAGGTCTGTATCATAAATCCCGGCTGCAATCCCATTGACGGTAATGCCAAATTGTCCGGCCTCTCTGGAAAGACACTTGGTAAAGCCAATGACGGCCGCTTTACTGGTAGCATAATGCACCGAGGTTGGTAAGGCCCGGATGGCCCCAATAGAAGTAATGTTTAAAATATGCCCGCTGCGTTGCTTGACCATATGCTTGTAAATCGGCTTGGTCACATAATACAAACCGTTCACATTGGTCTCAATAATATCGCGCCAAGCTTTTTCAGTCGTCGTCACAAAGTTATCGGCTTTATTGACTGCGGCGTTATTGACCAGAATATCAAATGTGCCAAACTGGCCCAGGATGTCTTTGACCATAGCGGCAATCGCTGGCTTATCCGTAACCGATACTTTGTACATCAGGGCTTTTCTGCCGTGGGATTCTATCAGGCGGGCCGTTTCTTCAGCGGCCTGATCATTGCTGGCGTAGTTAAACGCTACATCAGCCCCCTCACGAGCGAACACTTCACAGAGCGCCCTGCCAATTCCTCGGGATCCCCCGCTTACAAAGGCTTTTTTTCCTTCAAGTAAAAGGCTCATCGCTTATTTAATTGCCTCTCCATGTTTAACCGTTTTAATTTCACCATACTCAAGAAGACCATGTGGTCATATATTCCAGAACATCCCGAGCAATCCGATCCGATCCACCTGACTTGGCGTGTATTCCAGCGGCATTGCGCA
Organism: uncultured Vampirovibrionales bacterium; assembly: GCA_964387265.1. Classification (GTDB taxonomy): domain Bacteria; phylum Cyanobacteriota; class Vampirovibrionia; order Vampirovibrionales; family Vampirovibrionaceae; genus CAYLWC01. Next base: position 13,646 of record CAYLWC010000037.1, on the reverse strand, counting down.
TAGACATCATCTGCTCTGGAGAACCCAGCAAGGATTGTACCACGGACACAATTTCTTCTGGGCGTTTCAGCAGGACACCCGTTCCGGTTTTCTGAATAAAATTAGTGGTCTGCTCTTCCTGGGGCATCGGTGGGGTCAGGGTATCCCCAACAATGGGCAACTGACATGCCAGCGATTCAAAGGTGGTTAAGCCTCCCAGCTTGGTCACCATAATATCGGAGGCTTGCATCAGGTGATTCATCTGCTCGGTATAGCCCATCACCTTCACCGGGAACTTGGCAACCTGGGAAATATGATGCGCCTCCTGGATCAGCCGCTCATTCTGCCCGGCCAAAAACACGGCCTGGATATCCATATCGGCCCTGACCAGTTCTTCATAGATTCTGGGGATGTTCCCACCACCAATCCAGCCGGAGTTCAGAAAAACAGTAAACTTATCAGGATCCAGCCCCAGCATATGCCGATACTGCAAGCGTTCATCCAGCGTGACCGGGTGAAACCGGGAATGGACGGGCATCCCGGAAATACGAATTTTATGGGAGCCAACCCCATAATCAATCAACTGCTGCTTGGCTTCTTCCGTGGCCACATAATACAAGTCCACGTCTTCACAGGCCCAGCCCCGCCAGAACCCATAGCAAGGGTCCGTCACAACAGTAATAAAAGGAATTTTATGAATCAATCCCAGCTTTTTCAGGATGTAGGCGAAAAAATGCTGGGTCATTGGATGAACCGAGACGATGCTGCTGGGTGCGTACCGTTCAAACAACCGTTGTCCATAACCCATGGCCGCTTTGAAAATCAGCTTTGACTCGTTGGGCCGAATTTTATCAATGGCCCAATAGTAATATTTCATTAACTGCTGATGATCACGGAGCAAGAAATTGTATAAATCAGCCAACCTCCCGCTCACAAAGGTACTCTCTTCCAATACCTGGGTTATTTTTACCAAAATTTCCCCCGGATGAAGCCTTGTCAAACTGTTTTCAAGGGCATGGGCAGCGCTTCGATGCCCTCCACCCGTGTTTGACGATAATATCAGCACATTTTGAGAACTTGCCATAAAGAGATTTCAATACTTTCTCTGGTCAATAACATGGGGTTTGCCTGATCCAAAAGGCAAGTTTTCGATTCAAACTTTGACTTGATTGTCCGTCGCGACAAGGGTTCTGTCAAGCACACCAAGATTGCCGTCAAGCCCATCTTTTTAGGGAGATCCCTTGGGCAAACCATCGCTGGGCATCTTTTTTTCAGAAAACCAGTTTGAATTCCCGGCGGATTTTCATATGATGGGTTCAGGAGGCATGATCTTCCTCAATGATCATGGCCCACCCCTTGCACAACCCTTGGAGACGCCACCATGATGCCTGTTGGTACCTTGTCTGATTCCCCTGTATCCCAAAAGCCTCCGGCCTTTGTGACAGACGAAGAACGCCTCGCGTACCTGGGCGTGGATCTCTCCAAATATCACGCCATTGAGAACCGGGTCGAGTATAACCCCATCATTTCAAGGGCGAACCGGGAAATCTACTGGCCCATTATCAAGTCGTTTACCGCCCAGATCTTTGAGCAGGTACCGGATCCGGTGATGATAACCCATATTGTCACCACCCGGTGCAACTACAGCTGCCATTTTTGCTCCTTTGCCGATACGCTGAACGCGAAAACCAACGAACTCACACTGGAAGAAATTGAGCAGGTCTACGCCACCGTAGGCCGAAACCTAAACGTGATTGTCTATTCCGGTGGGGAGACCACCCTGAACCGAAATCTTGCGGAAATCATTGAAGCCGCCTACCAGCGGACCCCGGTCAAATCCGTTTACATTATCTCCAATGCCTGGAAACCGGACCTGATTTTCCAGATTACCCACCAGGTCATGCAACGTTGCCCAGGGTTACACCTCACCTGGAGCCTGAGCATTGAAGGGCCGAAAGACATCAACAACGCCACCCGCCATACCAAGGCTTCCAACTGGGACGCCTGGCAAAACACGGTGGATGCTGCCGAAGGGCTCAAACGCATGCGGACACTCTTTGGGTACAAAGAGCTGGATGTGCAGATGTGTACCGTCTGCTCTCCCAGCAATGTGGACATTCTGGATGACTGGTACGCCACAATCCGGGATGTACTACAACCGGACAAATGGAACCTGAACCTGATGCGCAGGAGTGTCCAAATGAGTGATAGCCAGTTGGCGGACTTTGACACCCGCCGCCAACAAAAAACGCTGGAGCCTTTTGAGGAAAAATATCTGGAAGTCACCCAGCGGGTTCGGCAAGACGTACTGTCCGGCAAACTAAAATTCCTGTATCACACCGGCAACCCGATGGACGGGGCCATGAAGTCAGCGGTAGATCTGATTAGTCAAGAGGAAAACCGAAGAACCGTACTGGAAGAACCCTTAACCTTCTGCTGCAAGGCTGCAATCAATGGCGCCTACATTAGCAGCGACGGGGATGTCAGCGGCTGCGAGGAATTCGCCCATAGCGCGGACAACAAGTCTTTTGGAAATCTGCGGGAGGTGGATTATAACTTCCACACCCTTTGGCATGGGCAAAAAGCCACGACATATCGCAAGCTGGTTGGGAAAGCCAAAGAATGCCGGGGCTGCACGCTGGAAAGCCAGCGCAATTATCCGGCCATTCTGGTGTCTTTCAAGAGCCTTGTCCGCGCAACCAAGCTGGCCCGCCAACTTTATTAAACACGCGTCACTTTCTACAAGTTAGCGTATACGGCTTTCCAGAGGGCGAGAAACTCCCGGCTGGCGCGTTCGCCCACTAAGAGACTCAGATCCTGTTGCGCACCTTGATAATTCTCGTTTCCAGCCTCCAGGCGGCTCAGGATATTTTCCACTTGTGCCTGAAGCTCCGCCTGACGTTTTTCGATTTTCTTGGCGTACACCTTGTTAAAGATGGCTTGAACACCCAGCGCCGCCAATGTGACCCCGCTACCGATAATGCCCAGGGTTGAAGGCACTTTGCTCTCGGCGGACATGTGGACATGATCATGCCCGCCTGGATGGTGGGCTGGCGTTACATCAATGGTTTGAGGTTCCACATTTCTATAGGAGTAGATGCTTTGCCCCAAGGCCAACCCGGATATTCCGGCCACACCCACCATCGTCATCGCATTCACCCGACCGGAACACCTGACCAGTTTTTGAAGTTCCTCATCCCGCTGGTAGGCCATCGTCAGAAGCATGGTCCCATACAGGCTATCGGTTACAACCGTGGCTTTTTGTACCCGCCCGCTAACGGTATTCAAGAGGGGCGCTACGGTCGCGGCACCTGCGGCGCCAGCAGCCCCACCCAGACCTTCTCCCCCATGGTGAGCAGTTTCCAGTTTTTCAGCAGGCGAGGCTAAGTGAATGCCCTGAATAGTGACTTGATCAACCGTGGGCGTTACGACCTGAGTCGCAAGAACTGGGCCAGGAAAAACCACGCAAACAGCGCAAAGGGTAATACTTGCGGCAATGCGCCGTGCAGAATACATAATGGGGGACATGGAAACATACAACCTCCTGCTCCTGATGACCTCCTCAGTGTATCTGAAAGGAAACCCTGCCGTAAGCTAACCCCCCGCTGGGGATATCCATCTCTCGGCGGGGATCAAAATAAGCTAGTGGCAGCAGCCGTCTTTGGCGGAAGTGGCTGCCAATCGCTCCGGCTCAGGCACTTCAATGATTTCACCGGCCTGATATAACCCTGGAGCCTTACGGAATACCTGAACCAACTCATCAATCACCCGCTGTTCATCCTGGTTGCGAACCGCATCAACCACGCATGTCTGTAAATGCTGTTTGAGAATCTCTTCCGCCGTTTTATCCAGGGCCGACTGAACGGCTTTCAATTGATGCAGCACATCAATGCAATACTTTTTTTCATCCACCATGCGGTGAACGGCGTTCAAATGCCCCATGGCTTTGGCAAGGCGATGTTTCAATTTTTCCTTGGAATCATCTGTAATTGGCATTGCAGCACCATCCATCTCTTAAAATTAAGAGATACCATAAGCCCTTGCAAATTGGAAATGGAATCCTCAGAGATTGTCACATTACGGCTGCACATGCTGTAAAACGGCTTGGTGAAGGGAATCCAGCATTTTGCTTTCCGATTCTAGTCCCAGCATGTCCGCATATTGCTTGAGCCCGGCAAAAATCGCCGGGTCACCGGAAACCAGTTGAAAATCGGGAGATTTTTTCCCGACCGTTGGCTTGTCCAGGGCATCTTGATCGCCAAACGCCTTGCGCTGACGGCCAATACTCACAATGGTCTGATGGACTCGTCGCTGCGTTTCTTGAAGCTCTTTGGAGGAAAGCACTTTTTCCCGCTCCAAATAGGGAAGAATCACGTTGGAAGATCGCCATAAGGCACGCTGGAATTCCAATCGCTCTACCGGATTGGGGGAATTATTCTCAAATTCCGGCTGAAATCCGTACAACTTCAGAACCGACTCAACGGTTTGCTGGCTTCCCAAATCCCCTCCGGCAATCTTAATTTCGGTTGGAACCGCCAGTAATTGAATGTTCGGCACTGTAGTCTGGTTCTGATCCAGCAGGCCGATTCCTTCAACCGGCTCAATAAATCCACGGGTAAACTTACCCACCAGACGTTTCATGATCACCTCATCCATCTGATCCATCATACGCAGGTTTTCCAGAAGCTTGGTGAGGAAATAGCTAAAGAACACACCATCCCCGGTAATAACATAACAGGGAACCAGGGTATCACAAGGGCTACCGGACGATTCCGGGTTGGGCAAAAAATAGCCCAAGGCAATCAGGCTGCTGATGTACTCCAAAAATTCGCTCAAAAACGTATTCAGCTCATCCGGTTGGGGCGTGGCCAGAATCACCTGCGGTAACTTGCCCCGATACAGGGCATCAGAAAGCCCGTTGAAGAACTTACCCTTCAGGTCCACTTCATCCGCTTTTTTCCGGCCCATCTGAATCACTTTCAGGTGAGACTGCTCCTTGATCGCCAGCGTCAGGTCACTATCCCGATGCCCCAGGATAACACTTCCACAACCAGCCACATAATATGAAACCGACAGCTGGTTTAGCGGAAACAATCCCAGCTCGCCTTGTCGAATAGCAGTTTGCGGTAATTCTCTTCGTTGAGATTTAGCAACACGGGGTGACATGAAAAACCTTTTCCTCCTCCAGCCGCTAGCATAAAATCCCTTAGATTCCCATTATACCCGATTTCAGCGAACAGGACCAAAGTCCCTCATTATCATTTATGAAGGCTACTCTTTTCCCAAAGCATAATCAGCCTAGCGGGACCGCTTCATGGAGCGCTCAATGGTTCGTTTGGCGTCTCGTTCAGCAATAGACGCTCGCTTATCATAGAGCTTTTTCCCTTTACACAGGCCCAAATCCACCTTCACCCAGCACCGTTCAAAGTACATGCGCAGTGGTACCAGTGTCAAACCTTGTTCCTTGGTTTTCCCAATCAGCTTTTTGATTTCCTGTTTGGTCAAAAGCAATTTACGGGTGCGATTAGGGTCGTGGTTGTAATGGGTTCCCTGCTCGTAAGGAGCGATATGCATCCCATAAAGAAAAACCTCACCTTTTTCAATCTTGGCAAACCCTTCATTCAGCGAGACTTTTCCATTTCGAATGGATTTAATCTCCGTTCCGGTCAGGACAATCCCGGCTTTCAAGGTTTCCAGGACATGGTAGTCATGGAAAGCCTTTTTATTGCTAATCACCAGCCGGTTAGCCTTTGCGGATTTCTGTTTGGTTGCCATCTGGCAATTAAACCCCTAAGCGGATAACAACTCAACTGTTTAAAGGAATGCTCGCCTGATTGGTGTGGTGGCCTCTTTGAATATGCTACGATTATTTTATCCAGAGATACGTCAATCAGGTGGCGGATTTTCCACAGACAGGATGTAAGAATCATAACATAATGATAAAAATCAGGGTTCTCGGAGCACAAGAGCTCAAGCAGGTTCTCTCCCTACTCAAACGATACAGTCAGGAAGAGTTTGAGTATAGTGTGCTGCAAAAATTTCAGCAGCTCTATGTTCCCATGCAGTTTATCAGCCACCTGCTCCCACCCCGCCTCCAGTTTGTCCCCGCCATCTATGTGGCGGTTTCCAGAAAGCAGGTTCTTGGTTTGATTTGGTTATCCAAAGACGGCAAAAAAACCAACCGCTGGAAAATTGACCAGCTGATCATTGACCCGGAAGCCTTTTCCTACGATGTGGGAACCCAACTCATTCACTATGTCATCAACCGTTATGGAGGGGAAGGAGTTCAAACCTTTTTAGCCCTGGTGGATCAGTACCAGGAGCAAGCCCTGGCTATACTGAAATCCTGTGGTTTCCGCCGTTGTACCCGTCTGCACTCGTTCAGGCATTCCAACCCCATCGCGTTAAAACAGGAGGAAATCTGCATCAAGGGACTCCGGGAAGCCCATGGCAGTGATGCTGAAAAGCTGAAAGCCCTGCACACCGATTCCCTGGTTCCCGAAGTCCGGGTCAGCCTGGAAAAAACCCAAAAAGACTTTACCCGCTCCGTGCCCCGGCGTTTGGCGGATCGACTTAAAGGTGTAGTTTTCAAGCGATGGGTTGTAGAAGACGCGGTCCATGACTTGCTTTTAGGCTCTATAGAAGTGATTACCGAAAACTACCAGGACTATTACCTGAACATGGTCATCAGCCCCGGCTGGAGTGATTCCTATGAGGATCTCCTCCTGTTTGCCGTCAATCAGGTTCTTTTAAGCACCAACCAGGCCAATCTCTATATTGACGTCTATGACTTTAACAAGCTGGGCCTGGAAGCTATGGAAAAACTGGGTTTTGAAAGGCTCTCCATTGCCGAGGTCCTTGTAAAGGACTATTGGATCCCCCTGGAGCAAAAGTCCAACAAGCTCACTTCCCCCATCCTGCTGTTTGCTGGAAAAACATCCCCCGCCTGTTATTTTAGAGGAAACTCCGCCCCTTGATGAATCATTCCGAACATCACACCATCACCGAACATCCGGTTGGCATCTTCTCCCAGGGAGCTTTCATTGCCCTGGCCTGCCAGGTGTTATGTGGATCCATTATTATTTTTTTCTTCGCGACGTATCATGCAACTTGGGTCGTGTACTTGAAAGCCAGTCTACTGATGACACTCTGGAACGCATGGCTCATCCAGTGGCTCTTGATCATTCCTGTTTTTGGGGTTCTGGCCTGGTTTGCACGAAAAACAAACCATCCCCATCAATGGCTCCGCCTCAGCGGCTTTAGCTCCTGGGTCATTTTTTCCACCGCAATCAGCATTCTACTCTCACTGTATGTTCCTATGGGGCGCCTGGCCAATCTCTTCGGCTAGTCGCAAAAGCCAGCCAGAATATTCCGAATACGCCCCAGGCAGATTTCCAGATCCTGGTTCACCACCACAAAGTCAAACTGCTCTTTCAGCATCAACTCGTGCTTGGCAATTTCCAGGCGGCTCCGAATCACGGTATCCCCATCGGTGCCGCGCCCCCTCAGGCGGGCCTCCAGTTCCTGCATGGACGGAGGCGCCACAAAAATCAGACAGGCATGGGCGCCAAATTTTTCCTTGATCATCAGCGCGCCCTGCGTATCAATCTCCAGAAGAATATCCTGACCCAACTGGAGACACTGTTCCACCGCTTTCCGCGGGGTTCCATAGTAGTTCCCGTTGTACTGAGCCCACTCCAGCAACAGATCTTCCTCAATCATCTGTTCAAATTCCGCAGGGGTCTTGAAGAAATAATCCCGCCCGTCCTCCTCATGAAGCCGTTTTGGACGGCTTGTGGCGGAAATAGACAGGGTTAACCCCTCAATCTCTCGCAGTAAGCGTTGACAAACCGTTCCTTTTCCGACACCGGAAGGACCCGTAATCACAAACAGCTTCCCTTGAAGAACTGGGTTGCAGGATTCGCTTTGATTGGGAACACGCATCGTCATGCCCCTATTTTGACACAAAGAACCCTGGAAAGGTAACTTCCTCCAGCGGGATATCAACCAGGCGGGCAGCAGGAGGTTTTTCTGACGGCTTACCCGAGACGGGCACCGCCATTATAATGAAAGAGAGGTGGTCACAAAAATCAAGTCATTATCCAATGATTCCCCTTGAACATCGGTCCCCGACAGCTATGAAGAAGCCATCCGAACCCTCATCACGCATCGGCACGGTTTTTATCGTGGATGATGAAACCATGGTCACTTCCAGCCTGAAAGCCATGCTGAACCTGGAAACCAAACACCAGGTCCATTGTTTTAATGTACCTAAAGAGGCATTGGCCCAACTAGAAGCCTTGAAGCCGGATGTGATCATTTCGGACTTTTCCATGCCCGACATGGACGGGATTACCTTTCTCCAGAAAGTCAAGGAAGTACTCCCGGAATCCACATTGATCCTTCTGACCGGCTATGCTGATAAAGAAAACGCCATTCGAGCCATCAACACCGTGGGGATTTACCGATATATTGAAAAGCCTTGGGATAATGAGGAACTGAAGCTCAACATTGATAACGGTCTGGAGCGGACCCGACTCATTGGGGATCTACGAACTTCCATTGAACAACTGAGTGAAGCCCAGGCTGCTCTGCAAAAAACCAATCAGCATCTGGAAGCGTTGGTTGAAGAGCGAACACTCGACTTGCAAGTTGCCCACCGCAAGCTTCAATCCATTATCAATAATGCCGCTGACGGGATTTTAACCCTGAACGCCACCCTGAAAGTCACCTCCACCAACCCGGCCACTGAACGGTGGTGTCAGGCGTCGATTGGCCAAAGCGCATTGGAGCTGCCCATTGATAAGGTTCTCTCTATCAACGGAGAGGAGAGCCTTGCCAAATTATTGAGAGCCGATCAGCCGGTTGTGATTCCTGAGGCACGGATCGGAAAACTCCCGGTTGAGGTCAGTGTGGCGCCCATCCCGGAAGAAGGTGGCTTTGTGCTGGCAATGAGGGATATCACCCAACGCAAGGAAGTGGAGCGTTTGCGAGATGACTTTGTCTCCACCCTGACCCATGATCTCCGTACTCCACTTCTGGCAGCGATTCAAACATTAGGATTGTTTCTGGACGGCTCCCTGGGAACGCTCTCCAGGCAGCAGGAAGAAATGTGCAATATGCTGATTGCCAGCCATCGAGACATGTTGGGGCTGGTCAATGTCTTGCTGGAAGTGTACAAGTATGAGGCTGGTCAGCAAAAACTGGTGTTCCAGCCGCTGGATATTGCCAACCTGGTTCAAACCGTCACCCATGAACTGCAGGCTTTGGCCCAAAACCGGAACCAGACCCTCTCTATTTCCATTCCCAAAGCCATCCCGTCTGTATTTGGGGACCGCCAGGAACTGCGTCGGGTCTTTATCAACCTGATCGGAAACGCGATTAACTACACCCAGGCTGGGGGAGAGATTTCTGTTTATCTGGAGACCCAACAGGCCAACGGAAAGAAACAAGTTGTGTTTTCAGTGACTGATAATGGCCGTGGCATTCCTGAAAAGGATATTCCCCAGCTGTTTCAACGCTTTTCCCAGGGGACTAGCAAAAAACGCTCCTCCGGCTCCGGGCTTGGCCTGTATTTAAGCCGCCAAATCATTGATGCTCATCAGGGTGAGATTGGCGTGGAGAGCCAGGAGGGGAAAGGGAGCCGTTTTTACCTAGCCCTGCCGGTGCATGAAAGCGACCGGAAAAACTGAACGCCCCGCTTCTTCAAAGCGTTGTTATAATGAGACTATGGCAGGCTCAATCATTGAACTGCCCCCGCAGAGCCCCGGTTTCATGAGAAAGAGCGAGAGTATAGGAATATGAGCAAGACCAAGGTCCTGATTGTTGAAGATCACCAAATGACCCTCGTGGGACTGAAGATGCTCTTGGAGAAACAGGAAACCATTGAGGTGGTCGGTGAGGCTCAGGATGGTTTACAAGCCGTATCCGAGGCCCGGAGCAGTCAACCGGATATCATTCTGATGGATATCGGCTTGCCTGAAATGGATGGGATTGAAGCCACGCAGAAAATCAAGCAGGAATACCCGAATACCCGCATTATCATGCTCACCTCCAAGGACAATGAGCAGGATGTCTTTGCAGCCCTGGGCGCCGGTGCCGACGCGTATTGCATGAAAGGCATCGCCATTGAAGCGCTGACCTCTGCTATTGATGCCGTTAAAGAAGGAACCGCCTGGCTGGATCCCGCCGTCGCCCGAATGGTTCTGGGACGTTTTCAGGGCTCTGCCAGCGGCAATAGCGCTGAAAACGTCAAGCCGGAAGGCCCGCCTGAAGATTGCCCCCTGACGACTCGGGAGATGGAAGTCCTCCAATTGATTGTCGAAGGGCTTTCCAACCCGGAAATCGCGGATCGCTTGACCATTACCAAGGCCACCGCCAAGGCCCATGTCCACAGCATTCTTCAAAAGCTTTGCGTGGATGACCGGACGCAAGCCGCCGTTCTTGCGATGCGCCAGGGGTACGTCGGGTTTCATTAATAAAACTTGTTTTCCAGGCTTTCTCAACCGTTGTCTGAGCAGGAAAACGTTTTCTTTCACCTGCCTGAATTCAAGAGTCTCCTTGCGTTTGAGGTCCAATTAAATTAGGATATTGCATAAACATTCCAGGGTGAGAGAACCCGAACGCACAAATATTTTATCTGACGTTTTTAGATTGCTAGATTACACGCGATTGGAGTTTGGGAAATGAGTTTTCTAGCAAAAAGCAATTATCCACAGCGACGCAAGGCTGACAAAGAGACTTGGGATGATACAGTCGAGCAACTGGCTCGGGAGTTATGCCCGATTGAAGAGCTGGAAGCGTACCAGTATCGTCAGCAGACTCTGGCTAGAAACAATCGCCAGGTTAAGGTCTTTCCCGTCTGGCGGAAGTACCGGTATCAGGCCAGAAAAATTGCCTCCATTCAAAGTTCCATCCCGTTTCTCAAGCGTTTTCCGCTGCAAGTCTCCTGGGTACTGGGAGAAATTTTTCTGAAGTAAGCCCTTACGCTTGATTCAGCCAGTTTGCAGCTTGTATGGCATGGTAGGTCAGGATCAGATCCGCACCGGCCCGACGAATGCTGGTCAGGGTTTCCAGCACGATGGCCCGTTCATCGATCCAGCCTTTTTCTGCCGCCGCCTTGATTAAGCTGTACTCGCCCGAAACGCTGTAAGCGGCCACCGGCACATTCACCAGATCCTTGATCTGGGAGACGATATCCAGATACGCCATGGCCGGTTTGACCATCACCATGTCCGCCCCTTCCTCCAGATCAAGCAAAACTTCCTCCAACGCCTCCCGGCTGTTTCTGGGATCCATCTGATAGCTTTTCCGATCGCCGAAAGCGGGAGCCGATTCTGCCGCGTCGCGGAACGGAGCATAAAAGCTGCTGGCATACTTGGCGGAATAAGCCATGATGGGCATTTCCTGAAAACCCTGGTTATCCAAGGATTCTCGAATCACCGCGATTCGACCGTCCATCATATCGGATGGAGCAATAATATCCGCACCCGCCACAGCCTGAGATACGGCGGTCTTTGCTAGAATATCCAGGCTCGGGTCATTCAAGACCTGTTCTCCCTCGAGTACCCCGCAGTGACCATGCGTCATATACTCACACAGACAGGTATCCGCGATAATAAGCAGCTCTTTGCCAAAAGCCTGACGAAGCTTACGGGTTGCCTGCTGTACAATACCCTGCTCATCCCAAGCGCCTGTGGCTTGATAGTCTTTCTCCAGCGGGATGCCAAAGAGAATAACCGAACGAATCCCGACCTGAATTGCCATCTCCACGTTTTTGAGCAGACTGTCAAGCGTATGCTGGTAGACCCCCGGCATAGAGTCCACGGGGACAGGCTCCTGGGTTTGGGCACTCACAAACAGCGGATAGATCAACTGTTCCGCCCTTAAATGCGTCTCTGACACCAAATCTCGAATTAAAGGGGTTTTCCGTAACCGGCGTTTCCGTGTGACAGGGAAGCTCATGACCAACACTCCAGGGTTCAAACCATAGCAACAGGATACACAAAGATCACGTTTCTCAAAATCTCCTGTTCATCCCAGGGGCAACCATAAAAAAACAGTCAATCCCACCGAGCCATCCCCCCGAATTTTTTCCGGTATAGCCTGCGTTTCAGCAAACACTCTTGTAAGGGCGAATGAACACTATCAAAGTTTAGCCAGTCGTACTATCCTATTTTTAACCGATTGCGGCTATACTGATAATAGGTCTATGATAAGTTCAGGGGATGAACCCCGATGGCGCAACCCACTGAACCGACTATGGACTTGTGGGCGACAAAATCGACAAAATGAACTCTCAAGTTTTGGAGCAACTTGTCGATAATCTGGTTGGAGTCGTTTTATCAAAGGTCGAGCATCAAGAGTAGAAAGGAATCAGGCTGCACAATGAAACCGTGGGTGGGGTACAAACAGCGCGTTTTGAAATCGGCAATGAGGTTAGACTTAAGCGTCATCGAGAAAACCATTATTGTTCTTGTTCTGTTGATGTTGGGGATTAGCTCATGGGACAGCCTGCAAGGACGGGATATTGGTGACAAGGAACAGATCCGTCTGGCCAAGTTAAAGGCACAACAAGAACTGATGGCATTCAACATCGGGCGTGAGTAAGCTCGCCCTTTTTTCCTCACGCCTTTATAATACCGTTTAATGGCCATTCAGGATGTTGTACTTTATTTGCATGAACAATGGCAAGCCCTCAAAAATGGCTTGTCGTTTTTTGTGCGAAACCAGTGCCGCTGGAGCCGGGGCGTTTATCAGGAACCGGCTGAAAGCAAGGACAACCTGTTTCAAGGCGCCACCCAGGATCAAGCTAGCGCATTGATTTCCCGGTACCGGCTTCAGGCGCTGGAGCAATGTTCCACCCGCAGCCGTTTTCTGGAAACACTGAGTTACCTTGAATTTATCGAACATCTCACCCATTATCAGCCTGTTGACCCCACCTCGTTGAACCTGTCCCAGCGACCACTCAGGTGGCTGGATGCCGGTGCGAAGAACTGGTCTTACGTGGAGGCAATCTATCGGTATCTTGAAACACGACACCCGGCATTTGAACTGGTCGGCATTGAATTGGATGGGTACCGGCTGTATACCGATCTCCACAACCGGGCCGACTATGCTCAAAGTTACATCCGTTCGCTACCCAAAGCAGAGTACGTGGTTCAAGATGTTTTGAGTCATCAGGCGTCTTACCATGTGATTTCTTCGTTCCTGCCGTTCGTGTTCAAGGCGCCTTTTTTGGCTTGGGGGTTGCCCTTAAAATATTTTGAACCCTTTCGGTACCTGCAGCACCTTTATCAGCTGCTGGAGCCCGGTGGCGTTTTATTAATACTGAACCAGGGGGTAGAGGAAGCCAAAGAACAGGAACGGTTGCTCAATCAGTTGAAAACCCAGGACTCCACTTTATTATTTCAGCCTCTGGGAATGCTGCCTTCTTCGTTTTTAGAGTATACTCATCCCCGTTATGGTTTTGCCTGCACCCGGCAGAAGGTTGTCCATGCTCACCCTGACACTGGCCACAAAGAACCTCAACAAGTTGACGGAGTTGGAGCGAATCATCGCGGAGCAGCAACAACCCATCCACATTAAAATCAACCCCAGTGTGGGTGATGTGGATGAAACCGGCACGACATTCCTTGCCAACGCTACGTTGAAAGCCCAAAAAACCC
>CAYLWC010000036.1:0-24162 GCA_964387265.1 uncultured Vampirovibrionales bacterium | reverse complement strand
CCCAGGGCTCGAGAGCCATAGACTTTGACCCAGGCAATATCCGGATATTTGGCAAAGCAAGACCTGATCTGCTCAATGGTCAAATCCGGCAAACCAAAGCGCACGATTACAGCCTTTCCTGAAAATAGGCATGTACTTGTTTAAAAGCGGGAAAAAAGTCTTGCTGAATTCTTTGGATGATTTTAGCCGCCTGTTTATCATCATACGTATGAGAAGTTTTATTTCGGGCTTCCAGCATCTCAATCCAGGTCTGCCCATCAGTAATCAACTGAGCTTGAAAAGCCTGCCGGACCACGTCCCTGGGCAAAGAGACTTCTTTGACGCCCTGAAACTTTAGGTAATCTTTCAGAACCTTCCAGCCCAGTTCAATGGTGAACTCGAAAGCCTGAATGGTGGCCATTTCATACAAATGGTTGCCAGGTTCTTTCCCAACCGCAACCAGAGCCTCTTCCAGACGACCAAGTACCTTATCGTAATTCTCAAATCACTGCTTCCAACGAATATCTTCCATCAAGTCGGGATCCCTCTCTCAACGTTGAGCATCCCCATTTACCTTACTAAAAATGACCCAATTCTGGGTCACTTTAGCAAAATATAAGTGGCGCGCTCGGAGAGATTCGAACTCCCGACCTCATGGTTCGTAGCCATGCACTCTATCCAACTGAGCTACGAGCGCACGCACCTAGGGATCTCATATTCTGAAGCAAAAGTACTTCAAACGCAACCCTTCTTCATGAGGCGGGTTTGTCGCATAATCGGGAGAAGTAGCGAAAGGAATCCCCCTGATGGGAGCCATCCATCCCCAGGCCGCTGTTCAATTTGGTACATTCACCCGAAAGGAACGGATTGAGCGGCATTTGGCCCGGACCCATACCCCGGCTTTCCAGAAAGCCTATGTAGACACCTATCAAAACGCCCGCCGCACCTTGGAAACCCACCTTCAGCAAGGGAATAAGGGCTTTGTCGTCCTGGATATTGACGAAACCGTGTTGGATAACCGGGAGTACTTTTCCAGCCCCCACTATTACCAAAAGGCATCGGGCTTCCCCTCCATTGCCCAAACCTGGGCCGAGTGGGTCAACAAAAAACAGATTCCGGTCATTCCCGTCGCCAAACGCTTTATTGACTGGCTCAACACACGCCAGATCCCTTACGTGTTTCTAACCGGCATTCGGGAGAACCTGAAAAACAGCTCGGTAGAAAACCTGAGGCAGGTAGGCTTATGGGGTAGGTCTTGTCTGGGGGCCTTTTACAAGCCCGCTGATTTTCCCGGCCACACCGCCGCCTTCAAGCAGGTCAAACGCCCGGAACTGGAGCAGCGTTTCCGGTTACCGATTCTTGCCAGTATTGGCGACCAGCCGGGGGATATGACCGGGGATTCGGCCAGGGATTTTCTGCTGCCCGATTACGTTAGAGCGCTCCGCAAGGAAAATGATCACGGCTAATCTGGCCCCGAGTGGCCACCGGGCTCAAAAACCGTTACAATAGAAACAAGGTGAGCCGTGGGGAAGTCCATGCATCTTCCGGAGCCATACAACACAGGAAAATCCCTCATTCCCGGTGAAAAGCTGGAAGCAACCAAAAGCCGTATCCGGGAGATTCTTTATAGTGCCGATCTCAACAAGTACAAGGGGCGAGTTTCCAAACTCCAGGGACTGACGGTTGAAGCCCAGCTTCCCAAGCTCAAAATCGGGGATCTGTGCTTTATTGAAAGCATGGACGGGGAGCCCAAAGCCGCCGAAGTGGTGGCGTTTAAAGGCGATGTGGCCCAGATGCTGTTGTTATACGACGGGACCGGGATTTATCAGGGCAGTTGGGTCACCACCACCGGACACCCTATTAGCTTTCCTGTGGGCGACTTCCTGCTGGGCCGCCTGATTACCCCCTTAGGAGAACCTTTAGACGGCATGCCGCTGGATACCACCATGGCCCGCTCGGTCAGTCTGGAATCACCGCCACCGGATCCCTTTTCCCGGCCCATTATTAAAGAACGGTTTTCCACAGGTGTTCGGGCCATTGATGCCTTGCTCACCATGGGAGCCGGGCAACGGATGGGACTTTTTGCCGGTTCCGGGGTGGGAAAAAGTACCATGCTGGGTATGATTGCCCGAAATTCCGATGCCGATGTCAACGTGGTGGCGCTGGTTGGAGAGCGGGGCCGTGAGGTCAAGGAGTTTATCGAGAACAGCTTGGGGGAAGAGGGTCTGAAGCGTTCGGTGTTGGTCTGCGCAACCGGGGATCAGCCTCCCCTGATGCGGATGAAATGCCTGACGGCCGCAACAGCGGTAGCTGAGTACTTCCGGGATCAAGGCAAAAAGGTCTTTCTGATGACCGATACCGTCACCCGGGCAGCCATGTCCGGCAGAGAAGTGGGCCTGGCCATTGGGGAGCCGCCCACCATGAAAGGCTACCCACCCTCTATTTTCTCCTGGCTGCAAAAAGTGCTGGAGCGTTCCGGCAAGACCGATAAAGGCTCCATTACCGCGCTGTATACCGTTCTGGTGGAAGGAGATGACATCAACGACCCCATTGTGGATACGGTACGGGGAATTATTGACGGCCATATTTTCCTCTCCCGGAAAATTGCCGCCCAGAACCACTTCCCGGCCATTGATGTGCTGGGCAGCGTCAGCCGTCTATTTACGGAAATCTGTGACCCTGAGCATATGCAAGCCGCCGGAAAAATGCGGGAATTAATGGCGATTTACCAAGATGCCCGGGATCTCATTGACGTGGGCGCCTATGAGCATGGCTCCAACCCCAAAATCGACATGGCCATTCAAATGATGCCGGAGATCAACCGCTTTCTGCGCCAATCCGTCAAGGATCTGGTCAATATGGATTCTACGATTGCGGAACTGAAACAGATGATGAGTCACGTGCACCTATAAATCCCTGATTCATCAGGTGCCAGCTGGAGATCAACATGGGAACGATGGCAAAAGGCACGAGGATGACACCAACCTTCAGGTATACCAGCGCCATGATAATGGCAATGTATAGGATAATCACAAACAGAGCGTCCAACATCGCCTTCAGACAATTCTTATAGGCACGGTTTAATAGATGGTATGCCTTTTTCAAATTCACCAACTCAAGGAATTGATAACTCCCGGCAGATTGGATAACCGGAGCCGCCACCACCGGGCCCAGTAACAAGAACAAGGCCGCAGACACCACCATCCCCAGCAAGCTGGCCTGGGTCAAGACGGGCTCACCAATAGCCTGCATCAACGGCAGACGGCTGATCCAGTTCACCAGAATCAATACCAGTTGCAAGTACAAATAGAGCTTGATGCCCTGAAGTAGATAGCGGGTCATCATCCCCCACCACGGCGGGGCGGGGGCTTCTTCACCTTCTTGTTGCAGAGCCCCTGACATCTGCCAGAAAAAACCGGATAGTAAGATATTAATCAGCAACGCCACAATAAACACCAAGATCATCAGCGTGGTGCGCAACTCGGGTGAGGCGGTTTGCCCCAACATGAAGGCCCCAAACGTTAGCAGTTGCACCAGAAGAATCCCCACCGCCGGGATAACCCAGGCATTGAGTCGGTTGGATTTTCGGTAGGGATACCGCAGCGCGGCTAATAAATCAACGGCCATCCTCTGTTTCCCCGCAATTCATCATGAGCCCCAGTGTATCAGGCAGACGGTGCGGACACAAGTTGGCGGTTGTGCTGGTAAATCGCCCAAAGCCCCTTCAGGGTGAGCGAGGGTTCATACACTCGAAACAGTGGCTCTTGCGGACAAATTTGACTGAACGTATCCGCCAGTCCGCCTGTGGCCATATTCAGAATCCGGGTTTGATCATCAATGGGAAATTCCTGACGGATTTTTTGGAGTAATTCTTTAATAAGCCCCCGGTACCCAAGGCCAATCCCGGACTGTAAACATTCAACTGTGTTATGGCCCAGGGCTTTTTTACAATTACTGATTGAAAAGTTCCCTGGCAATGATGTTTTTGTCGTCAGGGTTTCTGCAAATATCTTCAAGCCAGGGGTAATCGCCCCACCAATAAACACACCTTCGGCAGTCACCACATCCAGGGTAGTAGCCGTTCCAAAATCCACAATGATCACTGGTTGTTCCGGGTATAGGTAATGGGCTCCACACGCGTTCACCAGGCGATCCGTTCCCAGTTGTTCCAGCGGATAACCCTCAACCCGTACCGGCAGGCGGGTCGTTCTGGGATCTACGGCTAAAATGGGGTACCTAAGCTGATAACAGTACTTGATGGTTTTGACCAGAACCGCTTCCACGTCAGGGACCACGGTACAGTAGACCAGGGCGTCAAAGTTCACCCCTTGCTCTGCCAAGGTATTCCGCAACTGGGAGCTAAATCGTTCAGGCTGAGTCCGGGTCCCCGAACTGCGCCAGGAACGAACCAGCTCGTCATCCCGGAACACCCCGAATTTAATGTCGGTATTGCCAATATCAACAGCGAGAAGATTCATAGTGCAATGATAGCGAAGAGCGTTACCGCTGTCCAATCACGCTTTTATGATATTTTTCCTCGATGTGGGCTCGAAGAGCCTTCATGGTTTTTTCCGTGTTAGCACTGATAATGCCATCCGTGCCCGGAATTCTCAAGCCGGTTTCCAGATCCAACTCATAAACCAGGACCGTTTGCTTACCCCCATTTTTTGGATAGAGCTGGTAAACCGCATCCAGCTTCTTGAAGTCCCCGGCAATCCGCCTCAACTTCAACTGGTGGGCTGAACGGTTCTCCTGAACCTGTACCTGGTACTTGTAGGTGGGCAACAAGCGGCTGACTTTCATGGCCACATCCAGGGTTTTCACGGTGCCATTTTCTTTCAGCACAGTGCTTTTTTCATAGCCCGGTAAAATGTCTTTCAGCCTCCCGTAAGAAGTGATCACTTGCCATACAGCTTCTGGCGGGGCGTCAATCGTGACTTTTGCTGTCATGCTATTGGTTTCGTTAGCGGTTGGCTGGCTAAAGAGGAGAAACCCTTCATCGCCTTCACTTCTAACCGCAGCGTTTACAGGCATTACCATTACCCCAAAAGCCAACATGCTCAGTATACCCACGGCAACCCGCTGATGAAAAAATGCTCTCAAAATCATATAGACCCTAATCCATCGTTAAGGTTTTTATTCTAACTCCAGAATAACAGAAAGGAAAGGAGCACCGAATCGACCATCTGGTCAGAAAGTGACCCACCAATAGATATACTCCAGATAGTCGATTTTTACTTCCTGAGCGATGCTATTTCAAAGAATTTCGTTTGTTCACTGGAACCCGGCTCAAAATGGACTCTTTAAAATAAGGAAACTATGAGCCCCCCACTGGAGCAGAAATCCCCAGCCCGACAAACCGTCCGAAAACTGCGTCAACGGGCGCTATTGCTCTGTATATGGGCAGCCATGCTTCTGGTCTTTTTCTGGATAGGCCAGGTGTTTGTGGCGGCAAATATCCCCAACAATCTGGAACAGGTCCTGCTGGATGTTCGCTTGAGATTCCGCGCCGAGCACATGGCCCCCTCAGATCAAATTGTCCTGCTCGCCCTGGACCGCCGAACCGAAGAGGGAATCCGTAGATACCCCGAGCTGGGCATAAACAGCCTGACCCTACCCCGAGAACGGGTGGCCCAACTGGTTCAGTACTTGAAGCAGGCCGGGGCCAAGGCGGTCATTCTGGATGTGGAGCTCAGAGATGGTAAAGCCGGGGATCCGGTTCTGGCAGCCGCCATGGCCGAAGCTGGTAATGTCTATGCCGCTGTCCCAATGGACACCAATCTCGACAGCTTTATTGAGCAGCAATCCGAACTACGCTCTCCAGAAGAACTGGCCTATGACATACTCTATAAGATCTATTTACAGCCCTATCTCCTGAATACCCCCGCGTTCCATGCCTACCACCTGAAAAAACCAGTGACCAGCCTGATAGATCTCGGGTTTGAACCATTTTCCCCGGTTTATTCTATCATTCACATCCCCCGAAGCATTCTGGCCCGGTATCTGGAAACCATCAATCTTTCGACATTGAAAGCGTCCCAGTGGCTCCCGACCTCAGACATGCGCCTGCCGGTAACCCTGCGGGACCCCCCCCATAGGGATGCTCTTCGAGCCCTGTATTTTACCCCATGCGTGGATAGCTTCTACAAAAAATCCTACGGACAACACAACCCTTATCTAGACTTTCTGGCCCAGGCCCAGGTCATCGTCCATACCCCAAAAAGCATCCCGGAAGCGGCGGATCGGCAAATAACCTTTTGCTACACCGCCCCGCTAGCCGAACCCTTCCGACCCGCGCTGAAAAGCATTGGCATTACCTCGGTTCAGTATGATGAAGATGCCTTTGTTCGAAGCATCCCCATTTTATTTCGGGGGTATCAGGGGAATTTTTACTTGTATCTTGGCGCTCGCCCCGTGGTGGATCTTCTACCGGATTCCAAACTGATATACTTCCCCGAGTACCTGCAACTTGGAGGGAAAACGGTTCATTGGCATGACGGGCACCAGGTTTTTATCAACTGGCGAAACCCAGCGCTTGCAGCCATCCAACTTAAACAATCCTATCCCCAGTGGGTACCCGAAAGTGAGCAGCAACTACAACAACGCGTCCGGGCCAATCGAAATAATGATCTCTTGGCCGGGGGGCACCTCTACCGGAAAATTTCAGCCATTGACTTGATTCGAAAGCTGGAAGGTCAGGCAACAGAAACCCTACCGACCCTGCATAATATCCCAGGCCAGCCTGAAAGTGGGGAGTACTCGTTTGAAGATAAAATTGTCATTTATGGCAACACCGTTACCGATATTCATCGAACCCCGGTAGGCAGAACGATCTATGGCCCGGAAATCGTCGCAAATACGGTAGATATGCTTTTAAATGACAGTCAGTTTATTCAAAAGACCCCCAATACTTGGACCTGGACGTTGGCTATACTGGTCATATCGGGGGTTTTATATGCCACTATCGAGTTTACCCGACTCGCGCTAGGTTTTACCTTCAGCCTGATGTTAATTGCACTTTATTGGATAGGGAATTTTGTCGTTTTCTCCTTCTGGGGGTATTGGTCCCCTTTGGTGATACCCACGTTTTGCTTTATCGTCAGTCTGATTGGCGGAACCCTATACCGATATTACGTTCAAGACCGAGAAAAGCACCAGTTGACCCATGTGTTTTCAAACTACGTATCGCCACAGATTATGGAGCAAATTGTCAGTAACCCAGACATGGCGCTAGAAAACCTAAAAGGAGAGAAAAAGGAGCTGACCGTACTGTTTACGGATCTACAGGGCTTTACCAGCCAGTTTGAGGACAAAGACCCAGCGCAAATGGTCAGCCAACTCAATGAATACTTTGACGTCATGATCGAAATTATCCTGAACCACGGAGGAACCTACGATAAATTTATGGGAGACGCCATCATGGCGTTTTTTGGCGCCCCCACTGACGTCCCCAACCATGCCGAGCGAGCCTGTGAGGCTGCCCTGGAAATGCAGTTGGCCCTTCGATACCTGAATAGCTACTGGGAAAGAGAAGGATTCCCACCTTTAAAGCATGGCGTGGGTATCAGCAGCGGTGAAATGTTTGTGGGCAACTTTGGCTCCCAAAAAATCAAGAATTTTACCGTCATGGGCAGTAACGTGAACCTGGGAGCCCGTCTTGAGTCGTTTACCCGAGAAACCAATGCCCCGATTATCATCAGCGCGCGGACCCATGAGCTGGCCGCTGACCGCCTGAATGTTCGGGACCTGGGTGAAGTCCGGGTCAAAGGGTTTTCAAAGCCAGTCCAGGTGTATGCCTTGCTGGGAATAACAAAGACCAGCAGCTTATCCAGTTGGAGTATCAGGCGTTAATTGTACGTTCTTCCAGGCATGTCCCTGTTTCAGATGTTGATTTAACAAAGAAAGAAAGGCCTCCAGCGGTACCGATTCCTCGGGCGCCACAAACTCCATTTCGAACTCAGCCAATACAGAACTTCCGGTATCCAGCGGTCCGAGGAACACCAGCTTTTTAATATTCACCTGATGCGTCTTGAATAAGGCAAAAAACTCGGCCAAGCCTTGAGTATCCACCGTGGTGCGACAGCGAAGCGTGTAATTCCGGCTCATCCGCACCTCCCTTTGCAAACTGCCAGCTACTGGGCCAATTGCAACTTTTCCGTAAACCCTATCTGCTGCAACAGTTGGTAGGACGCCACACCCATTTGGCTGCTAGGCTGAGACTTGATTACCTCAACCAGTTCCTTGACGGCCTTTTTATGCTCTTTTTCGGCAATATAGACCTTTCCCAGTTCAAGCATGGAGCGATCCCGAAGGAGGGCAAACTCTAACGCCAACTGTTTTTCCAGTTCGGCCTGAGCTTTGGCGGATGGGAGCTTGCTTAATGCCTGATACAGGTTAATATGGGCCTCAGTAGCGTCAATCAGCCACTGACGCAGAGGGATCAGGGTACTTCTGGCCTCTACCATCCGGTTTTCTTTCACCAACGTATCCACATACTTCAGCTTATTTAGCGCATCCATCAGCCCCAAGGGGTTGGCCGGATCATCAACCGTCACCCGGGCTTTCAGCGGGGGGTTTTCAGGATCCACCGTTGGAGGTTCAATTTTAGCAACCGGCTCGGGTGGCTTGGAAATGAGCGGTGGCCGTTTATATTCCGGGCGTGGTGGAGATTTTTCTGCGGTTTGCTCCACCGTTTCCTCTTCCTGTTCGGCGGCTTCCGGGTTAAAGAGTTTTTTCAGGCTACCGGAAATCTTTTCAGAGAACCCACCCGGAGCGGCTTGGGGTTTTTCAGCGGGGGGTTGCGGACCCACCATTTGAGCGCCAGCCCACTGCTGCATTCCAATACCGTGAATCACCATCACACTGAGGGTCAACGCAATTCCATGGTATTTACGCATTTTTCCAGACAGAAACCTAGACTGAAACATAGGGTTGGTCACTCCTCATTCTCATATATAGCTATATCGCTTCTTTCTCATTTCCGATGATGATGGTGTAATCTTCCAGCGAACTGCAAGACATGACCTCAAATGTAGTTCCCACAGGGGCAAAGATCAAGCGGGCATTTGACAGAGCGGGAGAAGCGGTCTGAAGCCGGTGAGTCCGGGCGTCCGTCACCCGCTCCGTATGCTCAATAATTTGGGTACTCTTACTATTTGTTACACTTTTACACACAACCTCAAACTGCTGCTCTTCCAGATTGGATACCAGCTTATCCAGGGTTGTCTTGAAGTCCGAGTGATACAAAACGCCCACTTTCAAAGGCTCTGCCGGCATCTCATCATTGTAAAACACGTTATCCAGAATCAGCCGATCCAGCACCTGTTGGGCGGGCTCAGGATCAATCACCCAGTAGCTGACCGTATATCCTGAGGGGTACCCTGGCAGCGTAGCGGAACGGATGTTTTTAAGATCAATCTCCTGGGCGAAGGCTGCCAGCATCAACAGCTCATCAAAGGTCATGTCGGTTTGAATGTACTTTTGGGAAAGCTCCACCAGCTTGGGCAGTTTGGTCAAGACCCAGGGATCTTTTAATTTCTTTGCCACGGCGGTAATAAACTTTTGCTGACGGCGAATTCGGCCAATATCTCCCAGTTCATCATGGCGAAAACGCAGGTATTCTTCCGCCCTTTTCCCGTCCAAGTGCTGCATTCCCGGCTGGAAATCAATGTGCAGATTGGCGGTCCGATCCCGGTACCGCATTCTTTTCTCCACATGGAGATCAATTCCCCCAATGGTATCAACCAGCTCCCGAACCCCCGAGAAGTTGGCAACGATATACCCATCCACCGGAATCCCAAATGACTCTTCAACGGTTTCCACCGCATATTCAGCCCCTCCAATGGCATGGGCCGAATTGATTTTGCCCACCTGAGAGCCTCCACCCAAGTACACCTTGCTATCTCGCGGAATGGAAACGATTGAAACGCTCCGTTTTTTGGAGCTGACCCGCACCAGCATCATGGTATCGGTTCGGGTGTTTTTAAAGGGATCATCCGTTTCCCGGCGGGTCAGGCTGTCTTGTTCGTCCACCCCCATCACCAGCACAATCCGCTCTCCGGGCAACGCGGGTTTAATGCCAAACATCGGATACTCTTTGGAAGGCAGGGTAATGCGGACCGGCGACGGCGAAAAGGGACTTGACATAAAGAGGATAATAAGCCCACTGAGTAAAATCCCCAACAAAACAACACCCAGCCAATGAAGCGGCGTAATGACCCGCTTGCGCCGCATACCCGGCTTCATCGGGTAGGTGGGCGATTGCTTTATGGGAGGCTTATTCGTGGGAGGGCGCGTACTCACAAAGGGGATCCTGATTCATGCTGCATACGACGGCTGTTCTTGACCCGGTTCTTGAGCGCATCCGGCTTTTCTGCCCAAATTACGGATGAGCTCCCACCACCTTGTCAACATACAGTGTACACCAAGTCATCTGGTTATGGAGCAAGCGGCCCACAGCTTAAAGCGATCCGTTACAAAAATTCCGGCAACAGGTAAAATGGAGTTCTTCATTTCCAAATATCAAACCAAGCTGCTTCATTGCGGCTTATGAAACGCCATGATTTTAAATGGTTGTAGAATGGTTTTAAAAAAAGAAGGGGAAGATCATGCAGACCACACGCACAGGTGTCACTCGGGGCGTCACCCAAACAGACTGGCTGGAAAGTTACCACACTTTTTCTTTTGGAGAGTATATTGACCCGGAAAATCAGGGTTTTCATAGCCTCCGGGTTATCAATGATGATCGGGTCGCGCCCGGAAAAGGCTTCCGCCCACACAGCCATCATAATATGGAAATTATCACCTTTGTGTTATCTGGAGAGCTTGAGCATCAGGACAACCTGGGACATTCAACGGTGCTCAGAGCTGGGGAAGTCCAGCATATGACCGCAGGCAGCGGTATCACCCACAGCGAGTATAACCCTTCTCCAACGGAGCCTGTACACTTCCTCCAAGTCTGGATTTTCCCAAACCAAAAAGACCTTCCCCCGTATTACAGTCAAAAAAGGATTTCGCCCGAAGATAAACGGGGGCGGTGGTATCCCGTTGCCACGCCAGATGGCCGAGAGGACTCTCTGAAGATCAATCAGGACGCTATGATTTATGCCGCCATCCTCCAGCCCGGCAAACCCATGCAGTATACACCACAGTCGGGTCGCCACCTCTGGCTACACGTGGTGTGCGGCCAACTGAAAATCAACGGCGAAGCATACGATACAGGCGATGGCGTTGGGCTGGAAAATGCAGAAACCCTCCAGCTTGAAGGAGATTGCGAAGTACTGCTGTTTGACCTGCCCTAATCCTGTCGAATCGGGCCGCCCTCATTCTCCAGAATGCTAATCAGCTTGGCGTCATACGGATCATCCTCGTCCTGCACGGCAGGGGCCGGACAATGGGGGTGATTGGCATCGCTTTGATTCTGCCGGGCCAGACCCAGCTGCCCAAGCCATCCTCGTAGCCACGTGGCAATAGAAGTAAACAGCCGCCTGTTTTGTTTTCCAGCCGGGGTTGTTTCAGACTCTGTAGACACATGAGCTGGACGTTGGGTAATTTTTCCGGAATTTCCAGCAAACCGAAGCCCAATTGGGGGGGCAGAAAATCCAATCCGTGTCATAGACACCTCTCTCTCTCTTTCCTTAAACATCAGCCCACCCAGCGTACCACATCAATGTCCAGGGAAAAGACCCGGTCTAATCGGAGGTATGCTCGTGCTGATACTCAAAGGAATCAAGGGGCAGCGGCGGCAGCTTAGGAGAACCTGGCCCTGGGTCTTTCGGTTTCTGCTCCCGACGTTTTTGCTGGAAGTAATCCAGACGAGGGTACCGTTTTTCAATCCGCCGCAACGCCTCGATATGCTCCAGACCCAGCGCGTCCGTAGAAATGGGTTCCACAGGGTGCATGTTATCGACCATACTGAAACGCCTTCCAGGTTTTTCCCAGTTCTGTTAAAGCTCTATTAAGCTACTAACCCCTTCATCGTCCAAATCCGGCATTTCTGAATCTAGAGTCATCCACTGGCTCGAAAGCTAAACCCAGCTAGCGAAACTTTTTAAGTGCTTTCATAAGGTCGTCGACAGATCCCTCAACCTCGGCCAATTTGTCAGTGAATTGTTCCTTATTGAGACTAATTTCTTCATTACACTCAGAGCAGACAAGAACTGAGTTTTCTTTTATCCATTTCAACGATTTTGTCAATTGTGCTTGGCAAGCTGGACATGGAAACTCTATTTCTTGATTATCAAAAAACATTTAATTCAACTCCTTAATTTACGAAGGAATTTGTGAGGGGGATTCAGCCCATCCGGCATGAATTTGCTGCGCAATTTTTTTTGCTTTTTGTCGGTTGTAGGTTCTTACATACGAGGGAGACATCCAGGAATCAAAAATTAGAGCCCAGATAGCTGGCAAAAATGTCCAACTGAAAAGAGTATACAATACTCCAATAACTGTGTTTCTTATATAATAATGATGTACCCCAACCCCACCCAGTAAAAGTGTTAATAGAACCATTGTTGAAGTATTTTTCCGTTCTTGAGCCATAGCATTCATGAAAGCAACCTTTTGGTCAGGAGCCATTGTTTTCATCAGCTCAATTTCAATATCATTGCTCAAGTATGTTAATCCTCTTACTTCCCCACCACATATATTTACTGTGCAACCGTTCGTAACAGTCTAGAGTATTTTATGTCTCTCTTTTTAAAAATGGAGCGGGCGAAGGGGCTCGAACCCTCGACCTTCTGCTTGGGAAGCAGACGCTCTACCAACTGAGCTACGCCCGCGAAGCGAAAAATCTAACCAAGGGATTTCACCCCTTATTGTCTCGCACGGGTCTTTCGTGTCAAGCTATTGTTCTTCCCCTCGTGATGAACTGTCACAAACCGTTGCCCCCTACAATTGGATAAAGCACCCACCCCCATGTTCTCTGTTTTAAACGTTTATAAGCCTTTAGAATACACCAGCCACGATGTGGTGGCCAAGCTCCGAAGGATATACAACCTCAAGAAAATCGGCCACCTGGGCACGCTCGACCCCCTGGCCGAAGGGGTGCTGCCGGTTTGTCTGGGGCAAGCCACCCGCTTGATAGAATACTTCCCCACGGGTAAACGCTACACGGCTGAAGTGACTCTCGGCATCACCACCGATACGCTGGACCGGGAAGGGCAGGTGCTCTCTGAACAAGATTGCCCACCGATGACGGCAGATTCTATTGAAGCGGTGTTGGCCCCGTTTCGGGGGACCATCGAACAGGAAGTGCCCTTGTATTCCGCCGTGCATGTGGGCGGCAAAAAGCTTTATAAAATGGCCCGGCAAGGCAAACCTCTTCTGAATGTGGAGCTGCCAAAAAAGACCATCACCCTTCATGAGCTGAAACTGCTGGAGCTGTTAGAAGCAGACACCCCCCACCCCAAGCTGGTGTTGGATGTGGCCTGCTCCAGCGGGACCTATATTCGCTCGCTCGCCCGAGATATTGGCGCGGCGATTGGTTACGGGGGATTTCTCTCCAAGTTGGTACGCACCGAGCACGGGAAGTTTCACATCGATCACGCCATTCCGCTAGCGGCCATTGAGCAAGCCCATGACCCGTTGCAGTATCTCCAGCACCCGAAACAGTATTTAGAAATGCCCATTGTGGATCTCCCCGATGAAGAACTTTTTAAAAAACTGGCCAACGGCATGAAGATTGAGCCAGAACTCACCACACCCAAACTGAAAACCAACCAGCTGTATTTTGTGGAGTATCATACCCGCCCGGTGGCTGTGGCTCAGGCGATTCAAGGCAAGCTTAAACCCCTCAAAGTTTTCCCTTTGTAAGAGTTATCCACTCTGTAAAGTGTAGCCCTATATTAGACCGGCAATCCCACCTGGCCGGAGGCACTGTTTGAGCATACCGAGATACAAAGAATGCTTGGCCGAATCCCTGCAGGCCAAGCCACATTGAAAATGTCTGAGGTATGTGAGTTTGCCTCCGGCCTAGCGGGTGTGAAGGGGGCGGCAATGAGCCCCCTTCAAAAATCACTAGCACAAGAATTTATTCTGTTGTTTTTATACGGGCAAATCCACTTCAAACATTCAGGGGGAATACATATGCGCGTTTACGGTACTCAACAAGCAGGCATCCCAGTCGGAAAACAAGCTCAACAGCGAGTTCTTCAGGCGTTTCAAAAACCTCAGGTTCAGGCCGCTGTACAGCAATCCAAGAAAAAGATCCTGGTAAAAGTCGCGGCCCTCATTACAGCCGGGGTGATGGCCTTCCGCTCCGGATCGCTACAAAAAGTTGCCCAAAACCCGTCGGTCAAGAAGTTTATCGGAAAAGCCCAACAATATCTCTCCAAATTTAAGGGCTATGACAAGTTTAAAGCCGGGATCAAAGACTTCCTGGCCAAGTACACCAAGCAACAAGGGCCGGAGCAGCTGGATCTCTTCAAGAAAGCGGCCCAGCAAGCAAGCTAAGCTCAACAAATCTCTTGAATGTAACCGTTTCCCAAGGGTATTTCTGAAAGCCCTTGGGAAATTTTTTGGTCCCTGTCATAAAATCTGAAAGCACAAAATCCAAAAAAATTGTTTTTATGCATACAGCATCACAAACCAGGGGAGACATGTGGGGATGTCCAAGATTAATCCGGCTCAAGGGCCAGGCGTTCAATCCATTCCATCGGTTCATGATGGCTATGAGGCCTATATCAGCGGCCTGCTAAACGGCACGCAGCATGGTGGCGGAAATGACACCTTTACCAATAGCCATGGTGGTGGGCATGAACAAGGCAAAAAGAAGCCGTTGTTATTCAAATTGGCCGTTGGCGTCGCCGGGGCCCTGCTGGCGCTGAAGATTCCAGGGGTCCGGCAATTTATCAGCAAGAAATTTCCAAAACTTCAACAGGCCCTTCAGGAAGGGGTACAGAAAACCGCTAAAAAGGCAGTTTCCGGCTAAAGCCGTAAATACCGGCTCCAAAGGCCGCGCCAGGCTCGAAGCCACCAATAAATAAACAACGTTAAATCGATGGCTTATACAACCGTTTTCTCGTAACTGTACAGGTTATGGACGCCACCTTCACGCTGGGCGGCGTTGGTGCGGAATTCAAAACGCAGCCGCTCACTGGCCAAGGCATCATGAAGTTGTGCAATGTCAGGGGTACCTATATCTTGTAGGCCATGCTTGACTCCTTGAGTCAGGTACGGCATATACCGGGTAATAGAGCCTTTATCTACCACCGACCCAGAGACCCCTTGGGCCACCTTGATGCGATCGGATTCGCTGAAGTAGCGTTTGGCGCTACCCTTCTCCATGGCTTCCACAGAGCCCATACCCCGGTACTTTTTCAGACGGACCCCGTCTTTATAGAAGTACTCACCGGGGGCTTCTTCAGTCCCAGCCAGCATCGACCCCATCATGACGGCTGAGGCGCCGAGAGAGATGGCTTTGATAATATGGCCAATGGTTGAAATACCGCCATCGGCAATAATGGGAACTCCAAATTCTCGGGCATACATAGCGGTTTTATACACGGCGGTGGCTTGGGGGCGACCCACGGCCATTACTTCTTGCGTTGTACAGATAGAACCAACGCCCATCCCGACGCGAAGCCCGTCCACCCCGGCTGAAATCAGGTTTTTGGCCTGATTGGCCGTCACAATATTCCCACCAATCACTTCCAGACCCGGATGCTGGTTTTTAATATACTCGATCATCTCAATCTGGTACACCGAATCCCCTTGGGAGGAATCCAGCACCACCACATCCAGACCGGCTTCCACCAGGGCAGTGAGCCGCTCCCGGTCTTCCGGACGGGTACCGACAGCGGCGCCGACCAAAAGCTGTTTATTGACCGGGTTTTTCGAAGCGTTGGGATAATCCCGGTTTTTCTGCAAGTCGTTTCGGGAGATCAGGGCCACCAGTTCCCCGTTCTGGTTCACAATGGGGAGCTTGCCTTTTTTGCTTTCGCGCAGAATCTGGTTGGCCTCTTCCAGGGAGCAGCCTTCTTTGGCCACCACCAGGTCAGTGGTCATCACCTCAGAGAGGGGAATACTCCGGTCCTGGATAAAGTCCACATCCCGATTGGTCACCATTCCCAGGAGCTTGGAGCCCATTCTTCCATCTTCGGTAATGGGAATCCCGGAAAAGCCAAAGCGTTTTTTCACCCCATCCACATCCGCCACCGTATGGCGGGGGCTCAGAACCAGCGGATCCAGAATAAAGCCGTTTTTAAAGCGCTTGACCTTCGCCACCTCATCCCGCTGCTCTTCAATGGTGTTGTTGTAGTGGATAATCCCAATACCGCCCTGGAGCGCCATGTGAATGGCCATCGTGGCTTCTGTCACTGTATCCATCGGGGAGCTAACAAAGGGAGTTTTTAACTTGATTCGGCGCGTGAGGTTGGATTCCAGGCTCACCTCATCGGCGGCAAAGTTGATATGCCCCGGCAGGAGAATAAAGTCATCGTATGTGTAGCCGGTTCCTTGATCAAATAAGTCCTTGGCGCTCAGCCCGTCAGCGTATTCCATGTCTGGCTCCTTGTGTGGTTCTGGGGAAGTTGTCTGGTATCCTATCACAACCCAGTGCAATTGAGGATAGGTTTTCAGCGGCATGACCCAGCTCAGTCCTTATCTGTATATAAAAGCAAAAGGGTTCAGGCAATTGCCTAGGTAAACCCCGGATCCAGACTGCGGGATCGCATTGTCACGGCGTTACATTTCGCTTACACTCATGCCAGTTTCAGCCCCTTTTGATTAAAATAGTCCGCAGGGTTAAGAAAGGGGACCATCATGTCCACCGTGACTTTTAGTGGCTTTAATTGCAGCGGATTTTTCGGAAAGAAACTTTTGAATTGTCTGAGCTTGAATTGTCTGAAAAGGAGAGGAAATATGGGAACGGCAACTGAACAACCCAAAGTGGATACATTTGAAACCCGGACAGAAAAAGACTCCCTGGGAACCAAGCAGGTTCCGGGCAATGCCTATTACGGCATTCAGGCTTTACGGGGTAAAGAAAACTTTCCCATCTCCGGAATTCCCATTTCCAAGATGATGCCGGAACAGATCAAAGCCTTTGGCTGGGTGAAAAAAGCCACTGCTAAAACCAATATGGAGCTGGGCTTGCTGGATAAAAGCAACCCGGAAAACAACAAAGCCATTGGTGAAGCGCTGATGAAAGCCGCCGATGAGATGATTGCCGGAAAATTCAACGATGAGTTTATCGTAGACATTTACCAGGGCGGCACCGGGACCTCCAACCACATGAACGCCAATGAAGTACTGGCCAACCGGGCCACGGAAATTCTGGGCGGGAAAAAAGGCGAATACCGGGTGCATCCCAATGATCACGCCAACTACGGACAATCTACCAACGATGTGACCCCGACTGTGATGCGACTCACGTTCTTAGCCATGCATGGTCCTTTAATGCAATCGCTGCGGGCCTTTGAAAAGTCGTTTCGCCAAAAGAGCGAAGAATTTAAAGACATCCTGATTCCGGGCCGCACCCACATGCAAGACGCTGTGCCGTTGACCCTAGGACAGCAGTTTGGGGCTTACGCCAACGCCATTCAGGATGCCGCCGATAACGTGGAGCATGCCAGCAAGCGTCTGTACTTTATTGGCCTGGGGGCATCGGCCTTGGGCACGGGCCTGAACACCCACCCCAAATACCGGGAACTGGTCACCAAGTACCTATCTGAATTTTCCGGTTTCCAGCTGCATCAGACTCGGGATTACTTCCAGGCCACCAGCAGCTTTGGGCTCTTTGGAGATTACTCAGCATCTTTGCGCAGCGTGGCGCTGGAGCTGGAGAAAATCGCCCATGACATTAAGCTCTACTCTTTTGGCCCCCGCACTGGATTGGCGGAAATCTCCATCCCCGATTGGCAACCCGGTTCTTCCATCATGCCAGGCAAAGTCAACCCCATTTACCCCGAGCTGATGGACCAGTTGTCTTATATCGTTCAGGGCAATGACCACACCATTTCCCTGTGCGTGCAAAACGGACAGTTGCAGCTAAACGTCATGATGCCAACCGTTCTGTTGAAGATGTCTGAGTCCATGCGGATTCTAACCAACGCCCTGCCGGTATTCTCAGAGAAACTCATCGCCGGAATCCAGGTCAATGAGGAAATCGCCCAATACCGCCTGCAAAACAGTGCCCAGTTGGTCACCGCCCTGAACCCGCATATTGGCTATGAAAAAGCGGCGGAAGTGGCCAAAAAGGTTAATAAAGAAGGGAAGACCGTCCGGGAAGCGGTTCTGGAACTGGGTGTGATCGATCGCCAGGGACGTCCGCTAGATGATGCCCGGCTGGATGAAATTCTATCCGTAGATGCCATGACCGCTCCACCCAAAGAATAAACCTTCGCGTAAGTCACATAACCGATGCCGGCTCCTGATTTCCTTCAGGGGCCGGTTTTGTTACGTATTGTGAAAATCAGAAATTATCTTCATATTTTTTCAAGTTTCAGAAATTTTTTCCGAAATTCCTGATAGAACCGAATGCGGATCGAAACAAGACATGTATATAAAACATGATGACCAGACAGGCGAAATTACGGATAAAGGAAGGAACTGACTGTGATTACCCACTGCCAACTCTGTCGTAAACCCTTCATGGCCAAAAGTCTCTCCAGACAATGTCCGCCTTGCGAAATAGAAGAGCAGGAAAACTACCACACCATCTATCGTTTCCTTCTGAAAAAACCCGGCAGCAACGTAGACATCATTTTTGAGGAAACGGGTATTGCAAAGGATCGGATTCTAAAGCTCTTTCGAGAAGGAAAGTTTTCTCGTATCGAAGATAAAAAATTCCATTGTTCCCGCTGTTCTAAGCCACTTCATACCGCTTCAGGGGGTGTTTGCCCTGAGTGTTCCAGGCATATGCAGAATCAAATCAAGGCCACTCTCCAATCTTCTGCCCAGAAGGTTGCCACAATCCATACTTCCGTCAATAACGACAGGAAAAAAATACGAAAATACGGACTTGGCTCATAGAACTCGCCTGAGACTTCCAAAAACCACATTCTGTCCCTTTAAAACCCGGCCCATGGCCGGGATTACTTTTTTGGAACGGTGCGTTTCTCATTTGCGGAAGCAAAACATGTACTAAAATAAAAGAGGAAATGTTACAAAGCTTGTTCAAAGTGGGTAATCTAACTTTAACCCCTGCCCCTGTAACATGCAGCTGTTTATTGAAAGGAGCGATGACGGCGTATGGCCAACCCCTTGTTTCGGACCAAACCGATGGAGCAGATTCTCTCGGAAGCCAAAGAGCATCAAGGAGGGCTCAAGCGGGTTTTATCCGCCGTTGATTTAACCGCCATCGGGGTGGGGGCCATTATCGGGGCCGGGATTTTTGTCCTCACCGGAACCGCCGCGCGAGACGCCGCCGGGCCCTCCATTATGCTTTCTTATTGCTTTGCCGGGTTTACCTGTATCCTGGCGGCACTCTGTTATGCCGAATTTGCCTCCCGCCTCCCCATCTCAGGCTCAGCCTACACTTATGCCTATGCCAGCGTGGGAGAACTCTTTGCCTGGATCATCGGTTGGGATTTGATTCTGGAATACACCATCGGCTCATCCGCGGTGGCAGTCGGCTGGACCCATTATTTTATCGAGTTCCTTAAAGGCTTTGGGCTGACCCTACCCGAAGCCGTGTATCATTGGGATCTGGGCAATGGGGTCGTCGCCAACCCCGCAGCCGGGGTGATCATCCTAATGCTCACGGCCCTCTTGGCCATTGGGATTAAAGAATCCGCCCGCTTCAACGCCGCCATGGTTTTTGTCAAAGTGCTGGTGGTCCTCTTTGTGATTTTTGCCGGCATGAACTGGGTCCAGCCAGACAACTGGGATCCATTTTTCCCTTACGGTGTTGAAGGCGTCTTTAAAGGGGCCGCCCTGATTTTCTTTGCCTATATTGGCTTTGACGCCGTCTCCACCGCTGCGGAAGAGACCAAAAACCCCCAACGGGATCTCCCCATCGGAATTATTTCCTCCCTGGTCATTTGTACGATTCTCTATATCGCCGTCTCCGGGGTCATTACCGGTATGGTGCCTTATAGCCAGATTGACCCTGGCGCGCCACTGGCGGCGGCTTTTGGCAGTGTCG
The DNA here is from genome assembly GCA_964387265.1 of uncultured Vampirovibrionales bacterium. GTDB lineage: Bacteria > Cyanobacteriota > Vampirovibrionia > Vampirovibrionales > Vampirovibrionaceae > CAYLWC01. Next base: position 4,097 of record CAYLWC010000036.1, on the reverse strand, counting down.
GATTCCCCCTGGCCCAGCAACTGATCGGGATTGGCGGGTTTGCCGGCCTGACCACCGTGATGCTGATCTTGCTCATGTCTCAGCCCCGGATTTATTATTCCATGGCCCGAGACGGGCTGCTCATGCCCTGGTTCTCCAAGGTCCATCCAAAGTTCCGAACCCCCTTTAACGCCACGATCCTGACCGGAATTATCGCCGCGACCATGGCCGCCTTTGTCGCCATGGATGACCTGCATCACATGGTCAGTATCGGGACGCTGTTTGCCTTTGTGGTGGTCTCAGGCAGTATCTTAATTATTCGCTACAAGTCTGACGCCAAGCCGCTGGAAAGCACCTGGCAGGTGATCGCGCTGGCCGTGGGACTGGGCATTCTCAGCGTGGTAATTGTCAACCCCTGGGATACCGTTGTGAAAACCATTTTAGCCAGCATTGGCGGAATTCTGGTACTGGTTCCTCTGGTTCAAATGCTTCGCAGCCCCATGACCAACATCCCCACCACGTTTAAATGCCCCTGGGTACCCTTTGTTCCTATTGTCGCCATGGCGGGCAATATCTACATGATGGCCAACCTCAACCCGGAAGCCTGGTTTCGACTTTGGGTCTGGCTGGGCATCGGCGCGTTGATTTATTTCTTTTATGGCAAAAACCACAGCCGGGTGGCCCTTCGGGGCACCGAGGCAGCGGATCCGTCACCCGATGATGAGGATGTCGCCTAATTTACAAGCGGCAGGCGTTTTCCAGCCAACGTTGCTCTTCCGGGCTCAGCGTGGGTTTCAGCTTGCGAAGGATCGCCTGATGATACCGCTTCAGCCAACGCAACTGCTCCGGTGACAGCGCCGCCTTGTTCATCAGGCGCTTGTCAAAGGGAATGTAAATCAGCGATTCAAACCCATACCAACCCGGAGAAAGCTCTTTCACAAAATACAGGTTTTCCAGGCGAATCCCGCCCCAGCCCGGCTCATAATACCCCGGCTCAATGCTGGTAACCATCCCTGGCTCAAAGGCCTTAGAAGCTCTGGCATGGATACCGTTGGGGCCTTCATGCACATTCAGGAAGGCTCCCACGCCATGGCCGGTCCCATGACCGTAATTCAGCCCCGCGTTCCACAAGTTGGCCCGCGTAATTCCATCCAGCCGAATCCCTTCAGTCCCCTTGGGAAATTGCTGACTGGCACAATTGATATGGGCTTTCAGCACTTCGGTAAAGCGTCTTTTCTGTAGCGCCGTCGGTTTCCCGATTATCAGCGTCCGGGTGTCATCGGTGGTGCCCCCTAAATACTGAGCGCCGGAATCAATCAAGAACAGCTCGCCCGGTAAAAGCTTTTTCTTGGGATTGGGTGTTCCATAATGAACAATGGAGCTGTTGGCCCCGGCCCCGGAGATGGTATTAAAGCTCAAGCCCATAAAGCCCGGCTCTTCCGCGTAAAAAGCCTCTAGTTTTTCGGCAAAAGACGCTTCCGTAACGGCTTCCCTGGCTTTGAGCTGCTGATCCAGCCAGCACAAGGCCCGGACTTTCGCCCGACTGGCTCGCAGGTTGGCTTCTTTCATCCAATGAATTTCCGTCGGGTTCTTGACCGCCTTCATCAGCTCCACCGGAGAATCCGCCTCCAGTATGTCCCCACCGGCTTGCTCCACCCATTGCAAGGTTTCACAAGAAACCCCCTTGGGATCGAGAAGCACCCGTTTCCCGGAGACGCTTGATTTCAGGGTTTCCCCATAAGCATCATAAGGCTTTAGCGTAGCGTAACGCTCCAGATCTTCCCGGTCCAAAGGGCGGATACGGTTTTGGTCCACAAAAAGAAACGCGTCATTTTCCGTAATCAAGCCGTAAGCGATAAACAGGGGGTTGTAGGCCACATCGGCCCCACGCAGGTTAAAGAGCCAGGCAATCTGATCCAGCTTGGTCAGTGGCAGAACATCGACTGTCCGCTCCTGCATTGCCTGGCGTACCCGGTTTAGTTTCTCCTCAACCGATTGACCAGCGTATTCAATGGGCAGGGCAAAGATCTCCGCCTTGACTGGCTTGGGTCGGCTTTCCCCCCAAAGCGGATCCACCAGGTTTTCAGAAATCGGCACGAGCTGAACCGAGGTGTCCCTGAAGGCTTTTTGAAATGCCTGAAATTGCTGCATCGAAATCGTTTGAGGGTCAAGCCCCAAGCGAAAAACCGATTGCCCACGGGCGGCGTTCCGGATCGTCTCACTGAGGGTCGGCTGATTCTCTAACCCCAGCTTGCTCACGGTAATCCACCGGGTCTCCACTTCCTGATCGGCCTGTTCGTAATACCGGGAATCCACAAACACCCAGGCTTCTGTCTGGGTGATGAAAAAATCGCCCACGGATCCGGTAAACCCGCTGATCCAATCCCGGCGCTTGCATTCTGCCGGTACGTATTCGTTGAGATGGGCATCAGCAGAAGGCACCAGATACCCATCCACTGGATGAGCCTTCATTAAAGCGCGAAGCGCCGCCAGCTTCTCCTGAGTCAATATGACATTTGATTTCATTCTGGACTGAACCGCCATTCTTCTCCCTCATTCCGGTGTGTTTATTATAGCCCCTTTCCTCTGGGTACTTCCAGGGGGCTAGCGTGTGGATAACTGTTTCCGCTTGAGTTGATGGTAAGCCTCGCTGAAGCGCTCAACCTGGCGAATATGAAGTAAAGGGTTCATGCCAAGGGGAAACAACGGCTCCACGCTCGGTTCTCCAATCTCCTGTCTTCTGGCATGCAGAAACAGGGCGGTCAGGTACTGAAAATAAATCTCTTTTTGTCCGTCATCAATGTTTTGAAGCAAAGTTTGAAAAGGCGCCACAAGCTTGGCAATGGCGGGATTACCCTTGGAAAGATCCTTGCCCTGCAGCACGTCATAGAGTGGATGCAACGTCTCCGCCAACTGTTCCACTTTGGGGCCCAGGATCTGAATTTCTCCCAGGCTGCCATTTTTATGCCGAATTTGGAGATGAGTCGCGGTGTACCCATAAGGGTGATACGCCTCCTGGTCGCCATGAACCACCTTAAACGGCTTGTTCCCGGCAGCCTGTTGCAGTCGGTCCAAGTGGTGCTTTTTAAAATACGGCTTCCCTGGCATCCCTTGATAATTTTGAATTTGAACAACCTGGAGACGTCCTTCAGCGATGGCCCGTTCCAGTTTATCAGTCAACCGTTCAATCCCACCCGCAGTAGGATTTTTAAGAATGACCCGTGTGCCGATGGCATCCCATACGTTTTTTCTGGCCCCTTCCAGGGTAGAAATATTAGCCCGATACAAACGGTGAACCTTGAGTAATTTCTCCTGGATGGAAACCGGGTCCTTGGGACGGGCCTTGATGGTGCTCCCCTTGAACACGGAACGAATTTCCGCAACAGAATACCGAAGCCGGCTTAAATACTCCTGGTGCAGCAGTTCACCAAACATGTGGAGCTTTGCTTGAAAAGAAAGCGGTTCTTGCCGGTTCAGTTCCCGGTGGGACTTTAAACCAGCTCTTGAGCCAGGTTGAAGCTTGGGCTTATTATTCGCAGGTTTTTTCCCCGCAAAGACAGGCTTTGCGGAGGATAAGAGAAATGGATTGACGGCAAGCATGTTCATAACTGTATCCAGCCTGAATGTCAGTCAGAGAATGAACGGTCTGATTTTAGATGAAAAGCACAGGGATTCATATCCCCAGATGTTCCGTCTATTCAGCGACGGCCGGTTGTGAATACATCCGGATGACAAAGCGGGCCAATTGCCCACCCAGCAGATTAAAAGCATACAGCAACACAATACTGAGCAGCAGGCACAGCACCAATGCCGGGATGAGGGAATACGCCAGTTCTCTTGCTTCAACCGAATCCAACATCTGATACACCTGGGTTATTGAAGTCAAAACACCGACCCGGCTACTGGCAATGGCTTGAAGATCCACATAGGGCTTCATCACATTGGCCAGAATACCCCAAACCGGTGAGAACAATTCTCCAATACAAATCGTCGCCGCCCGGAGAAAGAACTCCAGTTGCTTATGCGTGATTGTTAAAAACAGGACTTTAATCATGAGTAAAATAGACCTTGATATATACTATGTAAAACCCCTTTATATTTGAATAAATGTTGTTGAT
>CAYLWC010000035.1:0-24914 GCA_964387265.1 uncultured Vampirovibrionales bacterium | reverse complement strand
GTGATAAGCAGACCATCGGTACTGCTATGCTCAGAGACCACGCTGAACTCGACGATCCCGTCCCCTTTACGCAGCTTCCTGGAAGGCAGCCCACGGGCGGTACGACCCAGGGGGCGAAGATCCGACACCGGAAAGCGGATTCCCATGCCCAGACTGGTGCCGATCAGGACCTGATCCTTATCAGTGGCCGGCAGCACCCAACCCAGTACATCGTTTTCCTCCAGCCCGATGGCGATAATCCCCGAACGGCGGATATTCTCAAAGTTATTCAGCTCAATCTTCTTGATCCAGCCTTGGCGGGTGAGCATAATCAGGAACTTGCCGGCGGCAAAGTCCGCGACCGGCACCACGGCCGTGATGGTCTCATCCTGCTCAATGGCCAAGAGGTTAATAATCGCAAGCCCTTTTGAGCTGCGTCCCCCTTCCGGGAAATCATACACCTTCAGGCTAAAGACCCGTCCCTTGCTGGTAAAGAAGAGCACCGGACTGTGCATGCCCGCCGTAAAGAAGTGGACCACATCGTCCTCATCTCGGGTTTTGATGGCCCCTTTCCCACGGGTGGCCCGGTTCTGGCGCTCAAAGGTATCCAGGGAGATCCGCTTGATATAGCCTTTACGGGTAATGAAAACCGCCATGGCGTCATTGGGGGTCAGATCCTCAATGGTAAACTCATCGCCCTCTCCTGGCATGATCTGGGTTTTACGAACATCGCCGTATTTTTCCTTCAGCACGGAAAGCTCTTCTTTGATAATGTCCAACACCCGGGCCCGGCTGGCCAGAATCTCGTTGTATTCCGCAATTTTCACCATCAGTTCGGCATGTTCGGTGCTGATCTTTTCCCGTTCCAGACCGGTCAAGCGGCGGAGTTGCATTTCCAGGATGGCGTTGGCCTGATCCGTATCCAGCCCGTAGCGAGCCAGCAGCTGTTGACGGGCCACATCCGGGGACTCAGCCTCCCGAATCAACTGAATGACATTATCCATATCGCCAATGGCAATCATCAAACCGGCCAGGATATGGGCGCGGGCTTCGGCTTTATTCAGCAAGAAGCGGGTCCGACGGACCACCACTTCCACCCGGTGCTCAATAAACTCGTTGAGCACATCGAGCAGGCCCAGCAAGCGAGGCTGGTTTTTCACCAGGGCCAGCATGTTCACCCCAAAGGTGGCTTGTAATTGGGTATGTTTATAGAGGTTACGCACCACCACATCGGGCTTGGCATCCCGTTTCAGCTCAATGACCAGACGCATCCCGTCACGATCCGACTCGTTACGCAGATCACTAATACCTTCTACCTTCTTATCCCGCACCAGATCGGCAATTTTTTCGATCAGGTTGGTGACATTCACCTGATAGGGGATTTCTGTCACCACAATAGCGGTCCGTTCCTGACGGCCCCCGCCTCCGGGAATCTGCTCAATGCTGGTTACCGCCCGCATGGTCACGCTGCCACGCCCGGTTTTGTAAGCGTCCAGAATCCCGGCGCTGCCAATAATCTGCCCGCCCGTTGGGAAGTCTGGCCCTTTAATATACTGCATCATTTCTTCCGGCGTGAGCTCTGGGTTATCAATCAGGGCCACCACCCCGTCCACCACCTCACTCATGTTGAAGGGCGGAATATTGGTGGCCATCCCCACGGCAATCCCGCTGGAGCCATTCAGCAACAGCATCGGCAGGCGGCAGGGCAGGACGACGGGTTCTTCCTCAGACCCGTCATAGTTGGGCATGAAATCCACCGTATCCTGCTCGATATCCTCCAGCATGGTGGTGGCCACATGGGTCAGCTTACACTCGGTGTACCGCATCGCCGCGGCGTTATCTCCTTCCACGCTCCCAAAGTTCCCATGGCCATTAACCAGGGGATAGCGGCTGGAAAAGTCTTGAGCGAGCCGGACCAAGGCATCATAGACGGCAGAGTCACCATGGGGGTGGTATTTACCCAGCACTTCCCCAACCACCTTGGCGCATTTCTTAAAGGGTTTCTCCGGGGCTAAGCCCATCTCGTGCATGGCGTATAAAATCCGGCGGTGGACCGGCTTTAAGCCATCCCGCACATCGGGCAGGGCGCGCCCGACAATCACGCTCATCGCATAATCAATGTAGGAGCGCCGCATCTCATCTCTAATACTGATAGGGACGATTTTCCCGTCACCAAAAATCTTTGTCTGTCTGGAACTCAAGATAAAAATCCTTTCTCAAAGCCATTACCACGTGAAAGGCAGGGCCATTATATCGTAAACAGAAACAATTTGCTTGCTGTAAGAAGCAATCTTAAAAAACGACGGAAATAGTAAGCTCAACGCCTCTCGGGACCTGCAGTCAATTGTTGTCCTGGGGCAGCCCAACGTTTTACCAGCATCCAGGATAACCAGCCTGGCAGCAGTCCAATGCCCTGGTATAAACGGATATTTTTTAGTCCCATCCACACGTTGGGCTCTGCGGACTGGACCCAAATTGTCGCATCCTCAACAGCAACGATTGTTCCGGGTGGGGTATTCAATAAGACGTTTGAGCCTCCAGCCTGTTCCTTCAAACAGACCTGGCGAATCGCCATCAGCTGGCCCTTCCAATAGGTATAACAATCCAGCCACGGCTGAAGCCCTCGTACCTGGTTATAGATCCGCTCAGGAGCATCTTCCCAGCATATTAAACCGTCCTCTACCTGGATTACCGGATAATACGTGGCTTTTGCCTCATTTTGAGGCCGGGGTGGCGTATTGTTTCTCCATCGGGTGATCAGTTCAGGGATCAGACTGCGGGCCATGTCCGCGCAGCGATCTCTTAAAGACCCGCCCGTATCGGTGGGTAAGACAGGTAGCGTCTCTTGCAGCAAGATTGGCCCCGCATCCACCGCTTCCTCCATGATATGAAACGAGACGCCAGTGGCACTTTCTCCCGCCCGAATCACAGAGACATACGGATTAGCACCCCGATGGGCCGGAAGATACGAGGGATGGCAATTAATGACCTGCCACCGGGGCTCCTGAAGCACATGGGGCTTGAGAATTTCCCCCCAGGATCCCACCAGCAGGATATCCGGTGCCAGTGCCTGCACCTGCCGCATGAATTCAAAGGAGTTGATGCCAGGACAATCACAATTTAATAGACCATGTTGCCGGGCCAGGCGAATCAACCGCTGTTCGCCGAGATCGGTGTCTTTTTTGGTTCCTTGGCGTGTGGACCAGGGAAATGCCCCAACCACAGTGCACCCTTCAAACTCCAGTAAGCCCTGCAGCAAAGCGCTGCCCAAATGGCCGTACCCGGCCAGCAAAATTCTAGGTACTACTGGTCGAACCATTCGTCGAGTACATATAGAGGGAAAATAAAACCGTCATCTCCACTTTGACCGGATAGAGCGGCTCTGTTTCCGGGTCTGGCTGGGGTTCATCGGGTTTTTCCAGACGAACCATTCGAACCTGGCTAATCATCACCAGATTATCCCAGGCGGTAATCTGGTTGAGAAAATCCACCAGGGCCGGGTAGGTGCCTGTCATCTTGATTTCATAATCATGCTTTTCCAGCAGGAGTTTTTCTCCCTCGCCCTCTTGAGCTTTCTCCCCGCTGGGGGGAACCAGGACATTCACTACCGTGTTGTCCTTGGCGTCAATAATGACGTTCTCAAGCTTATCATGAGGGGGAGGTAGGGGGTTTTCTTCTTCCAGGATTCGTTTACCCCCTTTGGCAACATCGACCACGGTACCCGACTCTTTAATCGCTACAACACGAGCGGATTCACCGGCTTTGACCTTAATCAGTTGTTTGGTCATCCCGCTTAGCTGCTTCTGAAGCTGCATTTCTTGCGAATTTTGCTGTTTCCGAGAGTTTATTTTTTCCCTTTGTTGCGCAATTGCGTGGTCCCGTTTTTCAATTTCCTTGCTCATCGGGACAAACACGGTATCATAGCCAATCATGTAAATAATCATGAAAAAACTAACCACTGTCATCACCAGCTTCAGGTCTTTAAACACCACCAGCAGCATCTGGGCGGTTTCTTTAAAATTGCCGTCTTTCAGCTTTTCCAACATATTATCTTGCTTGCCCTCTCTCAGCCGGGGCTGCCTCTGGCGCTTTGGTTTGAATGACCCAGGTATAAGAAGCCTGGCCATCGCTTCCATTGGCACGATCCAGTTGACCGACCTCCAAATCGTCTCGCTTGAGAGACTGGGCCAATTCGTTTTTCAACAGGTCGATAGGTTCTGGACTTAACGACTTCCCTTCCACCTTAATTTCCTGGGTTCCTTGAATCGGGTCTACCCGGATATCAACCGTATCCAGCCAGACCCCTTCGCCGACAGAGGCGCCCAATTTCACGACAAAGTCATTGATGCTGGTATTCAGATCCGCCACCTTCTTGACAAAGAGCCGGCGTTGCACATTACTCCGTTCTTCAACAGTTTGGCCGGAACCGAGTTCCACCGCCTGTTTGGCCAGGTTCTGTACTTCAGCATCTTTCCCCATCACCATCATCTGCATGATGCCCCAGATCAGCCCGCATAGGAGCAGGACCGCCACATCCACAACCATAAAAACTTTAAACAGGTTTTGGCGCAGGTTGAGGATTGTCACCATGTCCTCACCGCTGCCCACCTTCAGGTTCATGCGCGGCAGATCACCAAACTCGTTATAGAAAACCCCGCCAATGACCTCAAGCGAACATGGGAATTGGGCCTCTGGACCGCCCCGGGTTTTCAGCGTCTGGTGGTTTTGCTCAACCACCACCATTTGCCCATTAAAATTCAGTTCGGTAATTAATTTATCCGTGTTAATGCCCAGGGCATTATTCACCAACACCAGCTTGTCAAAATTTTCCAGGGAGGTGAAGCCTTCAAAATCCTGATGGATTTCCTGCAGGATAGCATCTTCCTCTTCAGCACTGACGGATAAGGGCGCATCCAGGGTTTTTAGAATCCGTAGCCCTTCATTCATAGCGCAGAAGAAGCTGTTATCGTTAATAACCATCAAGCTCCAACGCTTGTTTTCATCAATCTCTTCCGAGATGCTGCCCGTTGCCACCAAGCCCCGAATAATGCTGAAATAACTCAGCTCAATGGCTACCAGGGGAATTCTGAGCTCCTCAAAGACCTGCATGTACTTTTCAATTTCCGCCTTAGGGTATGCGGAATACAGCACGCGGGTCTCATCTAACTTAATCCAGTCAATATGGGGCTCCAGTTTTTTAAAGACATAAAAACGCTCGGCCTCTGAGATCAGGGCAAAACGAGTTTCTTCCGATTGAAATTCAGCGGGTAACTCAATGTCTCTGGTGAAAAAGCTCGGCAACACCATCAGTGTGGGTGTATTAAAGGGGATCTTATTGGAGTTAAAAAGATCCCGAATCGTTTGGGCCATCCGCTCCGGATCATCCAGCTGCCTGCTAAGTTTGTCAAACGCGCACGGCAGCGAGGACGCTTTTTCTATCTCGCCAGTCTGATCATTGAGTTGGATCAGCTCAATTGCATCAAGCGTCGGAAATACATTTAAACATACGGGGTACTTTGCTGAGCTCATAACTCTCTTATAGCTCACGACCGCATTTGGGATTTTACAGTTCAGTCAACACTATAGCATACATCCATAATAATGAGTGAAAGCAAAGAGGAGGAAGAGTATTCACCAAACCCAATCCGATTGAATGGCCCCATGCAAAAACACCCACAACAACTTCTCCCTCAAGCAGGATCCCGTGTTGCTTTCACCATATTCACTTTCCCTCAGGGTCACCAATCTCTTTCTGTAAAAAAATGCAATCTCCTCCAAATGGAGGAGATTTTTAAAAAAAGAACCATCGACGGGTTCTGCTCTTCAACATTCTCTGCTATAATACTTGTGGGTGGACATTGACTGTCCGGTTCGTTGGATGAGAGCAAAGTTCTAACAGAGAGAGTCTAGGGTTGAATACGCAGTATAAACATTTGGCTTATACGCCAACTGTGTCCTATCCAGAGTTAACGCCGATTACCGAGCGTCAGTTGGAACGGATTCGTCAGCATCGTTCCCAGCAGCGGAAACACGTTTCTTCGTTTCAACTGTTTTCTACCGGCCTGATTATCCTGGCCTTCGCCTTCGGATTTTTCCAGGCGCTTCGGGCCATGGTAGCAGACGCGTACACGTTCTCCATCCTTTTTCAAAACACCCCAGTCATTGAGCAGTATTACAGCCAAGCTCTTTCAGAGAACCAGATGTTGCAAGAAAAAATCCAGATTTACTCCTCCCCGGAAGGCATTGAGGAATTGGCGCGAAACTCGCTCAACATGGTAAGCGATGAGGAAATCCTGGTTCGCCTCAACTAATTGACAACCCGTATCACCCAACTTTGAAAAGAACGGATCTCCAGATGTGAAGTCCGTTCTTTTTCTATCCATCGAAAGAAGGGTGCAGCAAGTGCCACACCCTTCCTCAAATCCGTTGGCTTGAGAATTACTTCTTCGCCACCAGTTCCTTGAATTTCTTGCCAGGGGTGAATACAGGAACGGTTTTAGCCGGGATCTGGATGGTTTTACCGGTTTGCGGATTGCGACCGGAACGGGCAGCGCGCTTGCGGTTTTCAAACGTACCGAAGCCAACCAAGGTGACTTTCTTTCCTTTGGCAACGGATTTTTCAACAGTTTCCAGAACAGCGGATAAAACAGAAGCGACAGCTTTCTGCGAATTTTTAGTTTTTTTAGCGACCTCTTGTACTAATTCTTCTTTGTTCATAAGGGTTAACACTCCATGATTAAGCTAACAAGCCGATTATACGAAGGCATTCAAAAAAAGGCAACGGTTTTTTTCAAAAGTACAGGAGCATTTTTGAAACCCGGTTTTCGCTTCGCTACTGAGCAGGATAGTTACCCAAATTCCAAAACGGGCATGTCCAGTTAGGTCCTAAACCTTATGCATTTATAAGGAAAAAACCCCAGAAAACTCGTTCATGGGTTTGGGCGGTTTAGAACCCCTGAATCAGCTCTACACCAACACTTGCGCCAATGCGAGTGGCGCCAACCCGAATCAATGCCTGCGCCTGCTCCGCGGTACGAATCCCTCCGCTGGCTTTAATTCCCAACACAGGAGCCCCCAGCCCTTTCAGGGTTTGGGCAATCAATTCAACCACCGGCACGGTTGCACCCCGGCCATCAGAAATCATCCCGGTACACGTCTTTACCATCGCCACGCTGGCCTGATGACAGAGGCGGGTCGCTAAGCGGATCTCCTCATCGGATAACAGATCCGTTTCAATAATGACCTTGACCGGACGCCCCTGAGCCGCCTGCTGGATGGCTTGGAATTCCCGGAGAGTCTCTTCCTTCTGGATTCTGAATTGGGCAACATTCATCACCAGGTCCAATTCATCTACCCCATCGTTCAACATGGCCTTGGTCTCTACCAATTTTTCATCCAAAGAAACTTGTCCCAACTGAGGGTGCGCAGCTTCATCGGCCTGGGTGGTTTTTTGCTGCGGAAATCCAATGACCGTAGCGACCTTCACTTCTGAACCCTGCAGACTGTCCTTGGCTAACATCACATGTTGAGGGCGAACACAGACAGCATAGAACCCGTACCGCTTTGCTTCCGCACAGAGCCGCCGAATACTGGCTTCCTCATCCTCTCCCGGCTTAAAGGTCAGCTTGGTATGGTCAATCATGGCCGCCAACTGCTGTTGCGTTAAACTCATAGAAACATCCTGGGTTGTTGTTGTCGTCATTTAAAGCCCCTCCTTACCATACGCTTTCCCTGATTGTAGAGCAGAAGCATCAGGCAATCAAATCCAACTTGCTCGCTGTTGCCTGCGATCCGGCAAAGTGAACTGGCTTACCGGCTGGTTGAGCCACTTCATCCGGCTCCTCAAACACGGTCACCATGGGCCGGTGATCCGAAGCCCACCGTACGGGCCCCCGATCAAATCGACCGACCACATACGCCTTTCTCACCTGCTCTAAAAGCGACTTGGACACAAACATATAATCCAGCTTGGCCGGAGCGTATTTACGGTCTCCTCGGTGCGTGGGTTTATTCTTCCCGTCTTTTAGCAGGGTTTCCGTTAAATCATTGTCCGGGTTTTTATCATTCTTCATGGTCAGAGTCCGAATGACCGGCTTCCCGTAGCGCGTATGATGTAAAGTATTAAAATCCCCCACAACCATCAATGGGGCTTTTGCATCCTCCTGAAATTTGGCGTTGAGCACCTTAGCCGCGCTTTGGGCTTCTTTCATCCGAATGGGATTGGTTTTTCGCTCTCCGCCAATCATGGATTTAAAATGGGCATTAAACACCGTAAACCGATATCCCGTATCCGTTTCGAAAGTTGTCTCCAGGAAATCACGCTTACCGCAGGTTCCGTTCCCCTGCTCCAGATGGGCCAGATCCCCACACTGTTCTTTCCAGTGGCTGATAATCTCCACTGGCTTCATATTCTGCTTGCTCAAAAAGGCCACCCGCTGAATCCCCAAGCCGTTTCTCACCAGGGAGCTGGACACATGGGGATAGCGTCCGCGAAGATATTTTTGGTTAAATTCCTTCAGCAGCCCATCATCCCCCACTTCTTGCAGGGCGACGACATCCGGATTTTCCGATAAAATCACCTGAGCCAGCGCCCGGACCGCCTTTTCATCCTTACGAACCCGAAGCTCATGGGTGGTTTTATCTTTAAACCGATAAAAATTTTCGGCATTATACGTCATCACTTTGCGCTGCTTACCGGCAAACAGCAAGTGCACGCGACTTGATATAAACCTCTGACTCTCTATGCTTTGTACATTTTGCGCTGAAATCCCACCTCTACCAGCCTTATCACCAGGCCGAGCAGGCAAACCCGTAGGTAACCCTCCCCCAGGTATCCGCATTTTACTTTCCTCTGACTAAATTCCCTCTACGAATTTTCACTCCCAATGATGTTTTTCTTTTTATCGTACCTGTGCCTGAGCGAAACCGTCAATATAACATTATGAAACGTTACACAACCCGATTCAGCCGATGACCAAATTGCGGCTCGTTCCCCCCTGTAGGTTCATCCGGTTCTTCAAAGACCGTAACCATCGGCAAATGATCCGAGGACCAGTAGGGATACGCCCTTAAATTCCCCGATACATACGCCTGGCGCACCTGGGGCTGCAATGACTTAGAGACAAAAATATAATCCAGCTTCCGCTGATAACTGGTATTGGCAGCCTGTTTGTCTTTCAACATGGTTTCAATCAGCTCCCGGTCTTTTTGATCCACCAGGGCCAAGATATCCAGGATTTCCTGTCCGTAAGGACTCCGAAAGTTGGTATTCAGGTCCCCCACCACCATAATATGGGCATTGGGGTTCTCTTGAAAGCGCTCGTTGAGAATATCGGCCACCGCTTCAGCCTCCTGCAGGCGGATCCGATGGGTATCCCGAACCCCAGTCCGCATGGAGCGGAAATGAACATTTAAAATCGTAAATTGGTACCCGGTCTCAGTCTCAAAGGTGGCTTCCAGAATATCCCGCTTCCCCAGTTCTTTTCTGCCTTCTTCGGTATCAGGATCGCCTCGCCAGTGGCTTTGTACTTGAATAGGTTTAATATTTTCCCTGCTTAAAAAGGCCACCCGCTGAATCCCGTTACCCACGCGGACCTGTGAGCTAACCACATGAGGATATAACCCTTGGAGATGCTGCTCATTAAACTCTTTTAAGAACTCATCATCCCCGGCTTCCTGCAGCGCAATCACATCGGCTGGAGGGTGTTCTTGCAGAATCGCCCGAGCCACATCTTCAACGTCATAGGGGTCCTTCACCGTCTCTCCATCCTTGGCTCGGTATAAATTCTCCACGTTGTAAGTCATGACCTTGCGCATTTCACCGGCAAAGAGAATGGTCGGTTTTGTCCGGTTCTCCGGCTGACGCGCAGCCTGGATCCGGGCTGGTGGTTGTGTTGCCCGCCCAGCCCCCATCGGTTTGATTGGATAAGCTAACCCAGTCACGGTACTTCTTTAAAATGAATACAATCTCACTGGCGGAGATCATAACAAGATCACAGCCTCATGGGAGATCCCAGCCGCGCTGGTGAAACAAAGTGTTACACATGGCCTTCTAACGAATCGACTAGAAATCGGCCGAGAGAATGTCCTTTAAATCTTCAAAGGAGAGCATTTTACCGACAGAACGATCGGCAGCGATAATGGAATCCACCAGATCCCGCTTCCGGTCCTTGAGCTTCATGATTTTCTCTTCCACCGTGCCCTTGGTAATGAGGCGGTAGACAAAGACGGTTTTGGTCTGGCCAATCCGGTGAGCCCGGTCGGTGGCCTGATCTTCAGCGGCTGGGTTCCACCAGGGGTCATAATGAATGACATAATCGGCCCCGGTCAGGTTCAGCCCCGTCCCGCCCGCTTTTAAGCTAATCAAGAAAATCGGAATCGACTCATCGTTGTTAAAGCGGTAGACCGCAGATTCTCGATCCCGGGTTTCTCCGGTCAGGTATTCATATTTAATGCCTTTAACCTCTAGCCACTTGCGAACCAGCTTGAGCATCTCCACAAACTGGCTGTATAAGAGGATCCGACCCCCTTCGCTGATAATCTCCTCAATCATGTCTTTGAGGGCGTCAAATTTCCCGGATTCATGGACATTCTCGTTCAATTCACCCATCAGATCCGGGTGGCAACAAATCTGCCGCAAGCGCAGCAAGGCCGCGAAAATAGACGTACTGGCCTTATCCACCCCGCCTTTTTCGGCAATCTGCCCAAAGACCTGATCTCGGGTCTTATCCAGCCAATCGAGATAGAGATCCTGCTGTTTATCCGTGAGGTTACAGTATTTAATGGCTTCCACTTTGGGTGGCAGGTCTTTGGCCACGTCTTGTTTCAGACGGCGCAGGATAAAGGGAAAAACCTGCTTTTTCAGGCGGCGCTCCGCGTCCCGGTTGGCCCGCTCTTCAATAGGAAAGACGTAGCGGTACTTGAAATCATCAATATCATACAAAAAGCCCGGCATCAGGAAATCAAAGACCGACCAGAGTTCTGTCAGCCGGTTTTCTACTGGCGTACCGGAGAGTGCCAGCCGGTGCAGCGATTGCAGGCGTTTACTGGCCTGGGTGGTTTGCGCCTCAAAGTTTTTAATATTCTGGGATTCATCCAGAACGACGTAGCGGAACTTGTAGTTTTCCAGCGCACGAATATCCCGCCGAAGCAGGGCATAGCTGGTCACCACCACATCAGCATCCTGGATTTGCTTATACGCCTTATGGCGATCCGCCCCGGTGAGGTTCACCACTTTGAGTTCTGGGGTAAAGCGGTGGGTTTCATTGACCCAGTTAAAGACAATGGAAGACGGGCACACCACCAAGGAGGGCATCTGGCCGTCTTGATCCCTGGCATGCTGTAGCAAAACCAAGGTTTGCAAGGTTTTCCCCAAGCCCATATCATCGGCCAGGATCCCGTTTAGCCCGTAAGAATAAAGGAACCACAGCCAGTGGAACCCTTGCTTCTGGTAGCCTCGAAGCTCCGCCTGGACACTCTTGGGGACTTCCACCTCTTCCATGGACTTAAACGAGGTAATCACGTCCCAGAAAGTCTGGAACTTCTTGCTCATCTTCAGTTCCACACCCATCTCCACCAACTCGGCCAGCAAGCCGACTTTGTAGGTCTTGATCTGGTAGGTATCCTTTTCCAGCTCTTCCGCATCAAAGGCCTGAAGGGCTTTTCCAAACTGCAAAATGGTCGCCAGGGGGATTTCCACATACCCCAAGCCTTTCAAGAAAAAGTACTTTTTCCCCTGCATGAGATACTGCTGAACCTCATCCAGCGTCATTCGCCGCTCTCCGACGGCACATTCCAGCTTTAAAATGAACTGGTCTACCGATTGCGGGGCAAAACCAATGGTGGCAATAATTTGCAACGGATCTTCAGAGCCTTTGAGGCTAGAGAGGTTATTCCCCAACTTCACCATCCAGGGATCCGACTCATTGGCCTGTACCTGGGGCAAGGTCACATTGTAAAAATCAATGGCATCATCCCCTTCCCCAAAGAAGAGGTTGGTTTGCATCAGCTCCATCCCCCCATCCACCAGGGTCTGGTAAGCCGCCTTTTCCTCATGCATGTCCCGTTTGACCCAGTAGATGGTTTCGGTGTCTTTCTTAATCACCATCACATAGGGGGTTTCCGGCGCTTTTTTGCTGAAGGGCACCTTCACGCCGTCATAGGAAAACTCCAGATTGGCCCGGATTTTCAGGGTGGCTTCATCCATCATCTCCAGCGTCACAATCTTTTCCGGGGGGCGGTTTTTTAACTGCACCTGATCCACAATATCGGCCAGGTCCATATCCACCTGCTTGCGCAGCTCCGGCAACACTTCATACATAAACTTGCCGCCATCGGCATCGCGGATATCGGTAAAACTGGATCGGGTCAGATGCTGGGGCAATGAGGACATCAGATTAGACAAGGGATACATATGATTTTTATACAGTCCCCAAGGAACGTCTTTTCCAAACAGGGTAATTTCTTCCAGCGGATAGGCGTCATAGGGTTCTTGTTTAATCCAGTGCAGCGAAACCAATACGTTTCCAGCCATGGAGACATTCACCGCCATCAGCAGAAACAGGGGGTTTTGCTCAAAGATAATCCGCTTGCCGTTTTCCGTGCAGACTTCCTCGACTTGGGAGAGCAGCTTAATCAACTCCTCTGATTCCGAGGTCGGCAGGTTATACCAGCCGTCATTGGAGCGGGTTTGCCCGTTTTTGAGCAAGAGCTGCATGATATTCAACTCCCGCTTCTCAATGTTGTTAAAAGCCCCTTCCCCTTCCTTATTTTGCAGTTCAAAAGCCGCACGCAAGACGGGCTCAATCTGGGTGACCGATTTTCCTGATTTTCCTTGCTTGCCCTTCCCTCGTTCGACAATTCGGACCCCCACCTTTTTGCTCTTGCCGGGCGCCCGCAAAAAGAACTTGTAGTGGCCCAGAAAATCAGACGTTTCCAGCTCTACCGTCTCGTCTTCTATGGGCAGGTTGAAATATCTCTGCCACAGGTGTTGTTCCACGCTCTCCAGCGCCACGGCCACGGCATGCTTACACCATTCTTCTTCCAAAGGACAGTCACAGCGAGCATGAACCTGATCCGGCAAAAAGTCCAACCGGATATTGTAGGCTTCCTTAAACTTCCCCTTGACCTTGGCCTCAACTCCGGTTTCCGTGAGTTCCAGCTTTTGAAGCTGCTTTTCCCGAAAGTACCCATAGCCCCGGCGCCAGCTTCCTGGCTTTGCCTGCTGCTTGATATACCCAAAGTTAAATTCAATCATTGTTTCAATGGTTTTCATTTTAGATGGGATCAACTCCTGGAAAAATCACTTTATACTTCCTCCAATCACACACGCTTCCTCTGAACCCGGTCCACCCATCCTACCTGACAGTCCCGAAACTCTATCCTGTCATACCCCCAGAACAATTCTACCAAACAAATGAAAAAATCAAACCTTAAAATCGGTGATCACCACCACATCTTTATGATTCTTCAGCCAGGATGCGGGTAGTTCCAGCTCAGGCGGTTTTGAGAAATCAAAAGCTCGCCGAACCACATCTTGCTTCTCCTTTCCAGTAGCCAATAACACCACCCGATCCGCTTGCAGAATATTTTTTAACCCCATGGTCACCGCATGGGTCGGGTATCCATGGTTTTTTGAAGCCAACCCAAAATTAGCTTGACAGGTTGCCGGGGCCAACGCCACGGTTCGAGTCGGGGCATCGGGAGTGGATCCTGGCTCATTAAAGGCCAGGTGACCATTGCTGCCAATCCCCAGAATCACCAGACTGGGTTTTCCCTGGCAGGCATCCTGAAACTTTTGTTCATACCGGGTCGGATTTTCCAGATCATCACGCAGATAATACTTATGGCCTGACACATGAGCCCATAACTCTCGGTTCATATAGTCTGCGTAAGGCTCCACTTTTTGAGCGCCTGTCATCAGGTATTCATCCAGATGAAACAGATGCGCAGAACGCCAATCCAGGTCTTTCATAGCCCGCAGCTGTTGATACATCGGCAATGGGGTTTTACCAGTCGGAAACACAATGACCGAATTCGGCCCCATTTGGAGCTGCTCCCGGACCAACCCAGCAGCCAACTGACCCACTTCACTCAGGCTATCTGCCTGAATAAAACGGACACCATTGACCTGCCGGCCTGCGAAATGAAGAGCTTTTACATGTTTTTGCACAGGCGATGCGGGTTTTTTCCCAGGCACAGACCCAAACGCAGGTTCCATGCCGCTATAATCTTTTCCAGTCAGACTCATCGAGGAGACTTCCGCGTCATCAGCGTTCATCCTAATCATTATAATCGTCCATGTCAGAAAAAACTTGAAATATGCGCAAAGAAAACTTTCGTCTTTTCGTTTGCTGCAGGGCATTACAGGCCCTCCAAGGTCCATGGTTACTGACAGGTTCTGGTTTTTTCAAAGGGAGGTACTGCCCCAGAACGGTTATTACCCCATGGAACCCCGCTCATTTATATAGTCGCATTTTGACCCATTTTGTTGCATTTCCACTGATAAAAGATGAGCAAACACCCCTGTTTTACCCCCGTTTTGCCAAGCGGCAGCCTTTGCTTTACACTGAACAAAAGTGTATGGAGCCAACCCCATGATTTTTACCGAGAGCAAACTCAAGGGGGCTTATATGATTGAGCCTCAACCCATTGAAGACAAGCGCGGATATTTTGCCGTCGGCTGGACCAAGGAAGAATTTGAACGCCACGGCCTCAATGGAGACTTTCTCCAACAGAATATCTCCTACAACAAGCATGCCGGAACACTACGAGGCATGCATTCCCAAAAACACCCCTATGGAGAGGAAAAGCTGGTTCGCTGTGTCCAGGGCGCCATTTATGACGTGATTGTGGATATTCGCCCTGATTCCCCCACGTACCTGGAATGGGACGCCGTAGAGCTGACGGAAGAGAACCTGAAAATGCTCTATATCCCCAAAGGCTTTCTACATGGCTTCCAAACCTTGCGGGATGACTCGGTGGTGTTGTATCAAGTCACCGAATATTTCCACCCGGAAGCGGCATTGGGCGCCCGGTACGATGACCCGGCTTTCCAGATTCGTTGGCCGGAAGCGACCAGCCGAGTGATCTCGGATAAAGACAAAGCTTGGCCGTTATTTGATTCTTGTATCAGCCAAAAGGTTCATTAGTGGATATCTTCACAATCAGCCTGGCGTCTTTTCTGGCGTCCGGGCTGGCGTTTTTCTCCGGGTTCGGTCTAGGGACTCTTTTATTACCCGTCTTTGCCTTGTTTATGCCTATCAGCGTGGCAATTGCGGCAACCGCTATTGTCCATTTGGCCAACAACCTGTTTAAAGCCGCTCTTGTAGGAAAATTCGCCCATTGGCCGGTAGTTGTCCGGTTTGGTTTACCAGCCGTCCTGGCGGCTTTCGCAGGGGCTGGTATTCTTAACCTGTTAACCCGCATTCCACCCTTATTCGCGTATGAACTCTTTGGCCATACTTTCTCCGTGTCACCAGTACAGCTTATTATTGGCCTGCTCATTATGCTATTTGCCGCATTTGAATTGATACCGGCTTTTTTAAGACTGGCGTTTGACCCTCGATTTTTACCCCTGGGTGGCGTACTCTCCGGGTTTTTCGGGGGATTATCCGGCCATCAAGGCGCGTTGCGCTCAGCATTTCTCATCCGAAGCGGCCTTGAGAAAGAGGCCTTTATTGGTACTACGGTGATGACCTCGGTTCTGGTAGATTTCTCTCGGCTTTTGGTTTATGGGCAAACATTTCTCAAAAACCCCGGCGACTTATGGGCTCATGAAAACGGATTGTCCCTGGTCATTGCTGGGACGATTGCGGCCCTGCTCGGTTCATTTTTAGGCGCCAAATTCCTTCATAAAACCACGTTGAAAGACATTCAATACCTGGTGGGAGGGCTTCTCCTCCTGACCGGCGCTTTACTGGCTTCCGGCATGATTTAACATGGTTTGTCATGAATTTAACGCGATGCGTTCCACTCACCCACCCAGCTATTCTCGAATCAACAGTCTGTTTTGGATAAAATAGCGGGGCTATGACAAAGCGTAATATTTTCATCGGGCTTGGACTGCTTCTGGTGCTGGGACTGGGCTTTTTCCTCTATACGTTTTTCCAGCCCGAAGCTGTGGAGGCGTATCAAGTGCAGCGGGAAGATGTCATCGCCGCACTCACCGTCACCGGAGAGGTGGAGGCGGAAAAAATGATTGCCATCAGTCCGCCTGTGCAAGCCCGCATTCAAAACATTCTGATTGAAGAAGGGGATCCTGTGAGTCCAGGGCAATTACTGGTGGTACTGGATCAGGAGGAAGCCCGGCAACGGGTTGAACAGGCTATTGCGCAACGTGCTCAAGCCCAAGCGGCATTGCAAAACATCCTTCAGGGAACCCGGGCAGAGGAAATTGCCCGGCTGCAAGCCCAAGTACAAGAAAGTCAGGCCCAGCTCAGTCAGTTTCAGGCTGCCCTGGAGGTGGCACGCTCAGAACTGGCCGATGCCACCAGCAATGCCCAGCGGCTTCAGCCCCTGTTTCAGGAAGGGGCCATCAGCGCCCGAGAGTATGAGCAAGCGGTCATCCAGCGGCAAGCTGCAGAAGCCCAGGTTGCTCGCGCACAGGCAGAAACCGTTTCAGCCCGTACCCGAATCGTGCAAAGCCAAGAGTCACTCCGCCTGGCCCAAGCCGGGGCCACCCGGCCAGAAATTGCCGAGGCCCAGGCTGCCCGAGCAGCAGCAGATGAGGCCGTCGATATTGCCCAAGCCCAGCTCCGAGACACCCGAATCCTCAATAAAACCAATGGCGTGGTCGTGGATAAAATCCAGGAAGTTGGAGAGCTAGGCGTTCCAGGTCAAGCCATTCTACGGATTGCCACGCTGGATGATCTGAAAATCACCACTTTTGTGGAAGAGGTGGATTTATCCCGCATTCAGGTAGGTTATACCGCCATTATCGTGATGGACGCATACCCGGATACCCCTATTTCAGCCCATGTCACCCGAATTGGCAAGGAGGTCAACCCGGAAAACGGGACTGTGGAAGTGGAACTTCGAATCACGCGCATGCCGGAGAAGCCCCCCTCTAATTTTCGCTTGCTTCCCGGCATGACGGTTGATGCCAACATTGTCACCAAATCCCTGAAGAACACGCTGGTCATTCCAGCCACCGCCATTGAGCGGGTCCGGGAACAAACCATGGTGTATGTCTTTGAAAACAGCCATCTGGTTCGAAAACCCGTTCAGCTCCAACGCATTTCCCTGGAGTACTATTTGGTACTGGAGGGATTAAACAAGGGGGACTGGATTGCCATGCCCATTACCCCGGATTTGTTGGAGAAAAAGCGGGTCCGACCTGTTCCAGCCCCGGCAACGATACCTTAGGAGGAGGCTAAGGCTATGCGCTTACCACTGGAAGTATACATTGCCGCCCGCTATATCCGGGCCAACATGAAGCAATCCCTGATTATTATGCTGGCCGTAGGCATTGGGGTATCCATCATTATTTTTATCCCTTCCATCAACCTGAGTTTTTTCAATTACTTCCTTAGCAAAACCATTGAAAGCTCCGCTCACATTCGGGTCACGCGGGAAATAGACACATTGCCCAGAGACCGAGCCTTGTTGCATCAGGTCTATCCCCAGGCGGATCAAATCCTGATCACCGATCAAACCGCCACCCGGCGCCGGGACATTAAGGCGTATCGACGCTTGATGGATGAGCTCCTCAAGTACCCCGGCGTGGTGGAAGCGGCCCCGTATATCAGCGAGCAGATCATTGTGGTTCGGGGGCAGCAATCGCTCGGAGCCACCCTCCAAGGAATCATCCCGGATCGGGAAAAAAACATCAGCAACATTCAAGAAAACATCAAGCAGGGGGATCTGGATACGTTATCCACCACAGAGGTTTTCCTGGGGTCTGAGTTGGCCGAGGAGCTGGGGGTCCAAGTTGGCAACCGGGTCCAGTTGGTCACCCCTTTTGGTACCCGGAGTTATAAAGTTTCCGGGTTGCTCGAGTCCGGTATTTATCAGCAGGATTTGGTGACCGTCATTTTAAACCTGACAGCGGCCCAGCGGCTGATGGACATGCCCAATGAAGTGACGGGCATTGGCCTGAAAGTTCGAGATATCTATGATGCCAGCGCCATCGCCAGCAGAATCAGCCAGATTTATGACGTGGAGGCCCGAAGCTGGATGGAGGATAACAAGGTGTATCTGGATCAGATTGCCAATTTTCGCCAGATCATTGCCGTCATTAGCTTTTTGATTGTCTTGGCGGCTGCCTCCAGCATTACCAGTGTCCTGATTATGGTCGTATCCTCCAAGTCCAAGGAAATTGGGATCCTGAAAGCCATGGGCGCTTCCCCCACCGCCATTACCCGATTGTTTGTCTTACAAGCACTTTTTCTCAGTATTTTAGGGGCGATTGCGGGTCTATTCGGTGCAATGTTGCTGATTGCCCTGTATAACGCTAGCCCCATGTCCCGAACGGAGACTTTTTTAGGCATTGGCCGCGAGCCGGTGACCATGAACCTGGAATATACCATTTATGCCATCTTTTACGCCCTACTCAGCAGTTTCCTTTCCAGTTTAATCCCCGCATGGCGGGCGGGCCAGCTTGATCCGGTCAAGGCCATCAACCAGTAGAGGGGTCCATGATGTCTGAAGCTCCATTGTTAGAAACTCGAAACCTCACCCGAGTCTATCCAGGCGCCCAGCCGGTGTATGCAGTCCGCCTGGTTGACCTGGTAGTAGAGCAAGGCGAGTTCCTGAGCATCATTGGTCCCAGCGGCTCCGGCAAAAGTACCTTGATGAACCTGCTGGGTCTCCTGGATACGCCCACTCAGGGTTCTTTAAAGTACATCGGGGAAGAGTGCGCCAAGTGGGATGAAAAACGGAAAGCCAAATTTAGAAATGAGGAAATTGGGTTTATTTTTCAGGCCCACATGTTACTGCCCGAGTTTACAGCCCTGGAAAATGTCCTCATGCCCGCCCGGATCGGGAAAAAAGATCCTCAAGCCGCCCAGAAAAAAGCCACTGAACTGCTGGAGCGGATTGGTTTGGGAGATCGCTTGTCACATTTACCCTCGGAACTTTCAGGCGGGCAGAATCAGCGGGTGGCCATTGCCCGTGCGTTGGTCAACACCCCAAAAATCGTCTTTGCCGACGAGCCTACCGGCGCTCTGGATTACAAAACCAGCGAGAACGTTTATGAACTCCTGCGGGAGATCAACCGGGAAGAAGGCGTGACTTTTGTAATTGTCACCCATGAGCGGGAGCTGGCTGGCAAGACCGATCGGATTCTCTCCATGTTGGATGGCCGCTTGCAGTCTGATGAACGCATGCGCCATGCCAATCGGCAGGCCTGATGTTTTTAGCCCGGCCCAGATTCCACTAGTTGCTGGGCGCGCTCAAAGATCGCATCCAGCATCGGCTCTGTCAGCTTTCCGGTAAAGGTATTTTGCTGGCTGGGATGATATGAACCCAGCAAGATCCGCCCTTCTGGCAATCCCACCTCCACGCCATGGCCAAACTTGGGCTTAGCTAGCTTTTTGCCTGAAGGCGGCCACACGTCCTGACTGGTTTTCCAGACCACATCAAAGGCAATTTTCCCGAGCGCCACCACGACTTTCAGGTTTGCCATACCCTGGAGTTCCTGGCATAAATAGGGGCGACAATTTTTCATCTCCTCCGGGG
This sequence comes from uncultured Vampirovibrionales bacterium, assembly GCA_964387265.1. Classification (GTDB taxonomy): domain Bacteria; phylum Cyanobacteriota; class Vampirovibrionia; order Vampirovibrionales; family Vampirovibrionaceae; genus CAYLWC01. The sequence goes on along the minus strand of CAYLWC010000035.1, from coordinate 5,258 downwards.
TCGGTTTATTGGCAGGCGGTGCGCAGTGATTTACGGCGGTGATACAACAGTCGATGAGTTCCAAACCATCGCGGGCATGGGTCGAGGTCGGTTGATTGGCAAACCCGGCTTTGTGTAAAGCCCGGTACAACCAGTCTCCACTCCGGTCCCCGGTAAACATCCGCCCGGTCCGGTTGGCGCCATGGGCTGCGGGGGCTAGGCCCACCAAAAGCAACCGGGCATCTCCACTACCAAAACTGGGGACCGGCTTTCCCCAATAGGTTTCTTCCGCATACATCCGGCGTTTTTCTTGGGCCACCTGCTCTCGCCATGTGACCAAGCGAGGGCAGAGGCGACAGGCAATAATTTGCCGCTGCAATTCTTCAAAAGAGAAAAGGTGCATCACGTGTCCTTGTTCACGAACCCTTTCCATCATAACGGGTTCGTTCAAATGGATCACACCTGTTTTTCATCCTAGGCATTCCCCCCGGATATCCCCCATGTGGCTAGGGAAACTCTAGCTACCTGGTTGGTGACGAAGCAACACACCAGCTTCTATAATATAGAGTGTTGAAGGTTCTGTTCCCTGGATGCTGGAAGTTGCCGGACTGCCTGGCGTAGCCTGCCGGGATGGCGGACTAAAGTACAAAAATTCCAACCATGCGGTACAAACAGAACAAACTGTGCTTTAGCACGTCCAAGACTAAAAACGCATTCCAGTCACCCAACCCGTCAAGCAACACAAGGAGGGGCAAAAATGAATACACTCACCATTCGGGAACTCCCCCCGCTGGCTGATTACTCAAACACGTCGGATGGCATTTCAATCTACCTCACTCAATTGCTTCATAGTCAAGAGAGTGAGTACATTTTTCTTCCATCCCCCAAAGAGCTTTCATTGTTTTTCAACCGAGCGATTGTTGATGTTCATGAAGCATTACATGCCTTATGCCGCCAGGGGTACGGATTTTTACTTCAGGAAATAGACGCCCCCATTACTTTTTGGTGCTTCCACACCCCTCAAAAGCAACCATCCATTCCATAAAAGCCCCATAAAATGTTGAAATAATTAAGAAAGTGGTGGGCAAGAAGGGACTCGAACCCCCACAGATTGCTCTACTGGTTCCTAAGCTCGGGTAGGAAGTAGCCTCTCTGAAGCCTTTGGAGGGGTATTATTAGGTCCCATCTCTTGAGAAATCTGAGACTTTATACATTTATATCAGCAATGTTTCTACCAGACAAGACTACCTCACCTACAGACCAGAAGAACTGGTTTTAGCTACCTATTTTTTTGATTACGTGATTCTTGATATCGAATTTAAATTCGAGTAAGCTATTGCTCAGCTATCCTTAAACAGATGAGAGGTAGGCCCACATGCCCCCTGCTGAATATGATTTCTTCATATCCCACGCCACTGAAGATAAAGAAGATTTTGTCCGCCCTCTTGCCGATGCCCTGATTGGTAGAGGGTTAAATATTTGGTTCGATGAGCTATCTCTAGAGCCTGGAGATAGTTTACGAGAGTCTATTGACTTAGGACTTACACGATCTCGCTATGGTATTGTAATTTTAAGCAAGGCTTTCATTGCAAAGAAATGGCCTCAATATGAACTAAACGGTCTGCTAAATAGGCAAAATCAAGCGACTGGAAACAGGATTGTCCTGCCAATATGGCATGGAATCACACATAAAGAATTAAGCGATTACTCACCATCTATAGCAGACATTTATGCCCTCGATTCCAAGTCTGATTTAGAACATATCTGCACAAAGCTGATAAAGAAAATTAATCAGGATGTGGAACCCGAGGTGAAAGTAGAAAGTGTGCCTTCCGATGAGGTAGAGGTTATAGAACAACCTTCAGAAGAGGAGATATTAGAGCAAATCAAAACAAAAAAACAGCTAATTACCACCCTGGAAAAGTACTTAGTAGATGATAGGAACCGTATTAACCTATTCAAACTTACACACACAAATGTCGAAATCCTGTACAGCAAGTTACAAGAAGATTTTTTAGACTTAATGGGAAAAAATCCAAGCGGTGAGCTGATAAAAGGCAAAATGGACTACTACGACACCCTTTGTGAAAACACCCTGGCTTTATTGATTAATGGTTGTTATTGGAGCCAGCCTGAACAAAATAGGTATTGGATAAAAGCTATAGAGCGGATTGCTAATGCAAAAAATGCTCAAGGTGGCTATATCCACCTTATCAATCTACAATATTATCCTGCACTATTATTGATGTATGGAGCAGGAGTGGCAGCAATCGCATCTGAGAACTTCCATCTATTAAAAGGACTTTGGTTAAATGCCAATGTTTATGAAAATCGAGAAAAAAAACCTCTTCTCTCCCAGGTTTTCCCTGGAGGAGTGATAGATAAAGATATTATCAATCAAGCCCTGGGTAAAAGCTACAGAACACCAGTAAGTGACCGTCTATACGAAACACTTAGACCAGAATTTTCTATGTTTATTCCTGAAGATGAGGAATTTGCTGATATTTTTGATCTATTTGAATACATGTTAGGAATGCAGTTTGGGTATCTGATGTCAGAACCAGATTCGGGACACTTCTGGGGACCTATTGGTAGATTCCATTGGAGGCATTACAGCAGAGGAGATGAGGGACCTCGCCACTTTGTAGCGGAGGAAATCAAACAAAAGGGAAACGACTGGTCACCTCTAAAGGCTGGATTATTTGGAGGCACATTAGACAGTCTCGAAACTACCAAGCAAAGGTATGATGATCTTTTGCGTCATGTCCCTTGGTTTTAACAGACAATCATAGCTTTTACGATACACAGGCAGGCTCACTGGAACGTGTCACAGTAGTGTTGAAAAGGAAATCTAGGGGAATACTGATCTTCACGAAAGCTAACATGGTTGTAACAGGTACCTTAATACAACTCCACAAACCAGAAGAGCAACAGCTAGAATGGATATGGCTACGTAAAGTTGGAAGCTAACGGATAAATGAAACAGATTCAAGCAACTATTGAGTGGATTAGTCAGATAAAAGATTATGCACAACAAAACCCCCTAATTATCATAGGAGGTATGACTATAGGATGCCTAATTTGGCTTGTTAGCACAGTCGATGCATTGAAAACAGTTACTGGATGGGTAGCCGCGCCCTGGAAAAAACCGCCCTTTGAGATACAGGTTGCAATAGTAAAACACGATATTATTCACTTGAGTGACCGGCAAGGGCAGGCAGTGGGAGATGTGGACTATAAAGTCGAGCTTCAAATCAAAAATATTTCCGAGGCACGCCAAGCTATTCGAGAGGTCAAGATTAACGGCAACACAATTACCGCCGGCATAAGTTTCCAGCCTATGCAAAAGTATACCTTTGAACTGCGTCCAACAGATGTTGCATTTGGACTTGATGCGTTAGAAATAAAAACCGTTGATGGTCGTGTTTTAAAGCTTGGAAAGAAGGAAACCCAAGCAGTTCAACGCGAATTTATCCAACGCAAGCTCAAAGTTGCAGCAGCAGACAAGATATTCAAAAAAGCCATGCTCCAGTATGAGCAAGAACCTTTAAAAAAGCCTTCAGACTTGATGATAGATATTGTTCGGGAAACCGACTACTACAAAAAAGCGACAGCATCACCCAGCTCAAGCAGTACCAATTTAATGCTTCCTTAATAAGGCTTTAACCACTACAAAGCCACTATCATAAGCACGTAGTTCGGCCTGCTCCTCTAATTGTTCCTTGCTATATTTCTTTCTACATCCAGCACATTCAACTACCATAACTCTTGTATGAGGTGAACATATCCTCCCATCAATCACACTTCCTATCTCAGTAATGCCAAGCTCCCGGAAAGACATACCTCGACATGCAGAGCATTCCCACTTAAGCTCTAAAGCTTCTGATATTGGCCGTTTACAATTTTTGTTAGTGCAACGGAGAAACGGAACTGAAGGTTTAGGATCGGTGCCTACTTCTAGTGGTGTTGTTACTGGCTCAAGAGCCTTCTCAAAAACTTTATTTCCACACTTGCAGATATAAGACATCAGACTTGTTCCCCATCACATCACTAATACACTGATTATAACTACTCTTATTCTAGAAGTTTAGCGATTGTAAATAATCAGAGGGACTTATACACAACGGATTTTAAGTCCGTCGAAGTTTTGGGACTTCGAGAGGGGCAAAACCCTTGTAGAATCTAAAGATCAGCCGGTTTAGTCCTGAGACTTAGCCGGAAAATCCTCCGTGTCTATGAGACCTCTTTTGAGACTTGAGACTTTTCCAAAAATCTCACCAGAAGTAACGTTGACAGATTTAGCGTAGCATAAATCCATAGTGTCTACCAAGACTGAGATTCCTCACAAAACCGAGGATTTATCGGTTTAGGAATTGTTACTTTTGTCGATTATGGTAGTAGGGTCATCAGGAAAATGCGTACTCAACAAATAGGTGAAGTTTGAGAATGGCACCCTATGGAGAAAACCTATTAGATGATATTGGTTGGCAAATCCTCCATGTCCTTATGGTGGATGCCAGTCTGTCTTACCGCGAGGTGGGGGAGCGCATCGGTCTGACTGGGGCTGCCGTCGGCGAGCGGGTTAAAAAGATGATGGAGGCCGGGATCATTCGGGAGATCCGGGCCGAGCCCAATTTCAGTAAACTGGGTTTGCACATTACAGCCTTTATTAAGGTAAGCGCAACCGGTGAGGATATGCTGAAGCTTAAGAAGTCTCTTCCTAGCTTGCCTGCCATTTTGGAAGCTCATGAAGTGGTCGGTGGGGAGTCTTTGATCCTCAAGGTAGTTTTGCCCTCATTGCCTGCACTTCAGGCTTTGAGAGACGACTTATCCAGCTATGGACCAGTACACGCCTCCATCGTTTTAGACAGCATACACTACAAAAGAGACCTGCGGGATCGCTGAAAACCTACTGTGTGCTCACATTGAGCGTTTTTAATTTTTAAAGCAAAAACGGTTTTTTACTTTAATTTCTAAAGCAAAATGGCCATTTCGCTTTAAAAACTCAAGCATTTGCCGGAAAAGCTAGCACCTACTTGCTTTCCAACATATACTGAGCATGTATGGCAAAAGCGGGCATAGGCCCTGGGGTCAGCAGGAATGCCATATAGAGAGGTGATGTATCACTACCCAAATGAGGAGTCGATCATAAATTAAGTTCCCATTTGCTCATTAGATTAAACTAACCAGTCGGTCAGGAAAGTCACACTTTTTCATCTGCTAATCCTAAAAGTACGTTTCTGACAATCTACTGATGTTTTAAGAGCAATGGAAACCAA
>CAYLWC010000034.1:0-26529 GCA_964387265.1 uncultured Vampirovibrionales bacterium | reverse complement strand
CAGTATAATATTCTGTATGGATGCAATCGATCAAAATATATTGCGGAGCTTGATGCTCGACGGCCACCTCACCAACACCAAGCTGGCCAAAAAAATCGGATTGTCCGAATCCGCAACATTGGAGCGAGTTCGCAGACTGGAGGCTTCCAATATCATTGAGGGGTATACCATCCAGGTCAATCCAGCCAAAGTCGGTCGCATGCTAGAAGTGTATATGACTTTCATGCTGAAAAATCAAAGTATTGAAGACATACAGCGGTTTGAAGACGCTTTGGCCCAGATGGATGAAGTACTTAGCTGTGAACAGGTCATGGGCCGCTTCGATTTTCTGGCCCATGTCGCTGTGAAAGACATTGAGTCACTCCAGCATTTTATTAACCAACGGCTCATCCCCTTGGGGGTCATTGACCGCATGGAATCGCTGACCGTCCTGAAAATGCGCAAGCGCTCCCATCCTCCGTTACCAATCAGCTAGTTGTCACGTCATACTGAAGAGGGTATCCATGTCATGAACGCACAAAGAGTAGAAAAAACTGAAGCACTCAGTAACTCAGGACTTCCGTCTTTTGTCATTCCAGCCGTTTCAAACCCGGCTTCAAAATCCAAAGAGGCATACCAAATATTTCTGCAAGAAGTCGAGTCCCGCTTCCTGAACCATAGAATCGTTGTCGATAACCGCTATACCCGGTGGTTCCAACATGGCAACGCGGATCTGGAAGAGCTCCGGCATTTTACAGTCCAGTTCTCTGTTTTTTCCAATCAGTTCTTGATCGCCCAGCTTAAAAAGATGATCAACGCCGAATCCCTGGAATCCATGCGGGCCGCCAAAGAGATTCTGGCCAATGAAATTGGGGTGATTTTTAATAACAAGCAACAGCGCCTCCAGGAAGGTGCCGACACCGATATTGAGGGAGACCCGGAACTGACCAGCATGACAGGCAGCGTGGATGGAGGAACCTTTCGCTTCAAAGCCGCCCACTTTGAATGGCTCCTGAAGTTTGCGGAACCCCTGGGGTTGGCATTTCATGAGCTGGGCAAGCGGCGCCATGGCACGGCGGGGACCCTGCATTTTTGCGATGAGCTAGAGCGCATCTACGGTAGCGAAGACCCCAATATTGCCGCTGGCGCCAGCTTTGCGATTGAGAACTGGGCTGCTGCCGGTTTCTGGCAAGAGTTGGAAGACGGGCTCATCAAGATAAAGCAATCCTGGCTGCCTGAGCTTTCCATTGCCTTTTTCGCCTGGCATAACCGCCTGGAAGCACAGCATGCCCAACACACCCATGACGAGCTGGAAGAACTGTTCCAGGAGCCCTGGTTTGATCAGGCCAAGTTCCTGCAAGGCGGGTTCGAGATGCTGGAGGGTCTGGCCGCATTATGGGATGGGCTCTATGAAGACCATTTGAAACGGCAAAAATAGTCCAAAGCCAAAACATCGGAATATGTGAAATCAGGCAGGGTTCTTGCAAGTTCAAGGTCCCTGCCTCTTGAGTTACCGAATCTGGAGGATGCAGGCTCGATAAAATATGGGATGATAATTCAAAATATCCCTTTGCGATATTCAAGAGAGTGAGTGAGAGGCAGCGAGCCCTGATGGTGAATGTAGAAGATTTGGAAGTTTCTTATAACGCGTTCCATTTGCGCCATACCCCTGAAGATCCAGCGATTGTCCTGAGCCAGGTGGAAGAATGTATGGCTGGGCCATGGCATGCCATGATCAAAAGCAAACTTGAGCCTATCGCGGGTCAAAGAGTCCTGGAAATCGCCTGCGGCAGAGGGGCGCTTTCTTATTGGCTGAATCATCAGGGAGGAGAAGTCTGGTCCGCGGATTTTTCCTCTGAGGCAGTGGAGATGACCCAGAAGCTCGTTTCCCCCCATTTTCCACAGGCCACCCAGCGAATCCTCCGAGCGGATTTCCAGCAAATGCCGTTTGATGAAAATTCTTTTGATATCCTCATTTCCTGCGAGACTCTGGAACATTTACCTGAGCCAGAAAAAGCGCTCAAAGAGGTTTTTCGGGTATTAAAGCCAGGGGGACGGCTTTATCTGACCACGGAAAACTATCTCAATATCACCGGACTCTACCGGTTGTATGTAGAAGGGATCCAAAGACAGCCTTGGCGATCCGGTTCTTATCTCCAGCCAGTCGAACAGTTTTTTACGGCCCCGCAAACCATCAGCATGCTTCACGCGCACGGGTTTGAAATTCAGGAGTACGATTCCTCCGGCTACTATCTGTACTTCCCAAGGCAACCCAAACCCATTGACCTGAAAGTGCTTTCAAAACCTGGCTTACATCGGAATGTCTTCAGGATGCTGGGACGTCACTTTTACGTTAAGGCGCTTGTTCGGAAACAAGCAAAAGCAAGCAAGATATGAGCGGTCACTGCCGCTTCAATCGCAGCTTGATCGCCAGCCGCTCAGGCAGCTGTTTGATCCAGAACAGGATCTTATTGCACCCTCGGCGCAATTTTGTAATCCATGTACTTGTATCTGACTCATAATGACGGATAATCCGATCCAGCGTCCGAACCGAATGAACCGGCCCCATTCCGCTACTGGTTTCATGGGCCAGCATAATGCCATTGACCTGACTTTTCACAGCATCAGCCACCGCGATTACGTCATTACGTTCCGGCTCCGCAGAATGAATCTGATTTGCCAGCATACGGTTGGCGACAATCACCGGCTTCCCCTGACGCGTCGCCTCTGTGATAATTCGTTGCTGTAACTCCGGCAGATTAATCAGGCCTGTTTCTGTGGCCAAGTCCCCTCGGGCCACCATAACGCCATCAGCGACTGAAACAATTTTTCTCAACGTGCCAGGGGCCACCGCCGTGGGGCGTTCAATTTTAGCAATCAACTCCGGGTTTTTCCCTGATTCCTGAATCAGCTGGCGAGCCGCCAGGACATCTTGCTCCGTTTGCACATAGCTTTGAGTCATGATGTCCACGTCCTTGGAAAGCGCAAAACGTAACGCCTCCTTATCCGTTTCGGTCAGGGTCGGTGTCGGGAACATCAGATTGGGAATGTTAATCCCATCTCCACTGGAAACTCTCCCGCCTTTCAGAACCTTACACTTAACCGCCCCGCCACTGGCAGCGTCTGCCGCTCGCTCCACCTCAAGCCGAACCCGCCCATCATTAATCAAAACCAGGTGTCCCGGTTGGAGGAGAGGAAGCCATTTAGGATCTGAGATGGACAGAACCCCGTTCCGCCAGGACTCTCCCATCGGGGTCAGCTGCACCGGAGCCTCAGGTATGACATTGACATAAGAGCCTCTGGAAAGATGTCCAATATTCATACGAGGGCCAGGCAAATCGGCCATCAATCGAACCGGCCGTTCCAGCTGTCCCTTTTCCTGAAGCTCCTGGGCAATGGCGCGAACCATATCAATCGTTTTGCCATGATCAGCCAAGGTGCCATGGGCAAAATTCAAACGGAATACATTCGCCCCGGCCCGCATCATTTTCTCAATCACTTCAGGCTTGTTACTGGCAGGGCCGATTGATGCTATCAGGCTGGTCTGCCTGGCGTGAGGCGATTTTTTCTTGAACAGCCCAGAAAACTGTGTGACATCCATTGCGCGTTCAGGCAATGGCCGAGAGGCACTTGCCCAATTGGCTGGCTCAACAATGGGTGACCCAATAACGGGCGAAACAATACGAGTAGAAATTATGGACATACTCACAACAAGAAACCCTTCTGATGACCCTTCGAAAAAATTTGAATCCCACGCCAGTATACCCAAAGCCTGGCTCTTTACAAAATAAAAGCAAGCTTCTTGTATTAATGTTATTTACAATTGGCTATTTATAACCGGCAAGTTTCACCGCAACCCAGTTGATGTCGGTGCGCCGCAACCCAGGCATAGATCCGTCCGCCCAACCAGGGGACCGGGGGCAGGTATAACACCGGGATGATCAGCCAGAGTATCGGTAGCGCCCAGGCCAGACGACGAATGGCATAAAATCCCTCATAGCCTTTAGACCGCGTTGAAATGGGGCGAACCCAAAACGAACGCTCGGCAATCTCAGGAGTCCAACCCGTCAACCAGTCCGCGGGAACCGTATGGACGTTTTCCGAATCCACCAGATGGACCCGCTTGAGCCAGTCCCAACGATGAATCCGTTCCGCCCAACGTTGACAGAATCGGCAGTGGCTGTCCCAGACCAGAACCAGGGGAGTCTGGAATTTACATCGCAATCCATTCAACATGAAGGTTCAATCAGCCCTTACACTGAGTTTTTACGTACAAAGAAATCTCGTAGCGCCTGATTCCCATGTTCCAAAATCGGCTCCCCGTCACCAGGCAGGATAACGTCCACATCCAGAAGCTGTAAGGGATGCAACCCTTCCAACGCCTTTTTCGGATCCAGATACTTTTCATCCGGCAACATGTTCAACTGTCCCGCCGGTTTTCCAATCAACGCATCCCCTAGAATCAGAACCTTGGTAATCCGGTTATACAGGGCCGACTCTCCGGGAGATTTTTGGTGTCTCAGATGGATCACCTCCCAACCCCCTGGGAAATGATACCCTTCCGGCAGTTTCTTTTCAGGCAGAATCGACAACATGGGTGCATCCAGGGCATTGACGGCAATGGGCAAACCAAAGCGTTGACGAAACGCGTTGGAGGCCCGCTCGTGATCATGGGTCAATAACAAAACGGCAATGGGGGAGCCAAATTCCAGCAGCAACGAAAAAATACGCTCATCCCCGGAAGGGGGGTCCATAATCAATACGCCTTCCGGGGTCCGAACGGCATGACCGTTAAAAAACATGTCTTTTTCATCCGAATATACCGACCACCGCATAATGCCATCCAGCATCACATGGGGCAATTCCCTGGAACCGATTTCCGGCGCGTGCATTGTCATTTATTTTCTCCCTGAATGAACCACCAACCTGGTGTGATTCCTCTTATGTTGATGGGGAAGCCCAGATCTGTCAATCTCAACCACGAAGAAAGTGGGGACGAGGCCAGACCTTAAACAACAACAGCTGGGTGTCTTCCTGGGCCTCAAACGCGAAATACAGATGAGGGTCCATCTGAATCGACATCCCCGGTTCCAGGCACACTGTTTCCGTATCGCTGATAAAACGAACCTGCCCTGAAAGCACCACAATAAACTGATACTGGGCCGCCCAATGGCGGCTCAACGATTTACCGGCCTTGAGGCTAACCCGTTGAACCGTCGTATGCTCCCGCTCAAAAAGGGTCTGATAATGAATAGGGCGATCCGGCATCTGAAACAACGAGGTGACATTCACATCAAAGTGAGGCTCCGGTCTTTTGAGAATGAATTCTGCCAGGCCAGGCTCCGATTGAACGCGCTCATAAAATTCTTTGGATTTACGAGCCACCAAGGCTTTCTCTTCCGGCTCCAGTACCTGATCAGCGTATTGAAAAACCCCGGTTTCCTCTTCCAGAATATGGCTACGCAACGCTTCATCCAGATTATTGAAGGCATCTGTCGCATCTCCAGATGAATTCATCGCTGTTTCCACGGCCTCCAACATGTCCCATAGCTGATCATGCTCCTCATGCATCAGAACCATCGAGCGATACGGCGTCAACACAGCCAATAAGCCATGTTCCTCGCAGGCAAAGTGCAGTAACAAATCCTGCTTTAATGCCTGAAACAGATCCGGCAAGGACTCCGGTCGCGTCACGCTACTCACATCATCACGCATATTATCAAGCACCTCGCGAAGCCTGGAAAGGAGCTGTTCCGTCTGCCGATGCCCTTCCAGCAGAAGCTCGAAAAAAACAGGTTGTTGCATCATCTGGCTCATCTTGTACCGCATTATAGTTCAAGCGAAACAGGTAAACAAACGCCTTACCGTTTCCGGTAAGGCGATTCATCCCCCCTTGGTTATTGAACTCTATTTACCCATGGACAATCCGACCGCCATTCACGTGAATGACCTGCCCGGTGACATAGGACGAATCCTGATTCGCCGCAAGAAACACGTAACTGGGTGCCAGTTCACAAGGCTGGGCGGGCCGCTCCATCGGCGTATTACTTCCAAATTCCGCCACATCTTCCTCGGAAAACGTGGAAGGAATCAGAGGCGTCCAGACGGGTCCGGGTGCCACGGCATTGACCCGGATCCTCCGGGAAACCAGTGAGCGAGCAAGGGAATAAGTAAACGTGGAAATCGCCCCTTTCGTAGAAGAGTAATCAATCAGTTCCGGGTTTCCCTGGTAGGCGGTAATGGAGGTGGTGTTGATAATGGCCCCGCCTTCCTCCATAAAATTGAGCGCCGCCTTGGTCATAAAAAAATAAGAAAAAATATTGGTCCGAAACACATACTCCAGTTGCTGGGCGGTAATTTCCTGAATGCTTTTGCGCTCGTAATGCTCGGCGGCATTATTGACCAGAATATCCAACCGTCCATATTGATGAACGGTTTGTTGTACCGCCTGCTCACAGAAGGCCTCCTCTCCAATATCTCCTGGTAGGAGCAGACATCGCACACCATAAGATTCAACAATGTTTCGGGTATATTCGGCATCTTCATGTTCATTGAGGTAGACGATGGCCACATTGGCCCCTTCCTTGGCATAGGCAATCGCCACTGCACTGCCAATGCCACTGTCTCCCCCAGTGATCAGGGCGACTTTATCTTTCAGTTTTTGGCTGCCCCGGTAGTTGGGATCATCCACCTGGGGTTCCGGGGCCATGGGTTTCCGTAAGCCCGGCTTCCGTTCCTGATGCTGGGGTGGTTGCAGTTTTTGCGCCATGAAATATCCCCTCCCTTTCTCCAACCACTTCTTTTAGTCACTCTCTTTAATGAACGTTCAGGCCGCCAGCCAGAGCTGCTCAATTTCCTCAGGCAACTGGGCCGCAATATCCTCCACTTCCCCTGGTGAAATTTGTTCTTTTAAGACATGGAACACCACCCTGGCCAGTCGGTCCGCTTCCGTTGGAATCTCGTTACGTTGAAGGCGATCAGCGATCATGGCGTAAAACTCGTCCAGCTTCCTGTAATTCAGCTGCTTTCGTCGAAACAGGTTCATCATATAGGTAAACCAGTTGTCACTATCCCAAAGCAGTTGCATGTCTTCCGGTAACTGAGCTGCGGCGTCCTCTGCCTCGTCTTTGGTAATTCGGTGACTCAGGAGATGCAGCACAATTCGGGTAGCTTCCTCAGCCATTTCCAGCGTCGGCAAGCCAGCCATTTCCTGGACCCGGTGAATAAATTCTGATTTTCTCATGGCCACCCTCCCTTGGGACACTCCGGTAGAAAGCGCTAGACTCCGTACGTAGGTCATCCCTCCACCTGTACATCAACATAACAATATTCAGTATCCGTATTTACTTTTGCTTGCCATTTTAAAGCCTCTTGTCACCTTCCTCAATCGGCCCTCTGGCTATAGCCTGCTAGAATGACGGCTAATGAACCAGACAAGCAGAGAAGGACCAGCCTCCCATTTCTTTCATATCTACTTTCAATGAAGCCCGAAAAACATTACCCGGACTAGACGAATGGATATAGACATCAGGGCGATGTGAATTCCCCTTCAATCCGCCACACTAAATACAATGTGTCGCACGTTCGATTAACACGTTTTATTGAAAGGATAAACCCACTCATGAAAATTGCCGTTTTTGAAGTTGAGCCCTGGGAATGCGCTCCATTTGAGCAGCTTCAAAGCCAGCACGAGATCGTTTATACCGATCAGCCCTTAAATTCACAAACGGTTCAGGAATACGCCGACGCTGATATGATTACCACATTTATCTACTCAGAGCTTAAAAACGATATTTTACGCCAATTTAAAAATCTCAAACTCATCGCCACACGTTCCACTGGGTTTGATCATATTGATATCAACTACTGCCAGGAAAATGACATTACCGTCTGCAACGTCCCCCAATACGGGGATCACACGGTGGCGGAACATGTATTCGCTTTGCTTCTCACCATCAGCCACAACATGTACCAGGCCATCGATCGCACCCGGAAAGGGGATTTTTCCCTGCAAGGCCTACGGGGATTTGATCTGCGCGGTAAGACCCTGGGGGTTATTGGTACCGGCAAAATCGGCCAGTGCGTGATTGAGATTGCCCGAGGGTTTGGTATGAAAGTTCTGGCCTTTGACATACAATCCCAGCCTGATCTTGAACAGAAGTTGGGGTTTGAGTACGTCTCCATGGATGAGCTTCTAATCAATGCCGATATCATTACCCTTCATGTACCGGCAACGCCCAAAACCGAAAATCTGCTTTCCACAGCAGAATTTAACAAGATGAAAAAAGGTGTTGTTCTGATTAACACAGCCCGTGGGGTTGTGGTTGATGTTCATGCGCTTTTGAAAGCCCTGGCCGATGGAACAGTTGCCGCCGCCGGACTGGACGTACTGCCGGAAGAACCGGTCATTCGGGAGGAAGCTGAACTGCTACGGGCAACTTTTCAACAGAAGCATAATCTAGAAACCATTCTGGCGGATCACATCCTACTTCGCCTGCGAAATGTCTATATTACACCTCACAGCGCCTTCGATACCAAAGAGGCTGTTCAGCGCATTCTGGACACCACGGTAAAGAATATTGAGGCATTTACACAAGGGAAGCCTGTCAATGTGGTGACAGAAGCGAGGCAAGCCGCTAAAGTCCACTAACATAAGGAGAACCACCCATGAGCCCAGGAATCATCAGTCGGTATACCCGGTGGTTTGAAGATCTCTCCATCAGTGACGTTGACAAAGTGGGTGGAAAAAACGCCTCCCTGGGCGAAATGATTCGGGCGTTGAAAAATAAAAATATACGGATTCCCGATGGGTTCGCCACCACCGCGGAAGCTTACTGGAGGTTTATAGACACCAATCAACTCAGAGAGCCCATCACCGCCCTGATCGAGCAAATGAGATCTGGGCGATCCACACTGGAACATACCGGACACGCCATTCGCAAACTCATTCTTAACGGGGCGTTTCCACTGGAAATTCAACGGGATTTATTAGAAAGCTACCGGGAGCTCTCTCAAAAATATCAGGTTCAAAACGTGGATGTAGCCGTTCGCAGTAGCGCCACCGCTGAGGATTTACCCAGCGCCAGCTTTGCCGGACAGCAGGAAACCTATCTGAATATTTCCGGCTCTGACGAATTACTGGCAGCCTGCCGAAAATGCTTCGCCTCCCTGTTTACCGATCGGGCCATCAGCTACCGGGAGAAGCAGGGATTTGATCATATGAAAGTCGCCCTGTCTGTCGGCGTCCAGAAAATGGTTCGCTCCGATAAAGCCGGAGCCGGAGTGATGTTTTCATTGGATACGGAAACCGGCTTTCCCAACGTGGTCATTATCAACGCCGCCTGGGGGTTGGGCGAAAATGTGGTGAAAGGCCAGATTACCCCGGATCAGTATGACGTGTTCAAGCCGTTGCTGAACATGGGCAACCTCAATCCGATCATCGGGAAAACCCTGGGTAGTAAAAGCCTCAAGATGATTTACTCCAGCGAGGGCAACACAAAAAACATTGACACCCCACCGGATGAGCAAAATCGCTTTGTGTTGAGCGATCCGGAAATTCTCCAGCTGGCCCGGTGGGCGGTGGATATTGAGGAACATTACCAAAAACCCATGGACATGGAATGGGCCAAAGACGGAGAAAGCGGAGAACTCTATATTGTGCAGGCCCGGCCAGAAACGGTTCATTCCCAAAAAGAAGTGGGCCAGATGAAAACCTACATCCTGAAGCAAAAGGGAAAACCCCTGGTGACAGGTCTCAGCATCGGAGAAGCCATCGCCACCGGGAAGGCATGCGTGGTTCATGATCCAAAACACGTCGACCACTTCCAGCCCGGAGATATTTTAATCACGGAGATGACCGACCCGGACTGGGTACCCTTGATTCAAAAAGCCTCCGCCATTGTAACCGATTCCGGCGGGCGCACCAGTCATGCGGCCATTATCAGCCGAGAGTATGGTATTCCGGCCATTATCGGCACCGGAAACGCGACCCGAACCCTAAAAAATGGACAGGATATCACCGTCTCATGCGCAGAAGGGGATGAGGGTTTTGTCTACGGGGGAATACTGGCGTATGAGACGAAAGACCTCAGTCTGGATCAGGTTCCTGAGACGAAAACACGGGTGATGCTGAACATTGCGAGCCCAGCCGGTGCCTTCCGCTGGTGGCGCTTACCCAATGAAGGGATTGGCCTGGCCCGAATGGAATTTATCATCAACAACATCATTAAAATTCACCCCATGGCGCTGATTCAGTGGGAGCGGCTGGAAGATGCCGAGGCCCGTCAGGAAATTGAAAAACTCACCCAGGGATATCCTCATAAACCCTCGTATTTTGTGGACAAACTGGCGTATGGTATCGCCAAGATCGCAGCCTCCCAGTTTCCACATCAGGTTATTGTCCGTCTTAGCGATTTTAAAACCAACGAATACGCGGATCTCATTGGCGGCAGGCAATTTGAGATCCACGAAGCAAACCCCATGATCGGTTTTCGGGGAGCATCCCGGTATTATCACCCCCGATACCGGGCCGGGTTTGACCTAGAGTGCCAGGCCATCAAACGAGTTCGGGACGAAATGGGCCTGAGTAATGTCACGCTGATGATTCCCTTTTGCCGAACCGTGGAGGAGGCAGATCAGGTCCTGGCGGCGCTGGCGGAAAATGGACTCCAGCGGGGGAAGAATCACTTGCAGATCTATGTAATGGCGGAAATCCCTTCAAATATTATTCTGGCAGAGGAGTTCGCCAAGCGTTTTGATGGGTTCTCCATTGGCAGTAACGATTTAACTCAACTGGTTCTGGGTATTGATCGGGATTCGGCAGAATTGGCGCCGTTGTTTGATGAGCGAAACGAGGCCGTTAAGCGGATGATCCACATGCTGATCCAGATGGCCCACCAGGTGGGTAGCAAGGTGGGTATCTGTGGTCAGGCACCCAGCGATTACCCTGATTTTGCCGAGTTTCTGGTGCAGGAAGGGATTGACTCCATTTCCCTGAACCCCGGTAGCGTGATCCCCATTAAGCACCGCATTGCCAAGATGGAGCAATCGCGCGCGTCATCATAATAAACTCACGCCTTCTTTACGTATCATATTGGGGAGACCCAGCATGCCACTGGCAGATTGGCTGATCATTGACGGAATTTTTATCCTGATTGGCATTCCAGTGGGTTTATTCTTAGGCAGCCTGATATTTACCATTCGCTTCCTACTGAAAACACTGTATCAACAGCATTTTCATCCCAACGCCACGCCAGGCGCATGGACCCATTTTTTCCTGACATTACTAACGCTCTGGGTTTTTTACACCCTGTTGAGATTCGACCGAACCTTGGGCTTCAGCGCGTTTATCAGCTTTTTGTTCTGTCCGGCGATTCTCCGATACCTGCTTCAAAAGCCTCACTGGACCCGGCGACACCGGAAGAGAGATCGATTGATCCCCTGGCAAAAACCACCCACTATGAGCCTTAAGTCATCTGCTTATACAGACGTTCCGTATCCTCTCGCCGACAGAGTTCCGTTCCGGGACTCATAACGGCAGCGGCCCCGGCGGCAACCCCGAAGCGGGCTGCATCAATCACTTCCATTCCCCGGCTCAGACTCAGCGTCATGCCCGCAACCATGGAATCACCAGCGCCCACCTTGCTGACAATTGGTACGGTTGGCGTGCGAATGTACTGATGCTGATCCTGGGTGACCGCCAAAGCCCCACCCGCTCCCAGCGAAATCACTATAATTTTAGCGGCACCTTGAGCAATCATCTGCCTAGCAGCCTCAATCTGGGAAGACTCATCGTTTAGATCCTCCCCTATCAGTTTTTTAAATTCAGCCAGGTTGGGCTTGATCAAAAAGGCGCCTTCCCGAACCGACACTGCCAACGCAGAACCCGAGGTATCCAGAACCAACCGTATCCCTTTCTTTTGGGTAGTCCGGGCCAGCTGGGCATAAAAATCATCTGGAACCCCTCGTGGTAAACTCCCGCTGGCTACCAGGTAATCCGGCTGATATTCAAGATTCTCTATGGCTTGTATACACTGACGCCATTCAGGCTCAGACAACACAGGGCCTGGCATACCAAACCGATATTGCTGGCCGGATGAAGTTTCCAGGACAATTAAATTTTCACGGGTTGTCCCGGCAATGGAAAATTTCCGTCGAGGGAGATCCTCTCCCTCCAGCAGTTCATCCAGATGCGCCCCCGCATAACCGCCTGCCACATAGAAGGCCTGAGAATCTCCCCCCAGCTTTTTGATGGCGCGCGATACGTTAATCCCGCCACCCCCCGGATGAAACTCGGGTGATGAACAGCGTAATTTATGCTCCGACACAACAGTCCCCACCGTTGTACTTTTATCAATGGTCGGATTCATCGTTAAGGTCAATATCGGATGCACCACAATCTCTTCCCCATCCAAAACACAACACAAAAGAAAATCCCTAACTAAGTATTATGCCGGAAGCAAACCCGGATTACAAAGACACGTTTTTCCATTACATCTATACACCCAAGCGAGCCAATACACCCGTGGTTGCAGAATTCTGGAAATATCATCAAAATAAATTCCATCTAAAAACAGAACCACCATGAGAAGACAGGAGGGGAAGGTCATGCATGGAAACGGCATGCATAAAACCGGATGGATCGGTACTTCCGGCTGGCATTACCCAGCGTGGGAAGGGAGTTTTTATCCCAGAGGCATTCGGCAAGATGAATACCTGGCTTACTACACCCAGTCTTTTCAGACGGTTGAGATTAACAACACCTTTTACAAACTCCCAACCAAAGCCGCCATTCAGCTTTGGCGGGACAGCGTGCCCGAGGGATTTCTGTTTGCGGTCAAAGGAAGTCGATACATCACCCACATGAAGAAACTGCTGGATGCTGAAACACATCTTCCTAAACTGCTTGGTCGGATCAAACTGCTGGGAAATAAATTGGGGCCCATTGTTTTCCAGCTCCCGGCCAGATTCCATTACAACCCGGATCGACTCAGGAGTTTTTTAGAAGCCTTGCCTACAGAATACCGTTTCGCCTTAGAACTTCGAAACCCTAGTTGGTACCGGGATGAGGTGTGGGAAGCGCTCTCCAGCCATCAGGTTGCGTTTTGCGTTTTTGATCTAGCCGGGCGGTTTTCTCCGAAAATCGTGACCAGCCACTTTGCTTACATCCGGCTTCATGGGCCCAAAGCGCAAAAATACAGCGGACACTATAGTACAAAACAGTTGGAGGAACTGGCTGAATTAATGAGCAGCTGGAAAAGTGGCGGGAGAGACGTTTATTGTTATTTTGATAATACCGGCCAGGGAGAGGCTGTTCAGGACGCGTTAAAACTCAGTCAGATCATGACCGGACATTAGAATGATATTTATAAATCAACACCTTCCTCTCGGGATCAACGTCGTATATGATATGAAATGAGCAGGATAGAGAGATTGCTGTTAAATTCAGCAAAGAGGCCAGTATGAGACCCTTTTTAAAGTGGGCAGGGAATAAATACGCGATTATTGATCGCATTCGGGATACCTTACCCTCTGGAAGTCGATTAATAGAACCTTTCGCGGGTTCCGCCGCAGTTTTTTTAAATACGGATTACCCCACAGGATTACTGGCGGATCTGAACCCGGATCTCATCAGCTTATACCAATACTTAAAAAAGGAAGGCCCGTTATTTATCCAGTATTGCCAATCTTTCTTTACCGCTGAGAATAACCAGCCAGAGGCATTTTATGAGTTGAGGATCGAATTCAACAAAACCACGGATCCTCGAAAAAAAGCCGCGCTGTTTCTGTATTTAAACCGTCATGGATATAACGGACTTTGCCGGTATAATGCCAACGGGAAATTCAACGTCCCCTTTGGGAAATACGCAAAACCCTACTTTCCCGAGGCCGAAATGCTTGGCTTTTATGAAAAAGCCCAGTCCGCGGGATTTGTTCAGCAAGGGTTTCTGGAGACCATGAAGCAGGCAAGGCCAGGAGATGTGTTGTATTGCGATCCACCCTATGTCCCACTCAGTGAAACCGCATGCTTTACCAGTTACAGCACGGGGGGCTTTGGCATGAATGAACAGCAGCAGTTGGCTGAAATGGCTGAAGAACTTTCCAATAAAGGAATTCCGGTTATTGTTTCTAATCATGACACCCCGTTTACGCAACAAGCCTATCAAAAAGCACGGATCATCCCGTTTATGGTCCAGCGCTATATCAGCTGTAACGGGGCTGAACGGAACAAGGCCAAGGAAGTATTGGCGGTCTTTTCCTGATGCTGTCTTTCATCCAGCTTCTCTTATTACAGTTCCGGGTAATGATACTTCTCATCAAATAATTCGGCAACCGGGCGCTGGAACAGGATAATCAGGCTAATAATGCCTAACAGTGTTCCAAAGGGGAGAAACAGGCAGCTAACCCAGGACATCATCAGGCAATAAAAATGCTGTTCACGCCGTATCAAAAAACGGGCCATCCAAAGCAACCCAATGCCATAAGCCCAGCCTGTCAAAATAATCACCAGCGTGGTCATAAAAATAATCAACCCAAATACCGTAGGCTGATATAAGCCCAGTTCCATGGTGTAAAAGGCGGGGTGGACAATGGCGCGAATCCCGATGTCCATCGGGATCACCAGCAGCGTGACCCAAATAATGACAATAACGGCATAGACACTGTATGCGCCCGACAACAGCCATAGTTGCCGATGAGATTGGGCTTTCTCCTGACTCATCAGGTCCCCCTTCATTCCGCCTCGTTGTCAGTATAAAAAATTTCAGCCCATTCGCCAAGCCTTACACTCGAGGGCGAACACCCAAGCCCGGCCCAGCGGGAATTCTGATGGAACTACCCTCAAACTGGACTCCCATATACGGATCTTCTGCCAACAGTAAACTGCCGTCCAGATCCGCATAATCTACCAAAGGACTTAATTGCGCGAAGGCCGAAATAGAGATGGAGGTTTCACCAAAGCAACCCAGCATAATTTTTAGCTGATGCGCCTTTGCCGCATGGATCATGCGCATTGCTTCCGTTAGTCCTCCGGTTTTTGTCAGCTTCAGATTGACGGCATGGAATAAATCCGCGCAACGGGGAATATCATGCAGGGTATGACACCGTTCATCCGCCATCAGCGGAATAGTGGAGTTTTCTTTTAACAGGCGACATTCTTCATCACTGACATCCAGGGCCAAGGGCTCCTCAATCAGTTCAACACCCAAGGCTTCCAGTTCAGGTAACGCACTTACAGCCTCATCATAAGACCACGCCGCGTTGGCATCCACCCGAATCGTCGCCTTTGGGGCCGCCTCTCTAATGTAGGTCAGTGCTTCAAAATCATTCTGGGAACCCAGTTTCACCTTTAAAATATCGTAGCCCCGGCTTAATGCCTTTTCCGTTTTCATCTTAATCGTATCCATATCCGCCAGACCAATGGTATAAGAGGTCTTTGGCGCCCGTTGGGGATCAAGCCCCCAGAGCTTGTGAAGTGGCATCCCCAGAATCTTTCCCTGCATGTCATAAAGCGCCATGTCAATCGCGGCCTTTGCCGCATGATTATCAAGCAGTTGGGAGATACGGGATTCATACTCCTGAATATTAAAAGGATCCAACCCGGTTAGCAGTCCCTTGGAAATTACCTGCTCATAAAAGGCACAAACCGACTCGGGGGTTTCACCGTAAAAACTGCATGGAACGGCCTCACCCAAACCTGTGACCGCCATTCCGTTATAATGGGTCGTCAACTCCAACAAAACGGTCCGTGCAACCAAACTCCCTGTCTTCTGGCGGGAGATGGCAAAAGCAAACTCATAGGGTAATTCAAGAATCCGAAACTCCGCTTTCATAGCAATCTCCTAACTGGTGGGGATTTCCTGGAAATTGAAACAACGATCCAAAGCCCCGAGTAACTTAGAAACACCTTGTCTCAAGGGATCCGCAGCAGGTAAGCCGGTTTCTTCCTCGGCAGCGGCAACCAGACGAGCGGTTTCCTCATTGGAAAAGGCCGAACAGTTCAAGGCGATTCCCACAACTTTAATGTGCCGCTCCGGTAAAGGTTGAATCCAACTGATGGCCTCTTCATACATTTGTACCAGCTTTCCAAGAGAAGGAATGGGAATATCAAACCCACCCCACACTTTTTCCAGTTCAGGGTTGTGGCATAAAATTAATGCGTCGGGGTTGGAACCGTGAAGCAAGGCCAGGGTTACGCTGGAATAACTTGGATGAACCAAAGACCCTTGCCCTTCAACAAACAGCCACTCGGGCTGATCTTGGGCAACAATCTCTTGGATGCAACTCTCTGTGTATCCAGCCATAAAATCGCCCACCACCCGATCCAACGGCACGCCTCGACCTGAAATCATGATACCTGTCTGTCCGGTCGCCATAAATGCCGCCTTTTTTCCCTGCGATTTGGCCCCCATAAACAGTTCCAGAGCTGTAAATTTCTTCCCGACCGCGCAATCACTCCCCACCATGGTAATGACCTTGGTTTCTGAAAGACGGGGCGCCCGTGTAACAACCGGGGACCAGCCTACCCCCTTGTAGTGGTCAGGATCCCGGACATTCCAGAGCAGGACATTATGCGCTTTTGCCAGCGCAACCAGCTCCGGGAAGTCCGTCAAAAAGGTATGCAAACCACTAATAATATGGAGATTAGCCTGGATCCCCACCTTGATCGCTTCCAGCCAGCTTTCAGGCAGGCGCCCTCCGGGAGGGGCCGTTCCCAAAAGCAACGCCTTGGGCTTGAACTGAAGCGCCTCATGAATATCCCGAACCACCGGAATATCCTTGTCCATTCCGGTAATGTCCCGAACAGTCTGACCCGCCCGGGTGGAATCAATGACCGCAAGAACAGGCCACTCTCCATATCGAATGACGCCAGTGGCCGTTTTGGATGAATGTTCTCCAAAACAACCTTCAGATAAAATAACAATTGGGGTCTGTTTTGGAGGGATGCTTAAATGGTTTAACGGAGAGTTCAAGGGGGATTCCTTTCTCGATGTGCCCGCTATGAAAGGCTACAAGCATCATAAGATGATTGTACCTGATCTTCTCCAATCTGACGTAAGCCCGATTGAAAAGCTCCATCTTCAGAATGACCCAGTGTCAAGAGAGTGTGGCATCAAGTACGGCCACCGGAAAGTCCGTAAACACATCCTTCATCATCATCTCGTCTCCGCTGGATTTAACCGCCTCGTGGGTCAGCACATTCTTCCACTGCAAGCGTTGCAGACTAGCTGGAAGGAGCAAGCGGGTATCCGCCCAGACATCTTCCCCAACAGGGAAGTGATCACCCTGCCCCTGTGACATCAGCTTATAATTCATCCGAGGCACAATCACCAGCAGGCTCTGCCCCTTGTATCGTCGAGCGAAAGCCACCACGTGATCAGACATCGTCCCTTCCACATGGACAGGCAAGTATTCCCCTTTTCGAAATAAATTGGAATGATTTTTCCGGAAATTCAGCAGCATAACCGTCAGGAATTGTTTGATTTTGCCGTTCTCCATTGAGTCCAGCAGCTCTTTTAATAGTTTTTTCCGGGATTCTAATGAGATATCAGGCTCTAGGGCAGGTTCCAGTTCGGAAAGCATGGCCTTCAAAGCCGCAAAATCCACAGGCCGTCGGTTGTCAGGATCCACCAGGCTGAAATCCCAGGTTTCCGTCCCCTGGTATATATCTGGGATACCTGGTACCGTCAGCTTCAGTACCGTCTGAGAAACTGAGTTCATCAACCCCGGTCGTGTCACTTTATTCAGAAACACCTGCAGGTTATCCAAAAAGACCGGGCTGTCTTGCGCAGACAGGGCCCGACGAATAAAGCGGAGCATCGCCTCTTCATACTCGGCGTTGGTGTTAATCCAGCTGGTATGCACCTTGGATTCCCGAATGGCCTTCAACATGTAGTTTTCAATCCGATCAAGCAACTGCAGATGTTCAATCTCACCTGGCCTGTAGAGCGGCCAAACGCCAACCAAGGTTTGGTAAAACAAGTACTCATCATTCCGATCCGGGTATAGGGTATCCCCAAAGGCAGTTTTATGGCATTGATTCATCTCACTCCACTGGTATACCACCTGATGCCACTCATCGGGGATTTCGGAAATTACATCAATTCTCGCTCGAACATCCTCTGATCGCTTGGTATCGTGGGTGGAAGTATTCAGCAGGGTATAAGGAACCCGACGCGCCCGCTCTTGATTTTTATAGTGGAACAAGGCAACGGACAAGCCAAATTGGTCTGGCTCCCCACCCACTTCATTCAGCGACACCAGCCGGTTAAAACGGTAAAATGCCGTATCTTCCATGCCCTTGGCCATCACAGGGCCGGTATATTGCTGGAACTTCATAGCAAATTCCGCCGCGGTCCGCCGGTAATCTTCATCTTTTTCTGGCCCGAAGTTCAGTAAAAGGATATTCTGGATGAAGTCGAAAATGGAGGTATCAATGGCCGTACTTCGCTTTTTGGCCAAGCTGATTGCCCAATGGACGTATTTTCTGTCCTCCTTGCTGACCCGAAAACCAAAATCCCCATTGACTTCTCCAGCCGCAATATAAGTTCTGTACACCGGGAAACAGGCCACCACTTCCATCAGGGCGTTTCTGAGGCTATTGAGGGTAAAGTCACGGGTTCCCCAATCGGTTTCAGAAATCTTGTTCAGGTGATGGGCCAGAACGCTCATCTCACTGGTCATGGAGGTGCGCATGATCAACATTTTGCAATGGTAAACCAACTCTTCAAAGTCAATTTCCCGTCCGATAAACTGCTGATAAATCCGGGTAAACTCTTTCTCATGGCGGGAATCCACAAACAACCCATTCACCGCGTTGGCAAACTCATATCCCGTGGTTCCATGGACTGCCCAAGTCTCGGGGAGCTTTTCAAACGGCGCCAGAATTTTTTCTACCACCATGTAAAAAGGCAGGCGAACAGAGCTAAGCAGGGTGCCTTGCAAGTGGATGTCTTGCCCCAGGGCCCGACTGGCATGCTCCTGAAAGCGTTGAAAATACTGCCCTGGATCATAGAGCCCATCAGGGTGATCAATTCGCACGCCATGCAACTGTCCCCGGCTGACCAATTCCAGAATCAACTGGTGGGTGTCGTTAAAGACCCGGAAATCCTCAATCCGAACACCGGCCAAATGATTGATATCAAAAAAACGGCGGTAATTAATTTCATCCAGCGCCACCCGCCAAAACGCCAGTCGGTATGCCTGCGCTTCCAGCAGGCGGTGCAGGCGACCCCGGTTTGCTGGGTTATCCTTGTGATACTCAAAATCCGATAAGTTTTCCTGAATAAACTCGGTTATTTCAATACTCTGCTGGCAGACATCCGACAATCTACGGGCAGCGATGTTCTTTTCCCGAATCCGTTCCTGCATTCGTTCGGGATCATGCTCCGTATGCACTGGCAGATGTTTCAGCGCCGTTAAAATACTCTGGTATTCCAGAAATACCGGGTTGGTATTGCCCAGGCGGGCAGCCAATACCTCCAGGCGGTGCTCCAGAATCATCGGATACGACAAGGGGTTAATAGGAAATTCATGTTCGTAATATTTCAGGTAGAACTTCCCCAGCGCCGCGTCAAAATGCAAATGGAGCTCACCGCGTTCCAGAACCTGGCCGTAAGGACTGCCCAGAATCGGAATCAATACCTTTCCATGCAGCTCTTCCTTCAGGGGGTCCCAGTCAATGTCAAAATATCCGGCATAGGCAGAAGCCGGGCCGTTTTCCAGAACATCCACCCACCAAGGATTATCCGGTCCCACCCCCATGTGATTCGGTACCAGATCCAAAATCAGGCTGATCCCATACTGTTTTAAGGTGGCGGCAAACTCGTTGAACTCATCAATCGTGCCGATTTCCGG
Organism: uncultured Vampirovibrionales bacterium; assembly: GCA_964387265.1. GTDB lineage: Bacteria > Cyanobacteriota > Vampirovibrionia > Vampirovibrionales > Vampirovibrionaceae > CAYLWC01. The sequence continues at coordinate 6,696 of CAYLWC010000034.1, read as the reverse complement.
ATCCAGTTCCTTGTGGTTGGTAATATCATACCCGTGAGGACTCCCTGGGCGAGAGGTCAGCAGCGGTGAGGCATAACAATGGCTGATTCCCAGACGGCTCAAGTAGGGAACCAGTTCCGTGGCATGCTTAAAAGTAAAACTCTTGTTAAACTGGAATCGATACGTCGCCTGAGGGATGATAGCCCGAATTCCGGTGGTTTTTTCGGACTTCATCAGCGCCGGTGACTCCCGTTCTTCATTTAAGGCTTCCACCAACATCTGAAAGCCTTTATATTCCAGGATATCTTCCAGCGAAACCGTCAGCTTCCGACGCCAGTTGGGATGTTCGTCCACGGTTCCCGGCATATTAACCTGGGTTGTTTGTTGGAGAATATCTTCAAACTGTACGACTTGCATCATTGATGGGGTCCGGGCCAAAAAGACATGGATCGCCCTGGACAGTTCCGGGGTCATCACCGGAATCAGGGCCGGATCCATGGGTGTCTCATCCGGTAAAAGCCCCTCTTTTTCTAAGGCCGCCAGAATGCCCATCCGTTCCAGAAACCGCTCTTTAATCTGACGGTTTCGCAGAGACTTGCTTGGGTATAAGTCCAGCTCTGTCCGAAGCTGAATATCCTCTCCCTGCCAAAAACCACCCAGTGTTGGCAAGTCATGAGTGCTTAACGTAACCAAAGCCTGTGGCGTATAAGTTTTGGGGGGCTTAAAATCGCCTTCATTCTCCTTTTCAAACAGGAACACTTTGTAGGAGAGAATTCCCCATTCCTGCATTTTTTCCCGTACCATCGGCGGAACGGTCCCCAGATCCTCCCCAATAACCAGACACTGGTTCCGCTGGCTCTCTAACGCCAGAACCGCCAGCATATCCTCAAACGGATACCGGACATAAGCCCCGTTGGCGCACGGGATATTCTCCGGTATCCAGAAAAGACGCATCAGGGCCATAAAATGATCAATGCGCAGCGCCCCGGCATACTTCATGTTTTCTCGAAGAATCTCGATAAAAGGACGATACGCCGCTTGTCGCAAACGTTCTGGAATCATAGGCGGCAAGCCCCAGTTCTGGCCCTTCTGGTTTAACTCATCGGGAGGGGCTCCCACGGCCGTATCCAACGCGTAAAGATCCTGGTTGGACCAGACTTCTGCTCCCCCCCGATCCGCGCCAACCGCCAAATCCAGATACATTCCCACAGGGAGCCTACGTTCCAATGAGCGAATACCGGCATTATGCAACTGGGTATCCGCCTGCCACTGAAGGTACATGTAGTATTCTATGCGCTCCCGGTTGGCAGAAGCAAACTCCCTCACCGCCCCACTTTCAGGATCCCGATATGTTTCCGGCCAGACCAGCCACCCCCAGACATTGGGATCCTCCTTGTGAAAACGCTCTTGCAAAGCCTGAAACAGCGCAAAGCTTTCCAGCCGTTTGCCCCCTTCCCGGACAAACGCATGAAACTCTTGGGCCCATTGGGAGTTTTTGGCCAGATGTCGCTCCCGGAAAGACTGATAAAGCATTTCCAGAACCTGGAATTTAACAGCCGCCACACCGGCATAATCAATCATTTCAGCCTCTCGCAGGTGAGTCAGTTTTTCCTGAAACAGGGGAGAGAACACCAGGTTCTGCGCCGATTCGCACTCAGAGAAGTCTGGGATGGCCTCCACATCCAGGTACATCACATTGAAAAACAGCCTGCTGGATGGGGAGTAAGGGCTGGCATGCTCAGGGTTGTGGGGGAACAGAGCATGGAGCGGATTCAGCCCCAGTACGCCCGCGCCATGTTCCGCCGCGCTGTCTACCAGGGTTAATAAATCGGTAAAATCACCAATCCCCCAATTCCTGCGAGAACGAACACTATAGAGTTGCGCCGCCATACCCCAGATCCGCTTGTTCTCTGTCAGCATCCGAGGTAGATAGCACCGTTCCGGAGCGACGATTAGTTCCATCGAACCCTGAATTTCCCGTCCATCAAACTCACCGTACAAGCGAAACTGGTGATAGCCCAATGGCGGATGAACCGGCAACTGGAAGCGATACTGCCCGATATGATGCCCGGAACCTATTTTGATCCGCCCCTCGTATTTCAGTTCCGCCGGACAGAAAGAACCGGTGTGGACATATCCATCCTCCTGGGTCAGTGTCCAGTAAAACGTTTTTTTATAGGCCTCTTCCGGGATTCGAACCGTAAATATCGCCGGATGCCGACTTTGAAGAAGTACATGTACCGGGTCCAGCGTTTGTGTTTCCTGCGCCAGTCTAAAATTCTCCAGAGATTTCCGCAAGGCATCGGCAGAACCATCGGTCTTCAGGCCAAAGGTTTCCATCATTCTCTTGAGCGTCTCTTCCGAGATCCGGTGCTTCTTCCCGAAAACATCGGTATATTCCGGTTCAATTCCTAGAGCATCAGCCAAATGACGAGTACTTCTGTCAATGACAGGCATTTACGATTTCCTCATTAAGTACCAGACTGCGGAATGAGCAGGTATACGCCCATGATTCACTTGCCCTGCGGCATCAACAATGCTTTCATACAACACCTCACCAGCCGGGACAACGGCCTGGGAAATGGCGCAATCTTCCGGGCCGAAGTTACACAACACACCCAAACGGGAGCCATCGCCCAAGGTCCAGCTAACCTTTAATGATTGATTTCCCAGGATCTGGTAGGTATTTTGTCCACCCGACATCTCTTTTAAGCGAGGGATGAGTTCCCGACGCCGGATTTCCAGCAATGTTTTATGAAGACTGAGCCAATCCCCATGCCAGGGTTGGTCCAAATCATCCCAGTTCAAAATCGACTTCAGGAAAGTGCCTTCACTTTCCGGATCCGGGATTTGCTCCCGCTTGTCCGGATCGCTGAACTCGTTAAACAGCGCAAACTCCCGACGGCGCCCTTCGGTAATCAGCGGACCCAGATCCCCTTCAAAATTGCAGAAGAATAAAAATGGCTGACGCGCCCGCCACTCTTCTCCCATAAACATCAGCGGTATCGTTGGGGATAGAAGTAAAATGCTCACCGCGATTTTCAGATTATCTGGCTCGGAGATAGATGACAACCGCTCGCCAAAAGCCCGGTTACCGATTTGATCATGGTTCTGGATAAAAGACACAAATGCCGTAGCCGGGAGGTGTACGCTGGATTCTCCCCGGCTATCCACCCCACGGTATGCGGAAGGCTCTCCCTGATAAGCGAACCCTTCAGCCAGGCAACGGCCCAAATGCTGAATGGGAGAGGAAAAAGAGGATTCTTCCGTATAATCAGCGTAATACCCATCTATTTCCTGGGTCAGCAGGATATGCAGAGCATGGTGGATATCATCATTCCACTGGGCATTATACAGGGCAGGCTGCTCCGATACACTTTCTCCTGAGGGTGTTCCCAAGTAGCGCGTCTGGTTATTGTCATTTTCCAGCACCAGGTGAATATAGCGCGACGCCCCTGGGCCTTTCCGAACCCGTTCGGCAAGTTCTTCCAGGATATCAGGCGTTGAGGTATCCCGAATGGCGTGAACCGCGTCCAGCCGCAAGCCATCAAAATGAAATTCTTCCAGCCAGTACAACGCGTTATGGATAAAGAAGTCCCGCACAGTACGGCTCTTGGGACCGTCATAATTAATGGCAGCTCCCCAAGGGGTGTGGTGACTGTCGTTAAAGAAAGCATTCCGGGCATAGACGTATAAATAATTCCCTTCAGGCCCGAAATGGTTGTAGACCACATCCAGAAAAACCATAATCCCTTTTTCATGGGCTGTCTGAATGAGGTCTTTCAACTCGTCCGGAGTTCCATACGTGTGATCCGGGGCAAAGGGCAACACGCCATCATATCCCCAGTTTCTTTCTCCGGGGAAATCAGCGATCGGCATGAGTTCAATAGCGGTAACGCCTATCTCTTTCAGGTAGTCCAACTTGTTTTTCACCCCGGTGTATGTGCCTTCCGGCGTAAAAGTACCGACATGAAGCTCGTACAATACCACCTCTTCCCAGGGACGGCCTGTCCATGTCTGATCGGTCCACTGGAATGTCGATGGATCCACCACCTGGCTGGGACCCTGAATATCCTGCGGCTGATAACGGGACGCTGGATCCGGCACCATTAAATCTTCATCAACTCTGTACTGATAGAGTGTTCCAGGACCAGCCTGATCCGTTATCAGCCGGTACCAACCTTGCTCATCCACATCCATCTCGAGTATCCTGCCTCGATCATTTTTTTCCACAAGGCAAAGTTCAACTTTTTTCGCCTCTGGCGCCCATAGCTGGAAGTGGACGTTCCCTTCCTCCGTAACTGTCGCACCAAAGGGCATCTCATACCGTTGGGTTAAGCGTTTTTTAGATGATACACCGGTCCTCATCATCCCTCCTTCCGACGCCGTTAATAAGTAAGATGCAATCTCAAATGGCCTTATCCGGGCCAGTCGGTCTAATTGGGCTTTACGGCGCGCAATCAATTATTCGTAATCGCGGGTGAATTCCCAGAAATAATAGCCTACTCTTGTCTTTATTCACTTGTATCAAAAGCAAAGCCCGTTGTCATCACATCGTTGCACACGGTAACAACCCAAGCCCTGAGTTGACGATACCCAACCAGTCAACATCAAGGACATTCACGTTCAGGTTGTCAAACCCCATAAATCAAATAAAATATCATCGTGGCGCGCAAATATTCATCAGGTTAACGTCTTTTTGAACAGCAGGAGTTTCATGACGCCATTCTATAAACTCAAAAGCAAATCACCACGGTATTTGGCCATTCTGACTGTCAGTCTGGTGGTCAGCTGTCCTGTCTGGACGTCGTGCCAGGATCTGAAGTCAAGCAACCCTTACCCAAGCAATCATGCAATGGAGGGAAACGCCATGTCTTTGAGATTGAGCAGTCCAAGTTTTGAGCATGAAGGTATGATCCCGGAAAGATACACCTGTGACGGCGAGGATATCAACCCAACACTTCAAATAGACGGGGTTCCTCAAGGGACCCAAAGTTTCGCTCTTATTGTTGATGACCCGGACGCCCCCAAAGGAACCTGGGATCATTGGATTCTATGGAACCTGGACCCTTCAATCCAGGAAATTCCTGAAGGAACAAAAACGCCCCAAGGCACATTGGGCACCAACGACTTTAAGAGATTGGAGTATGGAGGTCCCTGCCCGCCTTCCGGGACGCATCGGTATTATTTCAAGTTGTATGCCCTGGATCAGAAACTCAACCTGAAAGAAGGCGCCACTAAGGAAGAGCTGGAAACAGCCATGCATGGGCATGTTCTGGATGAGGCCATTCTGATGGGAAGGTATGCCCGCGCAAAAACACCAGCCACTTCCAGAAACTAATAGCCAAATAGTAAATCAGGCTAGGGGCGCCGTCTGGAGGTCGGTGGCATACTCCTGATATTGGGCCGGGTGGTTTTTTGCCGAATGACCTTGGCACTTTTCTGCCCGACCACTTCCAGCAAATCCGTCACCGTAACAATGCCAATCAGCTTCCCGTTATCATTCAGCACGGGCAGGCAACTGATCGCGTATCCCCTTAAGAGATTGGCCGCGTCTTTAACCGTGGTATCCGGGTTGGCCGTAACGATGTCGGTTGTCATCAGGTCATCCACCCGACGACCGTATCGAACCTGTTCCCCATTACTGCCCCCCAGATCCCGGTCCGAAATGACCCCGACAATGCTATTACGTTCATTCATGACGACTAAATGCCGAATCCCGCTGAGGTTCATCCGGTTCCATGCAGTTTCAGCGGATTCTCCAGGACGTATAATCTCTACATCTTGAATCATCAAATCTTTCAAGCGCATACAAACCCCTCCATCCGTGTTGTTATCAGGTTATCGCTTTTATCCAGGTTATCGCTAATCGAGGCTAACCCAGGGCTAACAAAAACCACTGTTGCCTGGGCCTCTTGGTAAAAATTCCATCGACAGGGTCCTCTCCTTCACCGATAAACCAGTGAATTAAGTGAGTACTCCGGTAACAAAGTCAGCTTTACCATTGAAAAACGGATTCTTTCATCATACGCCAGGCCTAAAACAAAAAGTATTCCCCATTCAGGGAGATTTCATTAGACACTTATCTAACCCTGTACCGGTCAGGAGGTCATCCTCATATTTGTTACAGAACATTACGCACTTACTTAACTTTTTCTCCAAAGCAACGAAAACAAGACAAGAGCAGTCGCCATCTCCATAGAAACACGGACGGATTTTCGAGGAGTTCAGGAAAGCAGTCTGTTTAGGGAGAAGGCAGAAAATAGAAGGATGGAGACACGCAATGAGCCGGATTAACCAGGGACCCTTTTCCAATGATCGCTTTGGAAAGCAGCACAATCAATCTAAAAAATCCCAACAAGGGAAAGCCAATCAGAAAAGCCAGCAAAGTTCGGGCAGCGGAAACGCCCAAAACAGCAAGGTTCAGGAAAACCAGCCCTCCTACAACATGAGTGGCCATATCAGTGCCCAGACCAATAAAAAACACCAGTGGAACTATTACCCGGTTCCTGGTCTACATTACGGGAATGAGCGCACCCTAGAACGGCCTCGAAAAGGTCAAAAACACAACGATTGTGGCCCCAATAAGCCAGAAAAACCTGAACGTCCATCCAAGCCCAAGAAACCCAAGTGTGACGCCCCGACGCCGACACCAACGCCGACGCCTTCGCCATACCCAACACCAACACCAACACCGACGCCGACGCCAACACCAAC
>CAYLWC010000033.1:26337-27023 GCA_964387265.1 uncultured Vampirovibrionales bacterium | reverse complement strand
GAATCCGCACAACGCTATATTAGTGCCGTTGATCAAAACGGAAACGTCAATGGTAAGAAAATTACCGCCAATGGTGCTGTCTCTATTGAACAAGCCCAGCGGGATATTATTACCAACTACGCGGCGGAATTTAAACTCGGTGGTCGGACCAAAGATGCCGCCGCTTATGCCAATGTAAAGTTGGATACCAGCAATCCGGGCGACATGTTCCGGTTGGTGGCGGCCACATATAAAAATGGTGGCGAGAACTATGATAATGGTAAATTAAAGCAGCTGTTGGAAGCGACCGGAAACGGCGATCTCGTTAAAGGCGGCGTTGGGAACAAGGACGTTGAAACTCTGGGTGCTGTAGCCGCCGCATTGGATCGGGGTACTTTACAGCTGAACCAGGTATTTGGCGCCGATGGTAGAGATGCCCTGGGTAATAAGTCTGTTAAAGACAAAGCCGCTTATGAGAAGGCCATTGAGTATATCACAGGTGGCGGCTTTATGGCTGGCCAGGGTAACCCGCTCCGTGCCGGTGGCGGCGGCAATGCGGGTAATGCAGGCAACGCCGGTAACGCCGGTAACGCCGGGAATGCAGGTAACGCAGGAAATGCCGGGAACGCTGGTAATGCAGGTAACGCAGGGAACGCGGGTAAGGCTTATGGGATGAAGAGAGCGGAGAATGCGCGTTAGGCATGCAA